>JBFJXC010000135.1:0-8968 GCA_041623325.1 Lentisphaeria bacterium | reverse complement strand
GCAACGCCGAGCAGAATGCAGCCGGCCAAGTAGCTGCGCCACAAAGGAATCTGCAGCATCTTGACCCCTTCGACCAGAACCACGGTACCGGCCCCATGAGTGGCGCCTTCGGCCAGATTCAGTCCGAACGGCATCTTCACCAAATCCACCGCCTCCGTCCCGATGAAACCCCGGAAGAGAGTGCCCAAAAAGAACACGGCAATGGCATACATCGTAAAGGGCTTGATGGCCCAGTTCAGGAACAGAGTCAGCAGCACCGGCTTGCCGCTGCGCCCGGCCCGCACGACCTCGGCAAAGTCGATCTTGACCATGATGGGATACATCATGAAGAACAGACAGACGGCGATGGGAATGCTGACCACGGGGGCGTCGCCGACCCAGATGGCCATACCGTCCAGGGTCTTGGCCAGACCCGGGGCCACGCGCCCCAGAACAATGCCGCCGACAATGCACAGCCCAACCCAAACGGTCAGGTAGCGTTCGAAGAATCCCAACCCCTTGCCGGAGTCAGTCGGTGCCGGAGCACAACTTGCGGATTTGCAGCTACAGGACATGATTCATTTCTCCTTGTTTTCTAGCAACAGGCGCCGTCGCCGCCGAACAGCCCGTTGAGGATGCCGCTGGCGCAGCCCACCCCGGTGGTCACACGGATGGCGCCGACCGGACAATTGCGGGCGCAGGCCCCGCATTCCATGCAGGCATCCCGATCCCGGTAGCCCGCCTTCTTGTTCTCGATGGCGAAGACGGCATGGGGGCAGACCACCGCGCACATACCGCAGCCCACGCACGCCTCCACATCCAGCTCCAAAGTCACCACATTCTTCAAATACGTCAGCATGTCACACCCCCTTGATCCTGGCCGCGATCCACAACCCGACCGCCGCCAAGGCGGCCACCGCCTGCAAGGGAACGGCCAGGCGCATCTCACGCTTCACGCCGGACATGGAGGTATAGGTGGACGTGCCCGTAAAATTCATGGCCATGAAGGAGGTCACCGCCGTGGTCAGCAGCACCCAGCCACCGGCCACCAGCCCAGGTCCGCCGAAGGCCGGACACAGCAGCATCAGGCCCGACAGAACCACCCCCGCCACCGCTCCTTTTAGAGCGAAGGCGCGCCCTGGCAGCCACGGCAGCAAGACCGGAACAACGGCGGCTCCGGTCAAGTAGGCGCCCCCCACCCCGGCCAGAATCTCCGGAGCATGCCCGATCGCCTTGGCCGCGCTGTAGCCATCCACCTGCAAGCCGGACAACAACGTCAAGCCCAGCATCAGCAACACCGCCGCCTTGAACCAGATCGCCACCTCCACCGGCACCACAACCAGGCGATCCCAAAGTCCGAACCGCACCCGGCGCATCTCAGGGGTGGCCCTCAAACCAGCTTTCAGAAAGGCCGGCAAGTCCTCCGCCCGGACCGGGCCGTAGACCACGGAAAAACCGCACTGCCTTTTCACCTCGTGGGCCGACACCCCCGGCGCCCCCAGCTGCGGAACAATCAGCTGCCGATGCCGCACAATCTCGGCCAGACCGGTCTTCCCGACCTGACGGACGATCTCGGCGCTGCCGAAAGTCCCCTTGCCAGCCGCGCACCAGACATTGATCCCCTGGGTGTCCAGCACCAGAATCCAGGCATTGATCCCCTCCAGCTCCTGCCGCAGACGGTCGAAGGAGAGCTTGTAGTTGGCCGTCACCAGCACCGGCGAAGACGCATCCGGAGCCCCGACGGTGTACAGACCATCGGGAATGGAATAGGACATCCGCCCGATTCCCAGCCGCACCCTCACCGCCCCGAGCTTGTCCCCCCGAGAGAGGCGGTGCGTGACCTGCGCCACCCGGCCGGAGGCCATCTCCCGCCACCCCAGAAAAAAGTCCTCCCGGGTGATGTCGTGGTTCGTTCGGGGCCTCGGCTGGGAGCCGCAGCAGGCCGAACCGGTCTGGTCGTTTTTCGATGGTTGGCAGCAGCAGCCGCTCATGATGGCTTACCCTTTCTTCCCAACTGTCCCTTGAGGAGTTGGAGCATTGGAGCAAATGCTATCGCCCCATCACTCCACCACTGCATCACATCACCCCACCAACGCCTCCGGCAACGTCTCCACAAACGTCCGGATCTGGTCGCGCACCCGGCGGTAGCAGTCCAACGCCTCCTGCTCGCTGGCCGCCTCCTTGGCCAGCTTGGGGGGATCGTCGAAACCCACATGCACCACCTTGGCCTTGCCGGGAAACATCGGGCAGGTCTCGTGGGCGTGACCGCATACGGTGACCACCACATCCAGATCCACCCCGTCGAATTCGCTCAACAACTGGGACTTGTGGCCGCTGATATCCACCCCGGCCTCGGCCATAACCTTGACCGCGTTGGGGTTCAAGCCGTGCGTCTCGATCCCCGCCGAGTAGGCTTCGATCACATCGCCCTTCAGGTGCCGCGTCCACCCTTCGGCCATCTGACTGCGGCAGGAATTGCCCGTGCACAGAAACAATACATGCAGCTTGTCGCTCATTGCTTTTCATCCTCTTGGTTACGATTCAAACCGCCGGCGGGCTCACCCGCGGGGCCTTCACACACGATCGCCTTCAAACGCCCGAGATCGGCCTGGGCCTGCTTGGAGGCGGACGCCTGCCCAAGCGCCCAACACAGCGCCTGGAAACAACCCTCCGTGGTCTCCCCTGCCTCCGGCAGCCGGTAGTACATCCAGCGGCCAGACTTGCGCCCCTCCACCAGACCGGCCTGGCGCAGTATCGACATATGCTTCGAGACCGTGGACGGAGCCAGGTCCAGAAGCTCGATCAGCTGGCAGACGCACAGCTCGCGGCCGTTCAGGGCGCACAGCGCCCGCAGGCGAGTCTCGTCCGCCAGAGCCTTGGTCACATACAACACATTCCGCACGCCGACACCTCCTGCATTTCGTCACATACCGAAATATCGCGCCGGTCGCGGCCCGGTCAAGGGCTCACCGAGACTTTAATCGGGACTGAGGCACCTAGGCCGGAAGGCGGGAATACCAACTGGTGCAGAGCGGTTGCAAAGGCCGACGGGTAGCCTGAATGGAGCCGTCAGCTAATGGTTGGCGTTGGCAAAGGACTGGCAGATGTTGTAGATCGCCCTGCCGACTTCGGGGAAGGTCTGGAACCGTTCAGCTTTATCCTGCTTGAGCATTCGGGTCAGGAGTTCGACGATTTCGGGGTGGACCCCCCTCATCTTGGCCGACACCGAGATCCGGACGTTGGAGACGTGCCGCTTGGCCAGGGAGTCGACCTCGTCGGCATCGTAGAAGGTGTGGCCGGTCAGGGCATAGTACATGACCATGCCCAGGCAGTAAATCTCGCTGGAGGCGTCTTCGCCGGTTCCCCACAGGCGCTCGGGCGGAATATAGTAGGGCGATCCGGTCACAAATTCCTCCTCTGGATGCAGAGCCTTGTCCAGAGGCAGACACAAACCATAATCCAGCAATACCCCCCGCCCCGTCTCCTTCTCGATCAAGATATTCTCTGGCTTGAGGTCGCGATAGAGAAACCCGCGCTTGTAGATGTGCTCCTCGGCGGCCAACACGTGCAGAGCGATCGTGAGCACCTCCAACTCCGACAAGCGCCCCAGGCGCTCGATGGCGTCGTCAAGCCGCTCGCCGTCAATGAATTCCAAAGCGCAATAGTACTCGCCAGCCTCGTAGCCACTGGCAACGCACTGGACGATGGAAGGATGCTGACCGAGGGCGCTGGCGACTCTGGCCTCCCCAAGCAAGGCGTGGACAAAGCCAGGATCGGGATTGTCGGTACGGGCCAGAACCTTCACGGCGAAAAACTGATTGGGCGCCTCGTCGCACCAGGCCTTGTAGACGCTGCCCATGCCTCCGCCGCCAAGGGGCTGGAACAACCAGAACTTGCCCACTTTCAAGGGCACAAAGGACATGAAGTCGCACTTGGGGCACTTGACCATCTGCAGCGACTTGCACTCGGCCAGCGCTTGCTGATTTCCGCAGCGGGGGCACCGGAGCATTCCCCGGCGCAAGGCTTCGCGCCCGGCACTGCTGATATCCGAGCCACGCCCCAGACGGAGACGGGTGGTGATGTTCTTGATTAAACCCATTGAGAGGCCGTCACACCCTAAACACTCCCGACACTGCTACCCGCAAACCCATTTATTCCAGTGGAAACACGCACAATATACGTTATGCTACCCACTTTGCGAACAAGCGGGGCGGAAGCTGGGCTGGACCTATCCCGCCGCCCGACCGCCGCGCCGCCCAACTCCCGGAATCCAGAGATCCTTGCAGCCGGACTGCAATAACCCAACGAGACCGACTATGACAGCGCTTACGGAAAGTCTGGAGCAGCAGCTCCGCGAGGCGACGGCGGCTTTGCAAGCCGCCGACAGCGCCGAGACAGTGGACAGCATCCGCGTTCGCTACCTCGGGCGAAAGGGCATCCTGACCGGTGCCATGCGCGGCCTGGGCGAGCTCTCCCCCGAGGAGCGCCCCCGGGCCGGACAGCAGATCAACCGCCTCAAACAGCAACTGCAGGAGGCCATCGACGAGGCCGCCCAGCGCTGCGCCGCCTCCCGGCAGGCGGCCGCCGCCCTGGATGTGACCCTCCCCGGCCGGGCCTGGAAAACCGGCCACAAACACCCCATCAGCCAAGTCATGGAAGACATGGTGGCCATTTTCCGGCGCATGGGCTTCATAGTGGCCGACGGGCCGGACATCGAAACCGAATACTACAATTTCGACGCGTTGAACACGCCGGCAGACCATCCCTCCCGGGATGTCCAGGACACCTTCTATCTTCCCGACGGCCGCCTGCTGCGCACCCAGACCTCCCCCGTGCAGATCCGGGTGATGGAGACCCACACGCCCCCCGTAAGGATCATCTGCCCCGGACGCTGCTTCCGGCGCGACACCCCGGACGCCACCCACAGCATGAATTTCCATCAGATCGAAGGCCTCTACGTGGACAAAAACGTCTCCCTGGCCGATCTGAAGGGCACCCTGACCGCCTTTGCCCACGAACTACTGGGCCCCGACGTCAAGGTCCGTTTCCGTCCCCATTTCTTTCCGTTCACCGAGCCCAGCCTGGAATACGACTTTTCCTGCATCATGTGCCGAGGCAAGGGCTGCCGGGTTTGCAAGAACTCCGGCTGGCTGGAAATCTCCGGGGCCGGCATGGTCGACCCCGCCGTCTTCAAAGCGGTCGGCTACGATGCGGAAGCCTGCTCCGGATTCGCTTTCGGCATGGGGCTGGAACGCATCGCCATGATCCGCCATGCCATCAACGACATCCGCCTGCTCTACGAAAACGACGCCCGCTTCCTGGCGCAGTTCTAAGTTTACCACAGACCGCACGAACGAGGGTCTCCTCCCATGAAAACTTCCCTGAAATGGCTTTCGAACTATGTCGACTTCACGGCCGGCTGCAAAGAGCTGGCCGAGCGCCTGACCCTGGCCGGGCTGGAAGTGGAAGGCATAGACCAGATCGGGGCCATCCCCCAAGGCGTCGTCGTGGCCAGAATCCTCTCCCGCGACCCCCATCCCGATGCCGACCGCCTCAGCGTCTGCCGGGTTGAATACGGAGCCGCCGAACCGGTCCAGATCGTCTGCGGCGCCCCCAATTGCGACGCCGGCAATGTCGTGCCCCTGGCCACCGTCGGCACCGACTTCGGCAACGGCTTTGTCATCAAGAAGGCCAAGCTGCGCGGCGTGGCCTCCAGCGGCATGCTTTGCAGCCGCGATGAACTGGGTATGGGCGGCGATCATTCCGGCCTCTTCGAGCTGCCGGAAAACGCCCCGGTCGGCACCCCCCTGGGCGATTTCCTGGACGACGCCGACTGGGTCGTCGACTGGGAAGTCACCCCCAACCGCCCCGACTGGCTCTCCCACATCGGCATCGCCCGCGAGATCGCCGCCGTCTACGATCGCGTCGACTCCTTTAAACTGCCCGAAACGCCCCTGAACCCGGTGGGCGACAGTCACATCAACGACCTGGCCGCCGTGCACGTGGAAGCGGTCGACCTCTGCCCGCGCTACACGGCCCGGGTGATCCGCAACGTCAAAATCGGCCCCAGCCCCCAATGGATGCAGAGCGCCCTGCAAGCGGTCGGTCTGCGCCCCATCAACAACGTGGTCGACATCACCAACTACGTTCTGATGGAGTGCGGGCAGCCCCTGCACGCCTTCGACTACGACCTGCTGGCCGGGCACCAAATCATCGTGCGTCGTGCCGCGGACAAGGAAATCCTCAAGACCCTGGACGGCGCCGAGCACAAGCTGAGCCGGGACCACCTGGTGATCGCCGACGCCGACAAAGGCGTGGCCCTGGCCGGCATCATGGGCGGCGGCAACAGCGAGATCAGCGAGCAGACCACCACGGTCCTTCTGGAAAGCGCCGCCTTCAACGCCTCCAACATCCGGGCCACCGCCAAGAAACTGGGCATCCACAGCGACTCGTCCCACCGCTTCGAACGTGGCGTGAGCCTGGAGATGGTCGAGTTCGCCAGCCGACGGGCCGCCTGCCTCATCTGCCAGTATGCTGGCGGCCAGCTGGCCGATGGCGTGATCGATGCCTATCCCAAACCGTACAACCCCCATGAGGTCAGCGCCCGCTTCGCCCGGATCAACCAGCTGCTTGGCATCCAGATCGCTCCGGATACGGTCTGCGACTACCTGGGCCGCCTGGGGCTGGACGTGGTCGAACGCACCTCCGACTCCGTCACCGTGAAGATCCCCTCCTTCCGCCTGGACCTGGACCGCGAAGCCGACTTGATCGAGGAGGTCGTCCGCATCCACGGGCTGGACAACATCCCCGCCGCACCGGCCGCGGCACTGGTAGGCGGAAGCATGGCCGAAGACGCCTTCTACCCGATCGAAAAAGCCCGGGGCGAACTGCTCGGATTCGGCCTGGACGAGAGCGTGACCTACACCCTGATGAACCAGGAGGCCGCCCTGCTGGGGACCAACCTGACCGCCCGGGACCTGGTGTGCCTGAGCAATCCCATCAGCGCCGAAAATGCCATTCTGCGCCCCAGCCTGCTGCCCTGTCTGGTACAGGTGCTGGCCCATAACATCGCCCACCACAACCACGACCTGCGCTGCTTCGAAATCGGCCGAATCTTCAACGCCGGCGGCAAACTGCCCGAGGAGCGCCTCCAGGCTGGCCTGGTCCTGACCGGACAGCGCCACCCCGAGCGCTTCGGAGACGAACGCCTGCTCGCCTACGACTTCTACGACCTCAAGGGCCTGCTGACCAGCTGGCTGACCGCACGCCGCTTGAGCGAAATCAGCTGCCGACCAGCCGAACACCCCGGCTTCGCCGCCGGCCAGTGTGCCGAAATTTTGGTTGGAAAGACCCTCCTGGGCGTCTTCGGCAAGCTGGCCGACTGCCTTGTCGGGCACATCCGGCTCCGGCACGGGGCCTTCGCGGCCCTGATCGAACTGGACATGCTAAACAGCCTGGCCGGTCGCGAGCGCGTCTACCAGGCGCTGCCCCAATTCCCGGCCACCAGCCGAGACATCTCCCTGGTGGCTCCCTCGGACCTGGCCAACGCGGCGATCGTCCAAGCCATCGACAAGATGAACATCAAGCTTCTGGAATCGATCCAGCTGACCGACATCTTCGAGGATGCCAAGGTCCTGGGTCCGGGAAAGCGCGGCATGACCTATTCGCTGACCTACCGGGATCCCAACAAGACCCTGCAGGACAAAGAAGTCAACAAGGCGCACGACCGCGTCCGCCAGAACCTGGCCAAACAGCTGCCGGTGGAATTCCGCTGAGTTTCAGCAACCGATCCAGCGTTCAAGCGATTGACCATTCAGGGGCACCGGCACGAGCTGGATAACCGGAAGGGCTCAATCCCTTGACGCCGGAGGGCGGATTGCCCGACTCATGCAAATCGCATCCTCATTCGGACCATAGTAGTCCGGACGCGTCTGGGTGACTTCGAACCCCAGAGACTCGTACAGCCCCCGGGCCCGGCAGTTGGTTTTGCGCACTTCCAGCTTGACCGCGTCCAGCGGCCGCGCCCGCAGGGCTTCCAGCACCGCCTCCAACAACGTTCTGGCCAGGCCCCGTCCCTGGTAGCGCGGATGCACGGCCAGCGAATAGATGCGAGCCGACCGCGTATGCACGAACACCAGCACATACCCCGCGACCTCGGTGCCCGGCTCCGATCCCCGCGCCACAAGCAGCAGATGCCTGGACTGGATATGGCGCCTGAAAGACCGCCGAGTCAGCATGCCGTCGGCCGGCACAAACACCGCCTGCTCAATTTCCAACAGGGCGCCAATGTCCGAAAACCTTGCCGGCTCAACCACAACGCTCTTCTCAGTCTTCATCGAACCCAGCCAATCGTATTTTCCAATACCCGTCTGCCCTAAACCGAACCCAACCCGGCGAAGCGCACACCTGCTGCAACCCGGCGACTGGTCATAATACGGCACGGTTTTTTGGTTTCAAGACACCAGAGCCGCCCCGGCTCACAATCGCCGCGCAGGACACGGCAGGGTGGCCACGGTTATGACCCCGTTCCCCGAGCTACTGGCGCCTGCCGCCATGGCGGCGGCCGACTGCTGGCGCATTCGCGTTGATCACCTATTATTACCCACACCAACCCGCTACCAAACGCAAGGACATCATGACAAACGACACCGACTACGTTCAGGAACTGGTCAACGTCCTGGCCAGACTGCGCGGCCCCGGCGGCTGCCCTTGGGACCGCGAGCAGACCCACGCCACCCTAAAGCGCTACCTGGTCG
The DNA here is from genome assembly GCA_041623325.1 of Lentisphaeria bacterium. GTDB lineage: Bacteria > Verrucomicrobiota > Lentisphaeria > Oligosphaerales > JBFJXC01 > JBFJXC01. Next base: position 233 of record JBFJXC010000135.1, on the reverse strand, counting down.
AGGAGTCCGCCGAGTTGCTGGACGCCATCGACGAGCAGGACGACGAGGCCATGGCCGACGAACTTGGCGATGTGCTTCTGCAAGTGGTCTTCCACTGCCAGATCGCCCGGGAAGACAAACGCTTCGACCTGCAGGAAGTGGCCAGGCGCTGCGCCCGGAAAATGATCCGCCGCCACCCCCATGTCTTCGCCGACAGCCGGGTCGAAGACGCCGCCGGCGTCCTGACCCAGTGG
>JBFJXC010000134.1:0-9001 GCA_041623325.1 Lentisphaeria bacterium | reverse complement strand
GGTGCGGACAGTTTCGCCTACTTGAGTGCCGATTCCGATGCCGACGGCATTGCCGATCTTTGGGAGGGGATCCACTTCGGCTTGGATCTGCGGGCGACCATCTCGCAGACAACGGGCACGGGCACAACCCAAACCACTGTTCAGGTCTCCAACCCCAACTACGGAGCGCCGTTGCTGGACGTGGCCACCGCCACGAGCGATTCCGACGCGGACGGTATGACCGATCTTTACGAGTTCTATCTGGGCTGGGATCCGCGTACCACCAATACCCTGGCCCAGTTGAAAGCCGATCAGGACAACGACGGGCTGACCAATATTCAGGAACAGGCCATCGGCACCTTGCCGACCCTGGAGGATACCGACGACGACGGGCAGAAGGACGGTGCCGAGCTGCTGGCCGGAACCGATGCTCTCGACAGTCTCAGCCCGGTCGTGGATCGTGTGCTGACTCTGGACGGCACCGGCGACTATGTGGAGCTGCCCGACTCCGTGCGTCTGGCTTTGACCGATTGGACCATCGAGGCCTGGGTCAGGCCGACCGCGGCAACCGGAACCATTTTCGAGCGCACCCTGGCCGGGCAAACCGTCCTGGAGTTGAGTCTAGTCGGCCAGCTGCCAGTGATCGCGTTCCGCGGCACCGACGGGACGGTCGAACAGCTTAACCTGCCTGCCAGCGCCAAACTGCCGCTCAATCAGTGGAGCCATGTGGCCGCCAGCTTCGACGACGCCGCGGATCTGCTGAGCATCACCATCAACGGCGTGCTGGCTGGCCGTCATACGACCATCCGCCAGATGCCCACTTGGGGTGAGCGTCCGCGGCTGGCCCGTATCGGCGAAGGTTTTGCCGGTGCCATCGACGAGGTGCGCATCTGGAACAGCGCCTTGACCGGGGCGGAAATCGTGGCCGGAATGGGCGAGGTGGCCGATGCGGCCGACAGCCGCCTGGCTGCCTACTTCCGCTTCGACGACGGAGGGACGACCGCCGAGGACCTCACCGTCAGCCAGGACTGGCTGACCGGCAACGCCAGTGCCGGTGTCTTGGTTGGAAATGCCGCGATGACGGAGGCCGACGACCAGGCCCCGGTAACCAGTGCCGATGCCGACAGCGACGGCGACGGTCTGGCGGACATCTGGGAAGTGCTGCACTTCGGCGGCATCGCCGTGACTGACGGAAGCGGTGACGCCGACGGGGACGGCCTGACCGATGCAACCGAGTATCTGACCGGGTTGGATCCCAACGACGAGGATACCGATAACAACGGCACGCTCGACGGCGACGAGGACAGCGACGGCGACAACTTGACCAACTTGGCCGAGCAGAACGAATTCCTGACCGATCCGACCTTGGCGGATACGGACGACGACGGCATCGACGACGATGTGGAAATCCTGTTGGATTCTGTGCTGCCTTACAGCGCCCGCAGCAATCCGCGCTTCAGCATGAGCCGCAGTCGCGGCACCGCTGATCAACAGAAGACCAAGAGTTTGGATCTGGCCGTGGCCGGACAGAGTCTGCTGCCCCGGTCCAGCCGTTTTGACCTGGGTGGCGGAAGCTTCACCCTGGAGACGATGGTCAAGCTGCCGGCCAATGAGAGCGGCCGTCTGTTTGGCTACAGCGTGGGTGGCGGTAGCGCCTATGGTCTGCAGGTGCTGGCCGATGGTACGGTCCAGGCCAGCTTCACGGATGCCAAGGGCCAGAGCCATACGCTCACCAGCAGCGCCGTGGTGGATGACGACGCCTGGCACCGTTTGGCGGTGGTATGGGACGCCGCGAAGCAGAGCCTGGCGCTTTATGTGGACGCCCTGGTTTACACGCTTGACGAGTTCACCGACGCGGCAACGGGCGCGTCAACGACGGTGGCACTGCAAGGCGGGGCCGGTTACGCGGTCGTCGGCGACGATGCCTTCACTGCCGGCTACGCGGACGAGATCCGCATCTGGAACGTGGCGCGCAGCCGTAGCGAGCTGGCTGCCAACGGCCATCTGCTGGTGCAGTCCGACAAGGCCGGGCTGCTGGCCTACTACCGCTTCGACGACGGCGGGGCCAGCGCCGAGGACTTCGCCTACACGGGGCAGGCCGCCTACTACCTCAACGTCCCGGCCGGGGCCATGACCGCCGACCAGGCCGCCCCCCTTTATGGGGTCAACGCCACCGACAGCGACGATGCCGACGGCGACGGCCTGCCGGACTGGTTCGAGGATCTGTATGGCCTGGATCCGGCCAACAACAATACCCAGGCTGGGCAGCTGCTGGATGGGCAACTGGATGTCGACGGCGACGGCCTGACCACCCGTTACGAGTTCCTGGCCGGAACCGATCCGACCAGCGTGGACACCGACGGCGACGGAATCGAGGACGGGGCTGAGCCGGCCGCCGCGGGTGATGGGCTGACCAATCTCCAGAAACAGCAGTACGGTCTGAATCCCGGCGCTACGGATACGGACGACGACGGAGAGAGCGACGTGGCCGAGATCGCCGCGCTGACCGACCCGGCCGATTCGGCTAGTCCGGTCGAGAACGGGGCCTTGGCCTTGGCGGCGGCCGACTACCTCGAGCTGCCGGCCATTCTCGAGCACGCCGCGAACAGTTTCGTGGTGTCCACGTGGATCAAGCCAACGGACACCATGGGTACGGACAGTCTGATCCGGCGCACGACTCAGGTGGGCCGGTATACCTTCGAGCTGGCCCTGGCCGATGGAATTCCATACGCGCACTTCACCGGCGAGGATTCGGCTGCAGACTATGCTGTGGCGGCCACCGCCGCCGTGCAGGCGGGGCAGTGGACCCATCTGGCCGCCCAGTTCGACGCCACCGCCCGGGCTCTGACGCTGTACGTCAACGGGCGGACCGTGGCCGAACTGGAAGACATTCCCGCCGAGGACAATCCGGCCTTGTCCGGGACTGGTCCCGTCGTGGCCCGTGCCGGCGAAGGCTTCGCCGGTCTGCTGGCCGAGCTGCGGATAGGCAACCAGGCCATGACGGCCGCCGATGTCTACAAACTGTACGACACGGCCTCCCGCCAGGGCGACGGGGGCTTGGTGGACATGGTCTTCGTGATCGACGTGTCCGGCAGCATGGGCAGTCCCATCGACAACGTCAAGACCAACATCACTGACTTTGTCAACGAGCTGACCGCCCGAAACCTGAATGTGCTGGTCGGCGGGGTGCACTACAGCGATACCCTGACTGGCGGCGGTGGCAGCTCGGACACCGATCCGGGCGGCTGGGGCTTGACGTCGTCCGGCAGCCAGTTCCTGAGCGACTGGCTCGACCCGCTGCCGCTTGAATTCGGCGGCGATGGTCCCGAGGACGCCCTCGGTGGCCTGACCAAGGCCATGGACGGCGACGACTTCACCATCGAACCGTTCCGCGAGGCCGCCAAGAAGGTCTTCGTGCTGGTGACCGATGCCGACCTGAAGGACACCGAAGAAGGCGATACCGGTGCGGTCCAGTCTCTGCAGGAGGTGATCGACCGCCTGAACAGCCTGGATGTGACCGTGCACGTGGTCGGTCAGTTGGAGGCCACCGTCGGCACCTACGCCGCCGATGTCCGCTCCATTGCCACGGCCACCGGTGGACTGATCTTCGACATCAGCTCCGATGATTATTCGCCCATCTTCGACACCCTGACGGCGCAGATCAAGGAAGAGGCCGGCTCCGTGGATGCGATTGTTTCCGACTATCGCTTCAACGACGGCGGCATCACGGCCGAGGATCGCATCCACGGCAGCGACCGTTGGCAGGGCTGGCGCTACGCCGCCACTCCGGTGGTGGCCGCCGCCCAGTGGCGACAGACCCTTTCCGAGACTGAGCTGCCCCGCTACGATCAGGATGGCGACGGTCTGACCAACGAACAGGAGAACGAGATTGGCTCCCGCAACGACCTGGCCGACACCGACGACGACGGAATCGACGACAAGGCTGAGTACGACGCCGGAACCCACCCGAACTTCAGCATGTCCGGTTCGAACGCGGCCGCCCGCGCCTTGGATCTGAACGCCGCCGGGCTGGTCTCCCTTCCCGAGGCGAGCCGTTTCGATCGCGCCGGTGGCAGCTGGACGGTGGAAAATTGGGTCTACCCGGCCGACGCCGACGAAGCCGGTTCGCTGGTCAAGTCGGTGATTGAAGGCCGGACCCAGTTCGAATTGGGCCTGGCCGCCGGCAACGTGCCCTTCGTCCAGTTCCAGACCGGTGCCGCCGCCGTCAAGAGCTACACCGTGACCGGTGCCTATTCGCTGCCCGCGGCTAAGTGGACCCATCTGGCCGCCGTCTGGAATGCGGCCGACGAAACCCTCACCCTGTACGTGGATGGCATTTCGGTCAGTGACTACGCCACCCAGAATGAAGACGGCACGGTTCCGACTCTGGAGGGCATCGCCCCGGTCTCGGCCAGCGTCTATGGGGACGAGAGCGATCACGTGGCCACGCTTGGCGGCACGGCCTTCCAGGCCGGTACCCTGGTCGACGAAATCCGCGTCTGGGCCGTGGCCCGGACCCAGGCCGAGATACTGGCCACACGCGATGTGCCGGCCATTCCCAATGACCAGAACCTGCTGGCCTACTACCGCTTCGACGATGGTGGCGAAACGGTCGAGGACTTCGCTTGGATGCTGTTCCATGTGCCGGGTTCCCCCTTCAATACCCGTACCAATGTGGATGGCGAGGCGATTGACTACGAAGGTGCCCGGTTCGTCTGGACACCGGCTCTTGGAAGTGTGGTCGACACCAACAGCGCCCCGCTTTTCGGGGCCGTCGTGGATGCCGTCACCGTTTCCATCAATGCCGACGACACCGATGCCGACGGCATGCCCGATTGGTTCGAGGACCTATACTCCGGTTCCAAAGTCGGCCTGAATCCGGAAAGCGATCTGGATAAAGACGGCCTGACCGCTCTTTACGAGTTCCAAAGCCACACCGATCCGACCCAACGGGACAGCAATGGGGACACGGTTCCGGACGGTGACGATGATGCCGACGGCGACGGTCTGACCAACTTGGAGGAGCAGACGCTGGGCACCCTGGCCAACCAGGCCGATACCGACGACGACGGCATCGCCGACGGGGCGGAAATCACGGCCGGTTCCGATCCGGGCAATGCCCAGGATCCGTATGTGAACCGTTCGTTGCTGATGGCCGCGGACGATTACCTGGAGTTCCCGGTCGGGAGCCGGTTCGACCTGAACGAAAGCTGGACCCTGGAGGCCTGGGTGAAGCTGGACGCTGGCGAGGCGGACGGCGGCAAGTTGATCTCCCGGCGCCTGACCTTCGGGGACGGCCGGGCCGATCAGGTCAACTTCGAGTTGGGGATCGACGGCAATCTGAAGCTGTACGTGCGCTATGTGGATGCGGACGGTTTCGAAAAGAAGGCTTGGGCCTTCCGCAGTGTGGCGACCGGGCAGTGGATGCACCTGGCCGGAGCCTACGACAACCGGGCCGGGACTCTCAAGGTGTACATCAACGGCCGCGAGGAATGGATGGAGCGGGTCGGCACCTTCGCCCAGGATCATGATCTGGACGGCCAGGTAGTTCAGCGCATCGGCGAGGGCATCGCCGGCTGGATCGACGAAGTGGCCGTCAGCAGTGCGGTCAAGGCCATTGCCCCGGCCTCTCGCCTGCTGGCCAACGACAACACCGCTTTGTACTATCAGTTCGACGACGGCGGCCTGTTTATCGCCGACTCCAGCCCCCTGGTGACACAGTCCTGGCTCAATGGCTGGCGGCACTCGCCGACGCTGGTCGATGCCGGCATCGTTGGAACCATCGAGGTCGTCGCCGGCGGCGCGCCGCTGGAAACGATCGAGTTCGACACCGACAAGGACGGTCTTCCGGACTGGTGGGAGGTCAAGTACTTCGGCAACCTGACCAGCTCCGACGGCAGCGGCGACAGCGACGGGGATCGTCTGACCGACTGGTACGAGTACCTGGCTGGCACCGATCCGACGCTGAAGCGCACCATTAACGATGGCTTCGATGACGGTCAACGCGATTCGGACGGCGACGGCCTGACCAACCTGCAGGAGCAGACTAACGGCAGCATGCCGCAATTGGCCGACACGGACGACGATGGCCTGACCGACTACGAGGAGGTCACCGGCCTGGACGATGTCGGCACGGCGTTGAATCCGTCCGGCCGCTTTACCGATCCGGCAGATTCGTTAAGCCCGGCGGCCCTGCGCGTCATGTCCTTCGACGGGGTGGACGACTATCTGAAGGTGCCCGCGCAGCAGCGCCATGCCTTGGTGGACTGGACGCTGGAAACCTGGGTGCGCCCGCTGGATGAGAACGATGGCGCGGTGCTGATCCGCCATGTTCTGCCCGACACCAGCACAAACTACGAAATGGGCTTGGAAAACGTGGCTGGGGCCATGGTCCCCTACGCTCTGTTCACGGTGTTCGAACCCAAGTATGTGGGCGGGAGTCCCCAGATTGTGGAAGTCGAGTACAAGGTGGGCGGCAGCGAGGTCCAGGCTCAGGCCCAGCACATCTGGCTGAAGGAGGCCGGTCTATTGCTGGCTGGCGGCGGCTGGGTGCATATCGCGGCTAGCGTGGACACCGAGAACGAGCGAATGAACCTGTATGTGAACGGCGAATTGGTGGCCTACCGGATGCAGATGTTCGGAGTGCCCGCCGCCGCTGCCGGTGTGCCTGGTACTCTGACCATCGGCGGTGTCGAGGACAGCGTGGATTCGTCGCGCTTCCTGCAAGGCCAGATGGACGAAGTCCGCATCTGGGGTGGAGCCCGCAGCGATGAGGATATCCAAGCCGGCTATCGCGACGAGCTGTCCTACAGCGAGGTTCGTTCCGAACCGGCCACGCTGGGCATCGCCGCGGCGGTGGCCCAGGATCATGTGGCCGGGCAGCTGCTGGTGCGGTTCCGCGACGAGGTGGCCGCCCAGTCCAAGGTTCTGGTCCACAGCCAGCTTGGGGCCAGCGTCCTGTACAGCAGCCCGCTGACCGGAATCCAAGTGGTGCAGGTGGCCTCCCAGGCCGATATGGCCCAGGTTCTGGCTGACTACCGGAATCGTTCGGAAGTGGCCTACGCCGAACCCAACTACCGGATCAGCGCCTCAATTCTACCCAACGATCCGGATTTCGGCAGCCTCTGGGGCTTGAACAAGACCGACCTTCCGGACGTGGACATCAATGCGCCGGAAGCCTGGAATGTGACCACCGGCTCCAGCACGGTGGTGGTCGGCGTGTTGGATTCCGGAGTGGATTACACCCATACGGATCTGGCTGCCAACATGTGGACCAATCCCGGCGAGATTCCGGGCAACGGTCTGGACGACGATGGCAATGGTTTCGTCGACGACGTGTACGGCTACGACTTCGTGAACACCGACGGCGATCCCACCGACGATCACGGCCATGGCACCCATGTGGCCGGGACCATCGGGGCGGTCGGCAACAATGGCATCGGCGTGGTCGGGGTCAACTGGAACGTTCGCATCATGGCCCTGAAGATTCTGGATGCCAGCGGATTCGGCAGCACCGATGTCGCGATTCAGGCCATCGACTATGCCGTGCAGATGGGGGTCACCATCACCAACAACAGTTGGGGCGGGTCTACTTTCTCCCAGGCCCTGTACGACAGCATTGCGGCGGCTGGGAATGCCGGGCAGCTCTTCGTGGCCGCCGCCGGCAACGGCGGTGCTGATAATATCGGCGACGACAACGACAGCGTTCCGGAATATCCAGCCTCCTACGATCTGGACAATATTGTCAGTGTGGCCGCCATCGGTACCAGTGGCAGCCTGGCCAGCTTCAGCAACTACGGCGTCAACTCCGTGGATATCGCGGCTCCTGGCGTGGGGATTCTGAGCACCACGCCGGGCGACACCTATTCGACCATGCAGGGCACGTCCATGGCCACGCCGCACGTGGCCGGCACCGCCGCCTTGATTCAGGCCGCTCACCCGTCCTGGAGCTACTCGACCATCAAGTCCGCGATCCTGGAGACGGGCAAGCCGCTGGCCAGCCTGGACGGGCTAATGGTCACCGGCAGCACTCTGGACGCGCACGCTGCCCTCACGGCCACCGGCCGGGGACTGGTTGGCTACTTCCGCTTCGACGACGGCGGGACGACCGCCGAGGACTTCACCATCCGCGAGGATTGGCTGAAGAACTGGATGCATGCAGCCGAACTGATGAACGGGGCGGCTTTCGCCTCCGGGGCGATCACCAATGAGCTGGATGCCGATGGCGACGGCATGCCGGACTTCTGGGAGCTGATCAACGGTCTGGATCCGCTGGTCGACGACAGTGCGGAAGATCCGGACGGCGATTTGATGACCAATCTGTACGAGTACCTTTCCGGGACCGATCCGCAGGATCCGGATACGGATCACGACGGCGTTTCCGATCGCGAGACGGACGCCGACGGTGACGGGCTCTGGGCCTACGAGGAACAGATTCTGGGCACTCACCCCGGGATGGCTGACACCGACGACGATGGCATTGGGGATTATGTGGAGGCTTACAGTCGCTACACCTCCCCGACGGATTCGCTGGATCCGTATGTCAGCCGTGCCGGCACCTTCGGGAGCGAGGATGATGTCCTGGCCGTCAGCGAAAACGCCGGTCTGTCGCAGCAGCGTCTCACGGTCACCTGCTGGGTCAAGCCGGCTGGAATGGGGCCGACCCGTCAGACCATCCTGGAAAAACACAGTGGCCGGAACGATGCCATCAACTACCGCGTGGTTCTGGAGGCGGACAACCGTCTCTCCTTCGAGTATCACAACCAGGCGGCTCACTGGGTGAGCAAAGCCAGCAGCACGATCAGTCTGCCCGTGGGACAATGGAGTCTGGTGGCGGTTCAACTGGATGCGGATGCAAAGGTCTTCGGGGTGAAGCTGTTCGTCGAAAGCGGCGGCACCTTCCTGCAGAGAAGCACGACGGGCCTGGCCTTGGGTGTGCCGACCGCCGATCTGGGTAGTCTGTATATCGGCGGCAGCTACAGCGACGAGCTGTCGGCCTCCTCCAACCACTTCCGGGGCGAGT
>JBFJXC010000133.1:0-9006 GCA_041623325.1 Lentisphaeria bacterium | reverse complement strand
GGGTCATTCCCCGCTCCAAGCTGCGCCGGGAACTTTCCCTGCTGCTGGACTATTTTTCCGGGGGCCGCTGTTGCCAGGCCCAGGCCTGACCTGTATAGTGGCAGTCGCCGTTGCGGTCCTGTTTTGGGCTCTGTGCGTCGGAATATTGCGAACCGAGTCAGATGGGGAACCAAGCAGCTCTAAGCAAGAGTCCCGAGCGCTGCAGAATACCTGGAGCTGGCCGCAGCGGCCTTTTTTTTTGAACCTATGACTCCGATCCGGCGAGGCTGGCTTTGAACCGAAACGCGAAAACCTACCAAGTCCTAGCCCGCAAATGGCGCCCCCAGACGTTCGCGGACCTCATCGGCCAGGAGCATGTGACCCGCACCCTGCAGAACACCATCACCCAGAACCGGGTGGGGCACGCCTATCTTTTTGTCGGCTCCCGCGGCATCGGCAAGACCTCCGGGGCACGCATTTTCGCCAAAGCGTTGAACTGCGAGGCCGGAGTGGTCACCGAGCCGTGCTGCCAATGCCAGTCCTGCCGCGAAATCGCCTCAGGCAGCTCCATGGACGTCATCGAGATCGACGGGGCCTCCCACAACAAGGTCGAGCACATCCGGGACATCCGGAACAATGTGATCTTCACCCCCAGCCGCGGACGCTACAAGATCTACATCATCGACGAAGTCCACATGCTGACCAACGCGGCCTGGAACGCCTTGCTGAAGACCCTGGAGGAGCCCCCCCCACACGTAAAATTCTTTTTCGCCACCACCGAGCCCCACAAGGTGCTGCCCACCGTGGTCTCCCGCTGCCAGCGCTTCGACCTCAAGCGCATCCCGGTGCCGTTGATTGTCAAGCGCCTGGAGGAGATCGTGCAGGCCGAACAGGTGCAGGCCGACGAGCGCGCCCTGGCGGCCATCGCCCGGGCCGCCGACGGTGGCATGCGCGACGCCCTCTCCATCCTGGACCAGATCATCGCCTTCTGCAGTGGGCGCGACCGTGGCACGCCCATCCAGGAAACGGACGTGATCGAGATCTTTGGCCTGGCCTCGGGTCTGGAGCTGCGCGATATGGTGGCGGCCATGCTTGGCAACGATGTGGCCTCGGCCATGGGAATCATCCAGCAGCTGGCCGATCACGGCCGCGACTTGGAGAGGCTGTTCGCCGACCTGGTCCAATACAGCCGCAATGTGATGGTAGCCACCGTCTGCGCGGATCCGGCCCACCTGCTGGAGGTGACCCCCTCGGAACTCCAGGACTTGCTGGCCCTGAGCCGGTCCTCCCGCCCCCAACTGGTGACCCGCATCCTGGAAGGCCTGGTCAGCGCCGAAGGCGGCATTCGTCACGCCCTGAACAAGCGTGTATTTCTGGAAGCGGCCATGGTGCGGATCATGCGCGATGCCCACAGCCTGCAGATAGACGACCTGATTGCCCGCCTGAACGAGCTACGGCAGGGCGGATTGAACATTCCCATGGCCCAAGTTTCGCCCGGCCCCTCCGGGCAAACGCCTCCTTCCCCGCCTGCCCCCGCCCGCCATGACATAAAAAAAAACGTCATAACCCCGCCGGTTGAACCGCCCCGGCCCCAAGCCCAGGCGGCCCCGGAACCGGAAGAGCCCATGGCAGAGGCACCGGTCGAGGTTGCCCCGCCCCAACCGGCCGCGGCAGCCGCCTGGCCGGAAGAAGATTCGGCCCGGCAGAATCAATCCATGGCCGACGACCTTCCACCCTGGGATCAAGACGAAGAACCGGACGCCGAAACGACCATCTTCTACGAGCCTACTCCGGAGCCCGAACCCGCTCCGGACTCCCAACCGGCCGCTTCCGCCTCCGCGGCGGCGCCGCCACCGCCCGAGCCGGATCCCATGCCCCGAAGCCCGGAAGTTCAGCTCCCGGAGTCCCAGACGCAACCCGGCCAACTTTGGCAGCGCCTGCTGGCGGAAATAGCCACCCGCCCCGGCGGCAAACTCATTCATCCTTTGCTGGAAACCCTGCAGCCGGTGTCCTTGATCAACCATGCCCTGGCCGTGGCCTACCACGACGATTTTCCCGGTGAAAGCCTGGACCTGATTCAACAGCCGGAGAACCTGACCCTCATCCAGGATTGCTTCCGGCGGATCTATCCGGAAAGCGATGCCACAGTCATCATCAAACGTTACCTGGAAAGCGTCTCCGACGAATCGCTGAAGCAGCGGCCCAAATCCACGCCTGAGATCAGGCAGCGGGTCGAGGCCAGCGAGTTTGTCCGGCGGGTCTGCGATGCCTTCGGAGGCACCGTCATCGACGTCCGCGGGCACTGAGAGGCGGGCGGCGTTCGCTTAACACATAGGAATTGAGACCGATGAATATTGCCAAGATGATGCAGCAGGCCCAGCGCATGCAGAGCGAGCTTTCCAAGGCGCAGGGGGAGATTAGCCAACTGGAGAAGACCTTCACCACCGGCGGCGGCGCCGTCGAAGTTGTCGCCCGGGGCGACAACACCATCGTGCGCATCGCCATCAAGCCGGAGGCGATCGATCCGGAAGACGCCGAAGGCCTGGAGGATCTGATTCTGGAAGCGGTCAACGGAGCCTTGGGCCAGATCCGCAGCGCCACCGAGGCCCGGATGTCCAAAGTCGCCGGCGGTCTGGGCTTGCCGGGGATGTAGGGGACCGGGTCTGGGGTGGCAGTGTTCAGTGTTCAGTGGTTCAGTGTTTCGTAATCGCGCTCGTAATCGCGCTCGTAATCGCGCTCGTAATCGCGCTCGTAATCGCGCTCGTAATCGCGCTCGTAATCGCGCTCGTAATCGCATCGTGACCGGAAACCAAAGACGTAAATCGTAGCTCACGCAGGCCCTGCGCGAGCAGTAGCTCCACGGCGCCGCCCGTGGAGTTGGTCGGATCGGGTTCACCGGCGGCGCGGTGAACCGACTGCGTGAGTAATTCAGACGCAGGGGCCTGCGTCTGCCACAGGGGCACCAACATCATGCCAGACAACCCCCTTTATCCCCCCGCCTTGCAGGAACTCATCGGCCAGCTGAAGCGCCTTCCCGGCATCGGCACCCGCACCGCCGAACGCCTGGCCCTGGCCCTGCTGGACTGGCCGGACGAGGTCCTCAAGCACTTCGGCCGCCAGCTGGCCGAACTCAAACAGCGCATCCAACTCTGCCGGATTTGCGGAAATCTGACCGAGGCGGACGAGTGCGCCATCTGCCGGAATGCCTCCCGCGACCACGCCCTGATTTGCGTGGTCGAGCAAGCCTCCCAAATCGCCGTTCTCGAGCGCTCGGGCTGCTTCGCGGGCGTCTACCACGTCCTGGGCGGGCGCATCGTACCATTGGAGGGCAAGGGCCCGGGGGACATCCGTCTGCGCGAACTCAAGGAGCGGGTGGCGGCAGGCCACGTCCAAGAACTGATCCTGGCCACCAGCTCGGATGTGGAAGGCGAGGCCACCGCCGCCTACATCGCCCGCGAGTTCGAAGGCCAGGGGCTGACGATCTCGCGCATCGCGGCCGGGGTACCGGTCGGGGCCGACCTTTCCTTCGCCGACGCCGCCACCCTGGCCATGGCCCTCAACGCCCGCCGCCCGATGCAGTAGATGATATTGGACATTCGAAACTGGAAATTGGGGAGGCCATGGACCAGGGACAATGGACTTGGGACCAGCCCTTGCCCGCTCCGGCATTCATGCCGGAAACTACCTGAACTCTGAACCACTGACATCCGAAACCGGTGACTTGCGACATGAAACAGGCGACCAGAGCCACAATCCGATTTCTGCTGGGCCTGCTGCTGCTGACGGCCAGCGGCATCATGCTGCAGTCGATACCGGCTTTGCCACTCCGGTTCGATCGGTCCAGCGTTGGAATGCCCATCGGCGCCGGTTTTCTGGCCGGGCTGACCGCGTTCGGCCTGGTCAGCCGCTTCACCCCCTTCTATGTGCTGGGACACGAGCTGACCCACTGGTTCACCGCCAAGCTCTTCGGGCGCCGAACCGGGCGCTTCCGGATCTCCATGGCCAGCGGCAGCGTGGCCGTGGAGCGCCCCAACGTCTGGATCGTTCTGGCCCCCTACTTTGTGCCCATCTACACCTTGGCCTGGATTGGAACATACGGCCTGGTTCGATGTCTCTACGGCCCCGTCAGCCCGGCGATGCTCAAAGGTGTCTGGGCCGGCATCGGCCTGACCTATGCCTTTCATGTCATCCTCACCATCCACTCCCTGAGAGGCGGGCAGACCGACCTGCACTATCAAGGGCGCTTCCTATCCCTGAGCCTCATTCTTTTCTGCAACGTCCTGCTGGTCTTTTTGGCCATCACCGCCGCCGGCCGCACCTGGGCCTCGAGCTTTCGCCTCCTCAGCCAGACGTTCCATGGCCACGCCTCCCTGCTTGCCTCCCTCCTGACCAAACTGCGACCATGACCCCTGCAATCCCATCGGGTAGCCTAGGCTTTCAGCCTGGGAGTGGAAGACATCGGCCAACGCAGGCAGGCAAGGATGCCTACCCTACTTTGGGGCTCCAAACCAAGCCGACGGCGGTCTCGAAGTGGCTGGTCTGAGGGAACATATCGAACAATGCCAGCTTCTGGACCCGGTAGGCGCCCTCCTGGCAAAGCTGGCGCAGATCCCGGGCCAGGGTCGACGGATTGCAGGAGACATAGATTAGGTTTCCGACGGGCTGCTTGAGCAAAGCCTCCAGAACCTGGTCTCGGCAGCCGGTCCTGGGCGGATCCAGCAACACCGTCGTGGCCTGGCGACTTGCCGGTTTCATCTCCTGAAGCAACTTGGGCAGACGCTGTTCGGTCTTCCCGCGCAGACAGCGGGCCTTGGCGATGCCCCAGCTGCCGTGATTGAAGACCGCCGCCCGCACCGCTTGCTCGTCGGATTCGATCACAATGTGCTGCTTGAAAGCGTCTCCCATGGCCAAGGAAAACGCGCCCGCGCCGCCATAGGCATCGATCATGCACTGGCCAGCGGCATCCCTGCCCCACTGCCGGACCGTTTCGAACAGGTCGGCGGCCACATCGGGGTTGACCTGCCAGAAGGACCCCAGTGGCACCCGGACCTTCTGGTTCAGCACATTTTCCTCCAGCCAGGTGGCATGGAAGGAGGCCCGTCCAAAATAGAAGTGGGTGCTGCCGTCGGCCTGCTGGCGCAGGACCAACTTGCGGGGAGCCTCGGCGGCGGCATTGCGGCGGCCCGGCGTGGTCCGTCCGATTTTGGCGAGAAGCTGGTTCAGCTCCGGGGTGGCCAGCGGGCAGGATTCAACAGCAAAGAACGTCTTGTTGTCCCGTTCGCAGAAGCCATAGTCCAGTCGCTTTTCAGGAGATTCCGGCTCCCGGACAGGCTCCAGGGCCAGTTTATTGCGGTAGGCATACGGTTTGGGACTGGCGGCCACCGGGCTAATCTCCGGCAGATCCGACAGCCTGCCGATGCGCTGGAGCACATCCCGCAACTGCTTTTGCTTGAGTTCAACCTGAAGGTCATAAGCCAGATGCTGATACTGGCAGCCGCCGCACCGCCCGTAGTAGGGGCACAGGGGTTCGACCCGACCGGGTCCCGGGACGCGAAGCGCCATCAGCTCCGCTTCCGCATAGCGTCCGTGGTCCCGCGAAATGGCGATCTCCGCCGTGTCCCCGGGAGCCGTAAACGGCACAAACACCACCCGGCCGTCTTCAAGGGTTCCCACCCCGCTCCCCCCAAAGGCAACATCGGTTATCTCGACAATCATATCAATCGTTTCTTTTGGTTGTAAAATGCCAGACACCGGCGGGCCGGCTTGATTAGGCTTGTTTTTCCGGAGCGGCATCGGCGGGGCCTACCCCTCCAGCAGGGCGCAGGTCCGCCGCGACGCGACTCGATCTGTTTCATCTTGAGGGCGGATAATCTAACCCCTCAAACGACAATAACCTTCATATGGCAATCCGCAGCCACCCGGCCCACTACCAAAATCCTGCTTCGGCTTTATATTGAGCTGGGTTCCATCGGCAGACGGTGGGCTTTCGATCATTCGTAACCGTCTTGTTTCAATCAGGTGCAGCGCATGGCCCTGACCAGAAGCTTTCTATTTGCCATCGTCGCCTCCTTTTTTCTGCCGGCCATTCTATGGGCCCAGGCACCGGTACCGGAGGTAATCCTGGTAAGGGGCGACCACAACTTCCCCCCCTACGAGTTTCTGGACGAGACCGGCCGGCCAGCCGGCTTCAACATCGATCTGATCCGGGCGGTCTGCGAAACGATGGATCTCCAGCCCAACATCCAGCTGGGCTCCTGGCAGGGCGTCCGGCGACAGCTGGAAGAGGGCCAGATCGATCTTCTTTCCGGCATGGCCTACTCTCCGGAACGCGACCAAAAAGTCGACTTTTCCGAAGCCCACAGCCTCCTCGGGCTCGTCCTTTTCGTGCGCGAAGGCACGTCCATCCAATCGCTGGCCGACCTTAGAGGCAGGCAACTGATCGTGCAGCGGGGCTCCATCATGCACGACTTCGCCCTGAAAAACAACCTCTCCAGTCAGCTGATCACGGTCCAGGACTCCATTGACGGCCTGCGCCTGCTGGCCTCCGGCGAACATGACGCCGCCCTGCTTGCCGAGATGCAAGGCCGCTACCTGCTCCGCAAATTCCGCCTCACCAACCTCAAGGTTCTATCCACGCCAATTTCCAACTACGAATACTGCTTTGCCGTCAAAGAGGCAGACACGGCCCTGCGGCGGAAGCTCAACCAGGGCCTGGCCATCGTCAAGCGCACCAACCGCTATCGCGAGATCCGCAACAAATGGTTCGGCGTCTTGCAGGCCGACTCGCCAGCCAACTTTTCGGCCATATTCCGCATGCTCATCTGGTGGGGGTTGGCGGTCCTGTTTCTGCTGGCCACCAGCCTGCTCTGGTCATTCTCCCTGAAACAAAAGGTCCATTCCCAGACCGAACGACTGCAACGGGAACTGGCCGAGCGCAAACAGGCGCAAGAGGAAATCGCCCGCCTGGCCAAGTTCCCCGACGAGGATCCCAACCCCGTGCTGCGGGTCTCCAGCGAAGGGGTCATATGGTACGGCAACAACTCCAGCGCCCCTCTGCTGGCCCACTGGCACTGCCGGCAAGGGGAGTCATTACCCGAACCCTGGCGGCGGCAGATCGCCGAGGTGCTGGCCCAGGGGCAATCCCGGGAAGTCGAAGTCCAGTGCGGAGACCAGAGCTTCGCCCTGACCCTGGCCCCCATTGCCGGCGCCGACTATCTAAACGTCTACGGCCACAACATCACCGAACTCAAACGGGCCGAGGAGGAACGACGAAAACTGGAAAGCAAGGTCTGGGACAAGCAGCGGCTGGAAAGCCTGGGGATCCTGGCCGGCGGCGTCGCCCACGACTTCAACAACCTGCTTTCGGGAATCCTGGGCAACGCGGATCTGGCCTTGATGGATCTGCCCGCGGACTCCCCGGCGGTCGTCAGCCTGGAGGGCATCCGCACCTCCGCCTATTCAGCCGCCAAGCTAACCAACCAGATGCTGGCCTACTCCGGCAAGGGTCAGTTTGTGCTGCAGCCGGTCAACCTGACTGAACTGGTCAAACAGATGGACGACCTTCTGCGCGCCTCCATCTCCAAGAAAATCACCCTCAAGCAACAACTGGCCCCGAACTTGCCCGACGTGGAGGCGGACATCACCCAAATGCGCCAACTCCTCATGAGCTTGGTCAGCAATGCCGCCGAGGCCATCGGCGACGAGGCCTGCGGCACGATCACCATCCGAACGGGAACCCTCGACGTCGCCCAGGACACCTTCCACGAGAACTACCTGAGCGAGACCCACCCGGGAAAGGCCCATGTCTGCCTGACCGTGTCCGACACTGGTGCGGGCATGACCCAGGAAGTCAAAAGCAAATTGTTCGACCCCTTCTTCACCACCAAATTTACCGGTCGTGGTCTGGGGCTGGCGGCCGTCCAGGGCATCGTCCGCGGCCATGGCGGGGCCATCCAGGTTCAAAGCGAATTGCACAAGGGGAGCACGTTCCAGATCGTCCTGCCTTGCGGCCAGCGGCCGACCCCAAAGCCCGCCACCGCCGCGGCCCCGACCGGGCAGACGGACAACTGGCAGGGGAGCGGGACCATTCTAGTGGCCGACGACGAACCCCATATGCGGGTGGTATGCAAGGCGATTCTGGAGAAATGCGGCTTCGATGTGTTGCTCGCCGAAGACGGCCAGCAAGCGCTGGAGCTGTTCCGGGAGCATGCCGCCGACCTGCAGCTGGTCCTGTTGGACCTGACCATGCCCAAGAAGAACGGGGATGAAGTCTTTCAAGAGCTGTGCCAGATTCGGCCGGACATCAAGGTCATTCTGGTCAGCGGCTACAACGAATCGGAGGTGAACGCGCGCTTCGGCGGCAGGGGCTTGACCGGCTTTATCCACAAGCCCTTCGATGCGGCCAAACTGCGCCGCAGTGTGCAGGCCGCCCTGGACGAGCAGCAGGTGTGAAATCCATAGCCAGCCAGGATGGCCAGGATCGGCATGATGGGGGCGCGGAAGCGGGGATGGGCGGCGGCGCCAGGCACGGCCAGAAAGTAGCCCAGAGTCAGGATTAGGAGCAGATCGAAGGCGGTGGCCTGGCGCTTCAGTAGGCGGGCCACGGTTCCAACAGCGGCCAGCAAGTAGGTCAGAGCCAGCACGGCCAGAGCCGGCAGCAGTACCACTAACCAGTGCCATTGGCCATGGAAGTAGTGGCTGACCCCGGCGGCAAGCCCCCGCGTACGGATCACCTGCAACGTCCCCGATCCTCCGATCGACACCCCGAACGTCCGCAGCAGATCTCCGGCGGCCGGCAGCAGGTTGGTCGGCACGGTTTTGGCATGCAGCCAGGCATAGCGTACGGGATTGGAGCGGATGGCCTCCATCCCCGCCTGAGCGGCATACTCGGCGATGGCCTGCTGGCTTCCCAGCTGCGCGAACTCGGCGTCGATTCGGCTCTGCTGCTCGGCGAAACCGATGCCGTTGCGATCGGCCAGAAGCAGACAGGCATTGTAGCGGTAGAGGTTGACCGCCCCGACGCTGCTG
>JBFJXC010000132.1:0-9009 GCA_041623325.1 Lentisphaeria bacterium | reverse complement strand
GACCACGTCGAAAACCGGACTGGTGGACAGGCCGCGGGTGAAGTCGTTGTGCTGCCAGGCAATGGTGGCGGCATCCTCCATGTCGCCGAACACCTTCAGCACCTGCCGCTCCTGTTCGCGGTTCTGGGCCCGGAGTCCGGGGGAGCCGGCCGAGGTGTCGCCGAAAACGATCGTGATGGTGTCGCCCGCTTTGAGCACTCCTTCCCAGACGCCGACATGCAGGCAGAAGCCTTTGCTACCGCAGGCCGGCTCGCGGAAGACGCAGAGACTCGCTTCGCCATCGGTGTGCACCGTGGTATAGCCGGATCCGGCCGGATTGGCCATCTGCGGCAGTTGCCAGTCGGAGGGATGGGTGATCGCCAACAGGATTTCGGCCTTGTTGCCGAGCTGACTGCCGACGGTGTAGGTGACCGTCCAGGTGCCGTATTCGCCGCAACGGGCGGCGTCCGTCGGCGACATGGAGACTCGCCCGCCCCGGTCGCGGAGCGGGGGTTGCGCCTGGGGGGGATGCGTGGGCACGTAGACCTTGCCCGGTTCTTCGCGGAGCTGGGTGAAAAGCCGCGACATGCCCGCCCGCAACCATGCATTGGCCGTTGGCGAGGCCAGGACCAAAATCTTGCAGGCAATCCCGGCATCGACGAGTCCGAGCAGGTAGCCCACGATGCTTGCAGCCTGTTCCGGGGTCGGCTCGGCGATACCGGCAAGCGTTTCAACCGGCAAGGCCAGCGCCGTGCATTGTTCGGCTTCGCATTGCTTCAGCAGCACGGTCAGGCAGGCGGCGAAGCGCTCCAGTCCCGCGGGCTTGTCGGCGGCATAGTCCACCGGCAAAACAAACCTCAGGCGCTGCTCCGTGGAGGGGCCGGAAACCACCTTCAATTCGTCGGTCTTGCCGTCGCAAAGCACAATGCCTTCGACACTGGCCAACGCGGCCTCGCCTTGCCAGCTGACTAGGGAAACACCCTTGTACCAGATGGCACGGCCGATCTGTTCGTTGATTTCCTGGATGTTCATGTAGCGGATTCCTCACGGGTGCTGCAGTTAACGCCTTACACGAGTTCGAGGCGCAGGTTGTTGGTGTCGGCGAGCATGTCCCACTCCACCCGCGGAGAATTCAACGGTTTGCCATTCAGGGTGCAACGAACCTGCTGGCCGCTGCCGGTGCGTTCGATATTGAGCTTCTTGCCCCGGAAACTCAGGTTGTAGACGCGGAAGGGGCGGTCTCCCGGCAACGGATTGAAGCTCAGACCGTTAAGGTCGACTTTCAGGCCCAGGTGCAATTCCAGCGCATCGCAGCACCAGCCCTTGGCGGCGAAGGCCTGCTTGCAACCGGGATTGTCCGTGGCCGGATCGGCATTGACGGTTTCGTGGGTCAGACCCTCCGGATAGGAGTTCTCCCTCCAGAAACCTGTCACGATCTGTTCGAAATGGCCCGTGACCTCGGCGCAGCCGGTGTGGTTCATCATGTTCCAGTAGTAGCGGTCGACCGAGGGATAGTAGGCGCCCAGCTGGTTGCCGTCGGCCATGAAGGCCGCATTGTCCTGAGGATACATGTAGAGCCCGTTGGGGAACGGGAACTTCTTCTGCATGAACGCGGCGATGCGCTGGCTATTCTCGGCATGGGGCTCGGTTCCGAAAGGCGACACGTAGAGCTGACCGAACAGGGGATAGTAACGGCGCGGCGACAGGTCGTCTCCCGAAGCGGAATCAAGCCAGTAGCCGGCCTGGTCGTCCCAGAGTATGCGCTCCATGTCGGCTTTGACCTTGCCGGTCTTCTCCTGGATTGCCTCCGGCGCCTCCTCCAATTCCGCCATGGCGGCCAGGGCCTGGTAGTAGAGTGAATTGTTGATTAGGCTCAAGTCCTGGGGCTGGTGTTCCAGGAGTTGCGGAAAGTCAGGATAGAATCCGATTCCCGTGCTCAGGCTGCATCCCGGAGCGATGGCTTCGCCGGCTTTGTCGAGGATCATGCGCGCGAAGTCGAGATGACGTTCCAGGGGCCCTCGGTCGCCGGTGGCCGCCACGTAATTGTACAGCATGACCACGTAGAGGCACTGGGCACTGAACGCCATGCTATGCGACAGGGTCATGTCGCTGTAGAGGGCGTGGGCCACGCCCCGTTCCGGGTCGGCGCTCTCGTGATAGAAGTCGAGCATGTCGCGCACCAAGTCCGCCTGCCCGCTCCAGAGCAGCGCCTCGGCGTGGACCATGCTGTCCCATCCCCAGACCCAGTAGCTTTGCGAGGCGCGGATCGCGCCGGGGCAATCCTGGATGGCCAGACAGCTCACCGTGGGGGCGACGTTGGTCAGCGCCGAGTCCATGGCGGGATTGCCGGTGTCGAAACGCAGGCCGGTTTCCAGCAATCGCGCAAAATTCGCTTTGACCGCATCCAGCCTGGCGGCGCCGAAGTCGCTCTCGGGCTGAGGATTGAAGGCAATGTGGAAGATGGTCTGCTCAGCGGCGGCTGTGGTTTCCACGTAGTGCTTGAAGTTGCCATGCCGGGAGGAAGAAGAGCAGGGAGCGTTGGCGCCGATGACCACCCTGGTCTCGATGCTCGAACCACCCTCGTTCTGGTCGACCACTCGCGTCGTCAGAGCACCCGTTTCGGGCAGGATTTCCCAGTGGTCGACGCTACGGCCGGGCGCCTGCTGCCAAAGGTGGCCATGCAACAGCAAGCGGGCACGCACGTCGCGCCCCTGGGGATTCTCCAGAACGGTCACTCTCTGAAAGGCCGTGTCCTGATCCAGGATCAGTTCGTGCCGCAGCTTGACGTCCGCCAGGCAGCATTCGGATTGGTAGCCGAAAGGGTAATGGCGGGTGTTGGTGAACTCCAGGTAGTAGGCCTGTCCGTCGATCAGCGCCTGCACACGCCCCAATTTGCTGAACGCGGCCACTTCGGACGCCTGCAGCATCAGGCTTTTGCCATGGGGCTGCCTACCGTAGTAGCGCAATCCGCACAGTCCGCCGTGTCCGGCCACGGCCGCGGAGACGCGTCCGGAAACATAGTGAGTCAAAGCCAGGCCGAAGCCCTGCTCGCTGAAAGGGCAATGGTCGCGATACGTGTCAATCATTTTCTTGTCCGTTGTTCGTTGTCAGTTGCTAATTGCGGTTCAAATCCGGCCGATCAGACGGATCTGGCCGATCCGATGGGTCGGAAGCAGCCGTTTGCCCGGCGTCTTCTTCAGCAGGGTACGTCCTGGTCGCGCAGAACCCGCTGCCACTCGTAAAAGAAGTGGGGGTAGGCGTTGAACGCCTGGGCGACTTCGTGATAGAGGCGGCGGTGCCCCATGTGGTTGGGATGGACCGGATTGCCCATCAGAGCGCACAGGTCGCCGCGGCAACTCGACTCCATGGAGGCCTGCCACAGGGCGTAATGGTCGACCAGCAGGGTCTGCTGCTCATCGGCGACCTGCCGGAACACCTCGGCAAAACTGGCGCGCTCCGCAATGGTGACGCGGCGCCCATTGCCTTCGTGAATCTCCTCCTCAAGCCCAGTGTACATATTGATAAACGGAGTCGACGTGCGCAGGATGACGACGCAGTCGGGATTATGGTCGCGAAGCCTCCGGATCGCCTGGACGGTCTGCTGCTTGAACGTTTCCGGAGTGACCTTGACGCAGTCGTTGGCGCCGTAGCCGATGAGCACGATGTCGGGATCAAAGCGCAGCACATCCCGGTCGAGCCGTTCCAGGCCGCCAGCCATGGAGTCTCCCGAACGTCCGGAGTTGATAATGGTGGCGCCCTGGCGGAAGAGGGTGAAAAGCCCCATGCTCAGCAGTCCGACCCAGTTGCAGTGACCATAGGTCCAGTGCATCTGCTGCGTGTTGGAGTCGCCCAGGGCGACGATGGTCACGTGCCGGTCCTTCAGGTGGGCCATGGCGGCGGGTAGCTCTTGCGGTTGGGTTTCCATGTTTTTGAGAATCCTATCTAATTCTGAACTAATTGCTTGTGTTTTAGTTGCCTTGCTCTTTGCCAACTCTTTTGCCGTTCAGCCAAACGGCCTTGTCCTCATCAACGGCGATAGTCAGGGTCTGCTCGCCGTGTTTGAGATTTCTGATCTGCACATTGCCGACAGCGGGAGGACGGCATGAAACGCCGGTGTGGTCGAACTGAAGGCCGCAGATGGTTTCCAGAAAGATGGAATATTGTCTGTATAGTTCATGAAAAATCAGGTCTCCAGAGTCAACAAGTTACGCGGAGCATCAGGGCTTTCACCTTGACGCCCGCTATGAGGATGCCGGCGTAATCAGTCGTTTCGGCCGTGCTTTGAAGATGCAGATAGCAGATTCCGTTGGGACACCTCTTGCCGAGTTCAATTGATTGCGGCTCTTCACTGTCGAGCTGCCATGTCGCCATGCCGTGGTCGGTGTCGGTTTGTTGCCAGGTTACAACCAGCTTGCGCCACGCCTCTTTGGCGAAGGCCCTTTTTCGGTTGATGCGTCCGGCGACATCGATGGTCAGGGAAACCGTCGCGTAATGATCCACGGCGGGATCGACCGGACTCACCCAGCGGTCGATCAGGTTGAGTCTCGCCCCCTGAAATCCCGCGGGTATATACACATCACACTCTAGCTTTCCCGCGTGCATAGCAGGAAAATTCCAGACAGCACCCTGCTGTTCATGGACCAGTCGGGGATCAGGGTGGCGCGCAATTTGCAGCACCTCCGCGGAGTCCAGACCCGTGCGATCCGGATTGGGGATCAACTGGGGGCCCGGTCGGCGGTTGTAGGCGCAATGACCGCGGCTGTTTCGGTTCATGCCCGCAATGCTGCGCACATACTGATGGGTGGACCAATCCTGCAAGCCCGCGGAAAAATCATCCGCGCGTTCCGTTTCGAGCAGCCAGTCCGGATCGAAGATCAACATGAAGCGGGACAATTCGTGCTGGCCGACGGCAAGAAGGATCTTGCCCCCCGGCAGCTCGACCGCTTGGCTTTGATGCAGGCCTTTGTCCTCGCATGCGCCGCGTCCGCCAATGCTGCGGAAATCGCCGTTATTGCGCAACGGCGACAGCAGCAGTTCGCGAAAGCCCTTCCAGGTCTGGCCATCATCGTCGGAAATCGCCGCATGGAAAGCGTCTCGATTGGTAAAGAAATCCTCCGCACCGCCACATTTTTCGCTGGGGACCAACCCGTCCTGGGTGTCATGGTCGAGTTCCGGCATCACCACCGCATTGGCCCAAAACAACAGAAGGCGCCCGTCTTTCAGTTTAAGAAAGGTGGGCATGACATAACTGCCGGGGAAACGCGACGCTTCCGGCTCCGTCCAGGTTTCGCCGCCATCGTCGGAGAAGCGCTGATAGAAATACTCATCCCCGGTCCGAAACAACATCCACAGCCGTCCGTCCGACAGCTCGACGATGCTGGGTTCGGAACCGAATGTCTGCGGTCTGGTGCCCTGATGGGGAAAGCGGATGGGATAGGGCGGTGCCCCATCCAGAATGACCGTCTCCCAGGTGGCGCCATCGTCGTCGGAGTAGAATACGTGAAGCTTCTCCTTGCCGTCGCAGACGCCATTTCCGACTGTGATGAGGCGTCGCCGGCTCTCCAGAGCGGTTATCTGCCGTAACGAACCGGTTTCCCGCTCGCTGATCTTGGCGATCTCGAAAGGGCCGTCGATGGACGTTTTGCTACGGCAGACAAAGGTGCCCGGTTCGGTATATCGGTCACTGGGATAACGCCAGGGACACTCCTCGAACCGGCTGGAAACCACCGCCAGCCAGTCGCCGGAGAAGGGACTGCAAAAGGCCGCGCCAAACCCATCCGGGTTGGACGCGTGCTCCTGCCAGCTCAGCCCGTTGTCGCGGCTGCTGAGATAGATGGGGCGCAATCTTAGCTCGGGATGGTGGGGAACCGGCAGGCGACCATCCGGAGAGATGACGGCGCCATAGTGCCTGATCTCGCCATCGGGCAGCCGGACCAGGCTCCGGCTGGCGTTGGCCGGGGGCACTCCGACGAGTCGCGGCGCCATAATGTTGTCGAAAATCTGTTGCGAATATGCCGACATGGTTACCATTGCTTTCTCCACTGTCTCATTCTCATGCCCCTATGTCGATCGCGCGTCCGGCCACGATCGCGTCGACATCACCGGATGTCCAAGGAGCGCGTCGACCAACGCTGGTCTCTATTTCTCTCTCTAAATTTCCGTTCCGCTTCGCCTCATGCCGTCTCCATGGACAGCTCGTAGCGGCCCCAGGCATCGGAGTTCAGGATGTTGGACATCTTGCCGTGGACTACCGTGGCCGACTTGCCCAGTTTGACGGACATGGTGCGGTCGTCCCGCGGACCATCAATGGACAGCCGACCAGATGCGTTTCGAGTTTATTTCCAGCCTCGGGTTTCAGAATCTGTTCTTTCAGGATCTTGAAGGCATGCAGCCCCAACTCCATGTCGGACAGTTGGACGGTAGTCAGGTTGTAATGGCGCCGGTCGATATTGTCGTCCGCGCCGACGACGGACAGGTCTTCGGGGATGCGAACGCCCAGAGCCTTGGCGGCTTCGAGCAGCACGCAGGCCAAATCGTCGTTGACCGCGATGCAGGCTGTGTAGGCCCGAGCCCGCGACCGCACAAATGCCTCGAGTTCGGCTTTGTCGGGAGGATAGCCAAAGGCAACGCTGTCAGGCGCCGTCAAGCCGCGCTTCCGGAATTCGGCGCCAATGCTTTGGGCGCGAACCGCCGACCACTCGTGCTCGGGAAATTCCAGGATGCAGACGGCCCGATGACCCAATTCGAGAATATGCTCGGCCTGGGTGCGCCCGATCTGCTCATTGTCGAACGCGACCCTGGAACACTGCTCGGTCTTGGTTTCGATGGCGACCATGGGCAAACTCAGATCCGTCAACGCCGCCATTACCTCACTCGACGAGGGATGGGAACTCGCAATGCAGAGAATCGCCTCGATCCCTTGTGCTTTGATATCCGCAACGATGGTTCGGAAATCCTCGACGTCCCAGAGGTTGAAGAAATGCAGCGTGCCCCCTTGTTCGTTCAGGAGGCGTTCCAAACCCGTGCAAATCACCGCAGGCCGGTTTTTTTGATAATTCGGATCCCCTGGATTTATGGTCCCGACAAACCCCACCCTGACGCCCTCCAGCGACTTGGGCAGTTCAGGCTTGGCCACCAGGCGCACGCCTCCCCGAGGGACACTGGCGACCACCCCCTCGCTCTTCAGTTCTTTCAAGATATGGCGGATCACACTGAGCGGAATCCCGTATCGCTCGCTGAGCACGCGTTCCCCAGGAAGAGGCGTCCCGGCGGCCGCCTGCTGCTCATGCAGATCGGCCAGCAGGCGTTCCCGACACAATGCCCGCAAACGCACCACGTCCGCGGCGCTTGTCCGCGACCATCGCTTGCTTGGCTTGGCTTTGTGTTTGGGCATCGCTGGCAACTCCGACCTGCAATCGACTGCAATCAAACCGCGGACGCCAATATTGCCCCCCCCTGACGGAAAGCAAATCGACAAGATCAAACCTTGGAGGTGATCGCTTGGACTGGGGCCCCCTTCCGGGACTTAGTTTGAATCCAGCGACAGCTCGTAGCGCACCCAGACGTCGGAGTTCATGGCGTTGGACATCTTGCCGTGGACAACCATGGTCGACTTGCGCAGTAGCTTGGGTTCCAGGCTGTCGGTGTCATCGACTGGCAGGGTTTCGGGTCGACGCGTGCCCCGTAATGGCGCACCGCCGTAACCGTGTGCGGAGGTTACCGTGTGCGGAGGTTACCGTGTGCGGAGGTTACCGTGTGCGGCGGTTACCGTGTGCGGCGGTTACCGTGTGCGGCCATTATTGGCCGCATTAGTTCAAGAAAAGTAGCCACCAGGCAAAACGAAGAGTCTATTAAGCTCAAATCCAAAGAGCAGGAGGGAAACATGCCTGGCAAACGCATGTTTGCTCACGACTACACCCGGGTCGGCTTTTACATGATCACGATCATGACCGCAGGCCGCCGCCCGCTTTTCGGGAGCTGTCGGGAAAACCGCACCCACCTTTCCGAAGCAGGCGAGATCGTGACACGACGGTGGCATGAAATCCGGTTGCATCGTCCGGCAATCGAAACCAACACGGTGGTTGTAATGCCGGATCACCTCCATGGCATCGTTTATGTCAAAGAGCCGCTTCCCAAACCTGTTGGCCTGACGATTCGCGGTTTCAAGAGCGGGTGCACATCCGAACTGCGCCAGCGCTTCAACAATTCGGAGTTGGAAGTCTGGGAGAACGGCTACCACGACCGGGTTATCATGACCGCCGGCACCTTGCGTGCCGAACGCCACTACATTCACGACAATCCGCGGCGCTATTGCCTACGCAAGGCCAACCCCGAAATGTTCGTGTGCGTAAACCGCTTGAACAATCCCCGCCTGCCATCGGACAGGGAGTGGGCCGGATTTGGCAATCTGTTTCTCCTGGACAAGCCGGACATAGAGCCAGTTCAAGTGTCCAGACACGTGACAGCCGCGGAGCTGGCGGCTCTAAAGGCTGACCATCTGGAGCAAGCCTGGAGGGGAACCGTGATGATCTCCCCTTTCATATCGCCTGGCGAGAAAGAGATTGCCCTAGCGATCATGGCTCAGGAGTACGGCAGCCTGATCCTGATCAAGCCGGATGGCTTTCCCCCGTTGTACAAGCCATCGGGAGTGTACTTCGATTTGTGCGCCCAGGGACGGTTGCTGGTCCTGTCGCCATTTGCCTACACCGGCCGCAAACAGCCGCTCACCCGCGAACGCTGCCTGGCCATGAACGGGTGGGTGAAGGAACTGTGCGCCCTAGTGTGCACCGATAATGGCGCACCGCAGTAACCGTGTGCGGCAGTTGCTGCGTGCGGCCATTATTGGCCGCATTAGTTGCCGCATTAGTGGCCGTAACTTGGCTCTGCCTCGAACCCTGCCGGGGGGAATGATGGCCCCTTCGCTGCTGACACCTTCGGGTCAGCCACTTACCTTTGGCCAGGCTCCCCCCCCTCACGAAGTCTATCCACGCAGCTCCGTATATTTTCTACTAGCGGCGTTTTATTTCTTTT
>JBFJXC010000131.1:0-9017 GCA_041623325.1 Lentisphaeria bacterium | reverse complement strand
GGCGGGAGAGTGCCTGGCCATCTCCAGCAGGGCATGGTCTTCTGACGGCTTCCCCATGATCGGTTCCAGTTGGGTCAGGTGGGTGCTCAAGCAAGACTGGTTCAGGAAGTTAGTATTGCAGGCCTGGCCCCAAAAGCAAATTACGAAATCGCTGGAATCATCGCTGGCGCAAGGGTCGACATCTTGGCGGGTAGCGGGGTTGACAGCCCGCTTTTTTGATCTATTTTTTTACTAGATCATATATAACACACGACCTGGGTTTCGGGAGCCGGTGTCGATTTGAGCCGTAGAGTCCGGTACGGCATAGCCAACAAGGAGCCGACCCGTGAGCCGCGAAGACGCGTCATTCTTTCCTATCGGAGTCTCGTATGCCCCCTTGGCCAAGGCCAAGGAAGTGGATATCTCCGAGTGGGAAGCGGATATAGCCAACATCAAGAAACTGGGTCTGACCGTGTTCCGGCTGTTCATCTGCTGGGACCGGGTCGAGCAGGTGCGGGGCAAGCGGGATTTTTCCCGCGTCGATTACGCCTTCAACTTGGCGGAGAAAAACGGCCTCAAGGTTCTGGCCAATGTGGGGGGGACCTTCGGCAGTCTTCAGGGAATCTATTCGCCACGCTGGCTGGTTCACGACTGCGGCTGCACGTTGGTGACCCCGGAAGTCGGTGTTTCACCGGAGCTGAAGGCGAACCGGTTCCAGCTCTGCTACGACGATCCCGTCTATCAGCGGGAGGCCAAAGCCTTTATCCAGGCGGCCGTCGCCCGGTACAAGGATCATCCGGCTCTGCTGGCCTGGTCGGGTTGGAACGAACCTCGGCTGGCGGAATGCTGTTGCGATCATTCCATTGCGCTTTTCCGGGATTGGCTGAAAGCGAAATACCAGACGCTCGATTGCCTGAGCCAGGCCTGGAGCAGCGAGTTCCCCATTGCCTTTGGCTCCTGGGATGAGGTCTTTCCGCAGGCCAAGGCCGGTTTCGAGCACGGCGGGTATGTTCCCTTTCTGGATTGGCGCGAGTTTGTGGCCGCGAACCGGGCCGGCAAATTCGACCTGGTCCGTAACTGGATCAAGGAGGTGGACCCAACCACCCGCGTGATCTCCCACATCGCCGTGCCGTCGGAGTCGGACATCTTTGGCGGAGAGGATATTCTCGGGATCAGCATCTACACCGTTCACCGCCAGGGGAAGATTGGCGAATTCACGCCGTACTATTTCACCTTCGTGCAGAATGCCTGGCGCGTTCAGGAAGGATTCCGGCAGCACCGCGAGGACCCGGATGGCTTCTGGGTGGTGGAAACCGAAGCCGGCCCGGTGTCGTGGGTGCATGGCATGCAGCCCTATTCCTATTCGCCCCGCAAGATGAATGCCCGCGATATGCATTACATCGCCTTCGGCGCCAGGGCCCTGATGCGCTGGCTGTATCGCAGCCGGGTCTCCGATGCCCAGGCCGGAGAATTCAATCTGGTTGGCTGGGACGGACGCATCACGGAGCGGGCCGAGGAGTTCGGCAAATTGGGCAACGTCCTGAACCAGCATGCGGATCTGTTCCTGAACCATCACACCGATCCCTCCGGCGTCATGATTCTGGACTCGACCGACTGTTCCCAGCTCGCCGCTGCGGAGGGCTACTACGGGCGTTACTGGACGAATATTCCCTATCTGTACAACGCCTTTCTGCACATCGGGATTCGGCCCCAGGTCTGCAACGCGCGCCAGGTGATGGAGGGGATCCTGGCCGGGGTGAGGTTGCTGTACATTCCGTTTCGGCCCTATTTGTCCGAGGAAATGGCCGGGGTCCTTCGTGAGTTCGTGGCCAATGGCGGCCGGATTCTGGCCGAATCGCCTTTCGCGATCAAGACGATGCAAGGGTTCCATTATCAGACGACCCCAGGGACTCTGGTGGATGTTTTCGGCGCCCAGGTCTATGATCTGGAGAAAAACGACGAAGCGAGTTGCGGCGGGATCCCGGCCGTTGATTTCAAGGTGAAAATCGAGGTAAAAGGGGGAAGCATCGAGGCCGAGTTTGCCGACGGCCAACCGGCGATTGTCTCCAATTCCTTCGGCAAGGGCGGAACGGTTCTCTATGCATCGTTGCTGTCGAATTGCTATCAGCTCAACGAGCCCTTCAATCAGGGTGATCTGAAGGTGCCCACGATTTCCTATGCCGAAGGGGAGCCTTTCCGGCGAGAACTTCTGAAACGCGCGACGGAAGCCGGTGTGCAGCCCGCCTGGGAACTGAGCGGAATCGCCCCTGACGACAGCATCAACATTCAGGTGATTATCCGGACCTTGCCCGATGCCCGAAAGCTGATTTTTGTTCTGAACATGGACGACACAGGCCATGCCTTCTGTTTGAACCTGAAGGGCCTGGACCGTGTCTACGAAGTTGGCAGTTCAGAAGAAGGTTCCGCCGCCACGATTCGCGGCCGCGGCATCGATGTCTCCTTGCAGGAGTGGGGCTGGACGATTTTGTGCTTATCTTGAAAGTAGGCTGTCAATCAAAGCTCAGGAAATCTATAAAAATGAACGCCCTGATAATGAGTGTTCAGGTGTCGGGTTTCGGGTGTCTGGGTCAAGTCCTGGTTAAAAGTTGACACCCTAAAACCCGATTACGATCGCGATTACGAGCGCGATTACGACACCCGAAACCTGAAACCTATGGTGTTTAACTTTACAGCAGCTCCAGTTCAGCCCCTCCTTGAGCTCTGGTCACTGGAGGTGCCGGCGGGTTAACGGGTCACGGAAACGCTAAGTAAATCTAAGGAAAGGCCAAGAACGATGTTTAAAACTCACACTCAAATCGCGACTGCCACGGCTGGACCGGCCCGGCGAAAGCATTTCACGTTGATCGAACTTCTCGTCGTGATTGCGATCGTGGCGATTCTGGCCTCGATGCTGCTGCCGGCGTTGCAGAAAGCCAAGGAGGCGGCCCATCAGGCGGCCTGCCTGAACAATGAGAAGCAGCTGGGGGTGGCCATGTCGCTTTATCTTGATGAAAACGACGACTGGTACCCGCTCGCGACCATGCTCTACGCCCCAACCGCCTGGAACAATGTCTGGACCTGGGATGATGCCCTGGCCGGCTATGACGGCCGCACCTCCTGGTCGCTAAGTGAAGACCGGGCTTATCTCACCCCCACCATGGCCACGTCCAAGAACACCGAAATCTACCGCTGCCCCGAAGAGAGGGAACTGGGCTGGAACAACGGCTACCGGCGCAGCTACGCGATGAACAGCGGCTTTAAAGATCCAGCTGACAATTTTCACCCCCGCGGCCTCTCGGAGGGAGATATTACCTCCAAGGCGACAACCGTCGAGGACGCCTCGGACACGTTCCAGCTGGTGGAGGTGCGCGGCGAGTTAGGGAACGATGGCGGCGGCGCCAGCTATGTCGACCAGAACATCATGAGCGGGGGTCAGTGGGGAGCCTTCTCCTCGGCCAGAAGTCCCTTTTACCAAAACTTTAAAGTGCTGCCGACCTGGCATGGCGGCCGTTTCAACTATCTCTTCTGCGACGGCCACGCCGAAGCGCTAAGACCTGCCGATACGACCGGCGGCGTGGCCATAGCCGATAAGAACAGCAGGCCGAAAGGGCAGTGGACCCGCGCCGCAGGCGACTGATTCGGGATCACAATCCGACTGTGCCCGTATATCCTTTGCAGGAATGGGGCGAGGCCATTTTGTGTTCATCGGAGAAGGTAAACCAGTGAAACTCCAAGAGATCGATCCCAATTTCCAGAGCCAAGAGTTTGGCGACGAATCCATCGTCTTTCTGAATGCCTTGGAACGCCCGTTTGCGCTGGAGGGCTTCGCCTGGTACCAGCAGAACCGGAGTCTCTATCGGCTGCCGAAGCATTTCACTGCGGCCGAGGTGAACGACGGACAACTGCGTCTGGCGGCCCACACCAGCGGCGGCGCGATCCGCTTTCGGACGGATTCGCGCTTTATCGCCCTGCGAGCCACGCTGGCGAACAGCTGCGATTTTCCCCACATGCCTCGCACGGGCAGTATGGGATTCGACATGTACAGGGGGCGGGGACAGAAGGCGATACACCTGGCCCAGATCAAACCGGAGGCGAACCAGAGCACGATCGAGCAGATCTTTGTCAGCAACGAGTTCGGTATGCAAGACTGGATTCTGAATTTGCCGCTGTACAGCGGAGTCGAGTCGCTGGAGATCGGGGTCAATGACAATGCCCAGATCGAGCCGCCGACTGCCCATGCGGTCGGCGCTCCGATCCTGTTTTACGGGTCGTCCATCACCCAAGGGGCCTGCGCCTCCCACCCGGGCAATGCCTATACCTCCATGCTCTGCCGCGAACTGGATGCCGAACAGATCAATCTGGGCTTCGCCGGTTCCGCTCACGGCGAGTTCCCCCTGGCCGAGGCGATCGGCGACTTGACGCTCTCGGCCTTTGTCATGGACTACGACCACAATGCGCCAACGGTCGAGCCCCTCAGAGAAACCCATGAGAAATTCTTCACGATCGTCAGGCAAAAACAGCCCGACCTGCCCATTGTCCTGATCTCCAGACCGGATTTCTGGGATTACAAAAACACCGAGTCCTGCCGGGAACGACGCGAGGTGATCCGCACAACGTACCGCAATGCGGTCAGCAAAGGCGACAAGCGGGTGTTCTTTGTCGACGGGGAACGCCTGTTCGGGGAGAAACACCGTACCTGGTGCACCGTCGACACCTGCCACCCCAATGATTTGGGCTTTTATAGAATGTTCGAGCATATCCTTCCTGTGTTGCAGGAAGCGATTGGAAGATGATTTCAAGACACCCCGGAAGAAAAGCGAGACAAACACCATGAAGACCCTGAGCGCTATCGTAATTGGCGGGCTGATCGCAGGCCTGAACCTTCAGGCGTCCGACGCCCAAGATCAGGCGCAACGGCCGCTGCCGAATCCGGCCCCCTATTTGGAGCATGAAGGCTTTGCCAGCCAGAAGCCGGCGTTTAACCTGGGGTCATTCTCTCTAAAGGGGACGATGCACCGGCAGCCCTCCTTTACGGTCGGAAACAAGGCGGTATTCGTCCGCAAAATCGAGGGCCGAAATACACCGGCCAATGATTCAAACGTGACGATCTATGCGGACGACAAGCAGATTGGGCGCATCGGCTTCTGGGGGCAAAACCGGCAAGGGTACGGCGTGCCGTTCAAGCCGCTTCCCGAGTCCCCGGAGACATTGATCATCGATGAAGAAAACCAGACCGTCACGTATCGCAAGCCATATCTTGCCAACAGCGGTCGGCAGGCGGTCTTCTCCTATACGCTGCGGGCGTTGGATAACTCCCAAGTGGAGCTGTCCTACGATCTTGGAATTTCCCCCGCCGACTTGAAGCGCGAGTCGGGGGTGGCGATCTATTTTTCCTCACGCGAGAATCATCTGGGCAGGCAGCTCGCCTTCGGTGGCGTTCCCTATGTCCAGATGGATCGCAAGGTGCTCATGGCAAAGAAGAAAAGCCAGGGCAAGCCGGTTGCCGGGGACATTGCCTTTGCCGCGGACGATCCGAAGGAAAGCTACGTCATCAAGCTGCCTGCGGGAAGCAAGGGCACTATATCCGAGCGCTACATGAAGCCATACGCCCAGGATGTGTTTGACATCGGCGGCCGCATCTCGCTGCCGCGAAAGGTCAAGGACACGATCATTATCGACCTGGGCGAAGCGGCCGTCCGCTCCCAGGATGCCCCGCCTGCGGTCGGCGGCATGGATTTCTGGAACATGAACGGCTTCCATGTGCCGGTTTCGCCGACCCGCAACCTGTTCCCTAATCCGAGTTTCGAGCAGGGGCTGCGCTACTGGTTCTGGGGGGACAGCGGCTGGTATTTCGCCGACACCTTGCCCCGCTACGACATCGCCGACGGCGGTCTGTTCGGCAAGCAAACCCTGCTGCTCCGAACGACCCAGACGAAATCGCCAACCCTGAAGTCCTTCCCACTCTCGCTCGACAACGGCAAGACCTATACCCTCAGCTTCTACGCCAAAACGCAGAATGGCGGCGACACGGGCCTGACCGTGGCCCTGTCCAGCACCGCCAAGGGCGGCAAGTTCGTCGGCAAGCACTGGGGCAATGTGTTCGGGGACATCCAGAACCCGGAGGCAAAATTCCGC
Organism: Lentisphaeria bacterium; assembly: GCA_041623325.1. GTDB lineage: Bacteria > Verrucomicrobiota > Lentisphaeria > Oligosphaerales > JBFJXC01 > JBFJXC01. The sequence goes on along the minus strand of JBFJXC010000131.1, from coordinate 2,903 downwards.
CTCAACGGCGATTGGCAGCGCTTCTCCCGGACGTTCGTTGCCGACGGCGCCGGGGTCCACGTTCAGCTGTCGGGATATAGCGAAAACGTCCTGGTGGACGGCTTCCAGCTCGAAACAGGTGATGCGCCGACCGAGTTCGTCTGCGACCCCATCGACGGTTGGCTCACCACCTCCCACCCCGACAACGACCTGGTCACGGGCGAGCCCATCGACGCGACCTTCACCTTCGTCGGAAAACCCGGCACCTCGGGCTCGGTGGACATCGTCGCCAGAAATGCCTACAAGGAGACGGTCTTTTCCCAAAAATGTCAGGTTAAAATCGGCCCGGACGGCACGCAGACGATCAAGCTAGACTTCGACGCCAACAAATTCGGCGAGGGCATCTTTGTGGTGCGCGCCGACTACCAGGCCGACGGCTTCAAGCCCTACACCGACTACTACCGCCTGTCGATCATGACCCCGCTTTCCAACACGCATCCCACCAAGGATGTCATGGCTTCCAACGGCAACTACCACTCCATTTCCCGCGGCGAGGATCTCGCCCGAAAATTCATGGAGTGGGGTATCGGCGCGGCCAGCCACGGCTACATCCTGCGCGAAGGGCGCCCGACCAATACGCGCGACTTCCAGCGAAAGTATCGCATCGCCAACTACGTCCACACCCTCAGCGTCAAAGTGGACGGCCTCGGCCGCGAAGTCTTCACCGCCAAGGAAGTCACGCCGGAACTGCTTGAGCGCATCGAGAAGCTCGCCTACGCAGAAGGGCTCAAGTACGATCCCAAGGAAGCCTTCAGCTGGGCCTTCCACAACGAAGAAGAGGGCGGCTACTTCATCCGCAACGGCATGTTCGACGAGTACTTCAAAATCCAGCAAGCCTTCATCAAAGGCCTGCGCAGAGCCCACCCCAACGTGATCATCGCGCCGACCCACGGCACCAGCGGCTACTCCGAGCTGCGCGGGTACGACGCCATGGAGGGCTACCTCAAGGCCGCACAGAAACAGGGCTTCACGTACGACGCCATTTCGGTCCACCCCTACTGGAACCTCGACAAAGGCACGCTCTCCAGCTACGACCTCGATGAAGAAACCGCCCGCCTGCAGGCGCAGATGGCGCGCTATGGCTACGGCAAGGAAACCCCGATCTACTACCCCGAAGCCTACAATGTGCCGTGGGTGAAAATCCCCAAATGGGGGGCAGGCGATTGGGGCGATTCGTACCGCACCGGCGGCAGCCCCACCTACGACATGGGCAACCGCGAGTTCATCCATGCCGCCAGTGCGGCGCGCCTCTGGATCATGAGCCTGAAGCACTGGCCACAGGTCAAGACCACCAATGTCTGGATAGCCCGTCCCTTTGTCGATATCTATCTCTCGCCGATTCTGATGTGCAAAGCGTCCAACACCCTCGGTCATCTGATGCCCTGGGTCGAGTTTCAGGCGGACATCAAGCCCTATCCCGCCATTCGCGGCTATGCCTTCAAACTCAAGAACGGCACCGGTATCGCGCCCATCTGGACCACCAACCACGACGTGGAGAACGGCCTGAAACGCGGCCCGGTCATCCAGGTGAACTTCGGTCAGGAGGTCGAGTTCGTCGATCTCATGGGCAATCGCCGGTTTGCCGAACCGGGCCCTGACGGCTACACCGACATCCAGCTGACGCCCGCACCGCTGTTCATCACCGCCAAAGACCCGGCCAAGCTGGCCAAAGCCCTGCAGGAGTGCCAGACCAGCAATGTGGCCTCGACCATCGCGGTCTCCATGGTCCCCACCCTCGAAGGCGCGGTGGCCGCCAAGGTCAAGAACCTGACGGGACGCGAGCAGGCCGGCGCCATCCAGATCGACGGCAACAGGGTGGCCTACGCGGTGAAAGGCGACGGGGCGGAGATGCTCACGCTGCCGGGCGCCAAGGGCAACCGGCCGGGTGTTATGTACACGTTGAACCAGCCCTTCAACATTGTCCCGAAGAAAGGCGATGCGCTCAAGAAAGAGTGGGCGATGGACTACTTCTACGTGCCGAAAACCGACGGCATGCCCGACTGGAGCAAGGTGCCCGCCATCGAGATGACCAACCGCTACAAGGCCGAGCTGTTCACCGGCGACAACGATCTCAAGGCCACCTACAAGATGGCCTGGGATGAGCACAATCTCTACCTCCGCGTCGAAGCCGAGGATGACACCTTCCTCACCTCGCCCAGTCTCTGGGCGCGCGCCAAGTCGGAGACGCAGCTCTATGCCCACGACGGCTGCCTGGAGGTCTACTTCGACTGCGGCGCCAATGGCCGTACCAACCTGGCGCAGACCTACGACAAGGACGACTACCGCTACGATTTCTCCATCGGTAAGAACGTGACGTCCGGGCCGGGGCAGGTCTACCGCCTGCGCGAGGTCAACTGGCAATTTGCCGGGGGCGTCAGCATGCCGACCAAAGAAGATGCCGCCGCCGGGATCAAGAACGACTTCCAGCGCACCGAAAAGGGCTACACCTACACGATCACCTTCGATCGTCGTTTCCTGGAACCTATCGCCTTGCGCAAGGGATTCGTGGCCGGCTTCGGGCTCTACTTGCACGACAAGGACAGCAATCCCGACGTCGGTGGCTGCCCGAAAGGGTTGTCCCTCGCCACCGAGCCCGGCAGCCACTGCGACTACAAGCCGCACCTCTGGCCGCTGATGGTGCTGGAGGAGTAGATGAAAACCGCATTTGATAAAACACAGTGGTTTCGCGAGGCGGAATACGGGTTTTTCTTCCACTTCCTGAATTCCGGAAGCTCCCTGCATCCGCCGTCGGGCAAGGCTGGGCGGACATTCTTGTCCCCGGCAGAATGGAACCGCCAGGTAGACAGTTTCGACGTGGAGCACATGGTCAGACAGTTGCATGACCTGCGTGCAGGTTATGCGTT
>JBFJXC010000130.1:0-9067 GCA_041623325.1 Lentisphaeria bacterium | reverse complement strand
GCCACCCTGAGCCCCCCCGACGAAACGGCGCGCTCAATCCTCTCCTTTGCCGCAACGGTCAAACGCGACTCGCCTTCCATCAGCCATATCCAAACATGGGTATCCAGAAGCAGACAAGACGAACGGTCAGACATCGGCATTCCACTCCACGTCGATCGGGCCAACGATGTCACCTTTGATCCGAGCATGGCCTTTGAGGAAACCAAACACCGAAGGCGTGGACGGTTCATCCACGGGAACCACCTTAACCACAGAGCGGCCGCGCTTCGTAACGATCACTTCTTCGTGCCTGCGCTGCACCTCATCCATTATAGAGAGGCATTGGGCCTTGAATTTCCCGGCGGCAATCTGCATTTTTCATTCCTCACAACCCCGTGCGACACACGTTCTTTCAGGTTGCACTTGAACGGTGGTTCCACAAGCCAAGTGACCACTTCAATATAACCATGGTCTTTTTTATCTGCAATTTCTCTGCTGGTATGGCCAGTGACATCGGCGCAAAAGTCCTAAGCCCACAAAACGCCGTTCGAGGTCGGTAAGGAACGACAACGCCCGGCCGGGGATCAACCTTCTCGTGGGCCCCCGTCGGCAGGGGGCTGCTATGGACAGCCCAAGTTGCAAAACAAAAAATGGAACCGACTGTACAACTTCCAATCCAAGCGTGGGAAAAACGACGTGTATTAGGGATTCACCCCGGAAAAGAAGGAGAAGAATGATGGACAGGCATGTGATTTTGGTTTGTGCGCTGGCAGCCGCAGTGCTTCAACTAGCTGGCAGCGCCTATTGCGGGGAAAACCTGAAAGATGGAGAGGTCTTGGTCTTTGCCAGCCAGGAGGGACAAGGCTTCCACTTCAACCAGGAGCAGGCCAAAAGCGGCTACATCGGAGAGTTTGTACGCTGGGCCGGAAATGACATGGGCCAGATTCCGGCCACAGACTCCTGGCTTTTTGTCGGCAGCTCAAGCATGAGGATGTGGCGTAACATCAAAGACGATCTGGCCCCGCTTAAGATCATCCACCGCGGCTTTGGCGGCTCGACCATGAAAGATGTGGTCAAATTCAAAAACTTTTTCGCCAGATACAAGGCCGCCAACATCGTCGTATACGAGGGGGACAACGACCTGAACACCAGCAACCTTGAAAAGGTCGATGAGTTCCTGGCAAATTGCCATGCCTTCGTTGACTACATCCACCAATCCCAGCCCGACACCATGATTTACTTTCTGTCCCCCAAGCCCAGCATCAGCCGCTGGAAACACCGGGCAACCTATGAAAAGGCTCGAGTGGCCCTGCAAGAACTGGCCGGTAATAAACCCAACGTGAGGTACATCGACATCGCCACGCCCATGCTCGGCCCAGACGGAACCCCCAAAAAGGATATTTTCCTCGGCGACAAATTGCACCTGAATCTGAAAGGATATGAAATCTGGACGGAGGTGATGCGCAAGGAGTTGGGATTGGCGCCGCGTTGAATCGTCATTGCAAAGGCCCTTGGCCCCGTCTATTATTAGGCAGGGCGCAGGAGCCACCCTTGCGGGAACAGTGTCAACGACAATTGGGAGCCGGTCATGAAAGAGTTCTTCAAGAAAAGCATGTACGTGGGTCTGGGCCTGGCCAACATGACCAAGGACAAGATCGAGGCCTTGGCCAAGGAGATGGCCAACTACTCCAAGATGAGCGAAGAAGAAGGCAAGAAGTTCGCCGAATTCCTGCAGACCGAATCCAAGAAAGCCTCGGCGGGCTTGAAAGAGACGATCGACAAGACGGTGCAGGGTGCCATGAAGACTCTACGCTTCAAGTGCCGTCTGACCCGGCTGGAGGAGCGGGTGGCCGTTCTGGAAAAAGCCGCCGGCATCGTCCCGCCTCCCGAGGAACCCGAAGAGACCGAGGAGCCCGAAGAGGGCCTGGAATGCGGGTGCGAGCAAGGCGAAGAGCCCAGGGCCGAGTAGATCAGCGGCAACAGGGAGTTCGGGGTTCAGCCTACGGGTTCAGGGTGAATCGTGAATCGTGAATCGTGAATCGTGAATCGTGAATCGGCGATAATATATCTGACCCCTCCCCCCGAGCCACCGCCAACTATTCAACGCACTAGCCACTTGCCTACCGCCAACGACCTATTCGATTACGAGCGCGATCACGATGTTGTCGACCTCTGAAACCTGAACCCCTGAACACTGAACCCATGCACACCCCTTCACCTGCCTGCGAGCAGGACTTCTTCGACATCTTCAAAGCGTACTACAACCTCGAACAGAACACGTCGCGCAAGTACGACGACTTCGAGTACACGCTGGACCGGATGCGGCCATTGGCCGAACTGGCCGGCAACCCCCAGGACCGGCTAGCCATCATCCACGTCGCCGGCACCAAGGGCAAAGGATCCACGGTTCACTTCACCGCCGCCCTGCTGACCGCCGCCGGCAAGCGTTGCGGGACCTTCACCAGTCCACACCTCGTCACAGTCCGGGAACGCTTCCAGATCGACAACCGCTTCCTGCCCTTACCGGTTCTCATCCAGACGGCCCGGGAATTCGAGAAACGCCTGCAGCAAGCCGGCCTCAAACCCACCCTGTTCGAGATCATGACCATTCTGGCCCTGCGCCTCTTCGCCGATCAGGGTTGCGACTACGCCATACTGGAAACCGGCATCGGAGGCACCCTGGACGCCACCAACTTCATCGACGCTCCCGTTTGCTGCGCCATCACCTCGGTCAGCTACGACCACACCCAGCTGCTGGGAGGGCACATCGCGCAGATCGCCGCCCAGAAGGCGGGCATCATCAAGCCGGGCATCCCGGTCGTACTGGGTAAACAGCCCTTTCCAGAGGCCGAAGAGGTCATCGTGGAGATCGCCAGCCAACGCCGGGCACCCCTGCTGCGTCCTGTTCCCGAGGAAGCCTTGGCCGCCTGGCCCGTACAGGGAATGCCCGAGTTCCTGCGGGACAACGCCCGCACCGCCCTGGCCATCGTCCGCGAGCTGGGGCTGTCCCCCCTGCCCTCCCGCTTCGAGCTTCCGACTCTCCCTGGTCGCTGCGAACTGGTCGGCACCGATCCCCCCGTCATCCTGGACGCCGCCCACAATGCCGACTCGGCCGCCCAGCTGGCTACAAGCCTCAAGCGGCAGTATCCCAGCCTGCGCTTCACCATCGTCCTGGGGGTCGTCCAGGGCAAGGACTCCGCCGGCATCCTCAAAGCTCTGGCCAGCCTCGAGGGCGACCTGATCCTGACCCATCCGCGCCCACCCAAGCGCTCCGACCTGGACAACCTGCGCCGGCTGGCCGACCAGATGGGCCTAGCCTTTACCGTCAGGGAAACCATCTCTTCGCGGGCCGACCTGCCTGCCAACACCCCCCTGCTCTTCACCGGCTCTTTCTTCACCGCCCTAATCGGCACGGAGCTTTTCCCTGCCGCGGGACCCGACCAGTCGTCGGGTTGAGGGCCTTGTCCGCCTGGCCCATGGCCAGTTGGACACCAGAGCCCAAGGAGAAATCTGGCTGGAACCGTTCCCACAGCCAAACGCGGGGGAATAAAGGTTCCGGCAGGCGGTTTCGACTCCTTCTTTATTACGTCCCTATATTCGCGGCAGCGATGCGGGCTTCTCCGGCCCCGAAGAGTTACCAGCCCAGGGCGCAGCTCCATGAGCGGTAGCTAATGACGCCTCTGACTGACTACAAGGCGGCGCCGCAGAGAACCTCGGCAAGCCAACTTGTGCCGGACCCGATTACTGCCTACCTTATGGGACATCGCCAACACACGGCAACCGACAAAAACAGAGGGGGCCCCATCCATGCTAGCCAAGATCAAACGGTTTCTCACCTGCCTGCTACCCGTCTCAAAAGATCGGCATGGTCAATGCAAACGCTGCGGAGCTTGCTGCCAACTGCCCAACCGCTGCCCTTTCTACCGGCGCGACGCCGAAGGCAACAGCCTCTGCGCCATCTACCTGTTTCGCCCCCCCAGCTGCCGCAAATACCCGCGCACCGCATCGGAACTGCTCACGGCGGACACCTGCGGATTCCGTTTTGCCGAGGCATCGAACCCGGGGAAGCGGCAGGGCTCTTAAGCATGTCCCACTTGGCCCTTGCCACGTTTATGTGCCGGACACGGGCTTGCCAACCGAAAACGGCCCTTGCCGCACTCTGACAAAACGAGGGTTAGCACCATGGCCAAAACCTATCTGCCCCTGCTGGACATCGAGAACATCCTGCCGATCCTGGACAAAATCTCCATCTTCGGCGGCCTGTCCGACAAGCAGCTGTACACCCTCTTCCGCCTGCTTCAGAAAGTCTATTACCAGCCCAACGAGTTCATTTTCGAGCAAGGCGACCAGCCCTCCCACATCTACATCGTCAAGAGCGGGAAGGTTCGCCTGATCCTCGATCCGGACAAATCCTCCTTCGAACGGGCCGAATTCCAGGTGGGGCAGTGTTTTGGGGAAACCTCGGTGATCGGCATCATGCCCCACACCGCCACCGCCATGGCGGTCGGCCAAACCGAACTGATCGTGCTCTCCCGCCAGACCCTGCTGTCGATCTTCGACACCGACAAGGAGCTGTTCGGCATGCTCATCCTCAACATCGCCCGCGAAACCAGCCGCCGCCTCCACCAGACCGAAGACATCTTCCTGCACTACATCCGCGGCGACTGACCTCCTAAAAAAAATCCCCCGCCGTGCAATACAGCGGGGGATCGGTTCACTAGCGACTCAGGTCGCCTGACTTAGCGGACGAAGAGCATTTCCGCATAGGTCGGCAGCGGCCAGAGATCGGCCGGCACGATCGCTTCCAGCTGGTCGGCGACCTCGCGAACCGCGTTCATGGCCGGGATGACCACGTCGCGATGCGCCTTGGCCGCCTCGAAGGCTTCTTCGACCTCGCCAGCCTTGGCCACGGCCGCTTCCAACGCCCCGATCTTGGCGGCCAGAGCGCTGCTCAGCTCGCAGACCTCGCCCAGCAGCTTGGCCTGAGTCGCCGCACAAGCTTCGGCAGCCTTCACGGCCACGACGGTGTCGGCCAGCTGCTTGGCCGCGGCGCTGACCGCCGGAGCGATCTGGCGTTTGGCGATCTGCAGGGTGGTCATGGCCTCGATGTTGATGGTCTTGCAGTAGTTTTCGAGCAGAATCTCGTAGCGGGCTTCCAGTTCCTTGGCAGCCAGCACGCCCTGTTCCTCGAGAACCTTGACGTTTGCCGGTGCCATAATGGCGGCCAGAGCGTCGACGGTGTTGGCGTTGTTGGCCAAACCGCGCTTGGCAGCCTCCTGCCGCCAGGCCTCCGAATAGTTGTCGCCGTTGAAGACGATGCGCTTGTGAGATTTGGCATACTTCTGCAGCAGGCTCTGGAGGGCCGCGCTAATGTTCTCGGCCCCTTCCAGCTCATCGGCCATCTCGTTGCAGACCTCGGCCACGATGGTGTTGAGCACAAAGTTCGGGCCCGAGAGGGACTGGGCGGAACCGGCCATGCGGAACTCGAAGCGGTTGCCGGTGAAAGCGAACGGCGAGGTCCGGTTACGGTCGGTGCAGTCCTTGGGCAGAGGCGGCAGGGTGCTAACACCCAGTTTCAGCTCGCCGCCCTCCTTGGAGCTGCTGGCGCCGCCCTGTTCGATCTGCTCGAAGATGTGCATCAGCTGCTCACCCAGGAACATGGAGATGATCGCCGGCGGGGCCTCGTTGGCACCCAGGCGATGGTCGTTGCCAGCGCTGGCCACACTGGCGCGCAGCAGCGTGGAATACGTGTCCACGGCCCGGATCACCGCAAACAGGAAGGCCAGGAACTGCATGTTGTCGTGCGGGGTCTTGCCGGGGTTGAGCAGGTTGATGCCGTCGTCCGTGCCGATCGACCAGTTGTTGTGCTTGCCGGACCCGTTGACCCCGGCGAAGGGCTTCTCATGCAGCAGGCAGACAAAGCCGTGTTTGGGGGCCAGCTTGCGCAGCACTTCCATGGTCAGCTGGTTGTGATCGACGGCCACATTCACCGTGCCGAAGACCGGGGCCACCTCGTACTGGGCGGGGGCCACTTCGTTGTGCTGAGTCTTGGCCGAAACGCCCAGTCTCCACAGTTCCCGGTTCAGCTCGTTCATGAAGGTGGCGATGCGGGCGTCCAGACTTCCGAAGTAGTGGTCGTCCATTTCCTGTCCCTTGGGCGAGGCGGCCCCGAAGAGGCTGCGGCCGGCCAGCAGCAGGTCCAGACGCTTCTCGTAGAACTTCTTGTCGATCAAAAAGTATTCCTGCTCGCCGCCCAGAGTGGCAATGACACGCTTGCTGCTGGTGTTGCCCAGAGCCCGCAGCAGACGGATGGCCGCCTTGTCGATGGCGTCCATGGAGCGCAGCAGCGGAGTTTTCTTGTCCAGCACCTCGCCCGTGTAGGAGCAGAACGCACTGGGAATGAAAAGGGTGATATTGGCCCCGTCGGCCTTGACGAAGACCGGGGAGGTGCAGTCCCAGGCGGTGTAGCCACGGGCTTCGAAGGTGGCGCGCAGACCGCCGGAGGGGAAGCTGGAGGCGTCCGGCTCACCCTGGGTCAGCTCCTTGCCGCTGAACTCCATCATGACCTTGCCGTCGGAAGTGGGGGAAATGAACGAGTCGTGCTTTTCAGCCGTGAAGCCGGTCATCGGCTGGAACCAGTGGCAGTAGTGGGTGGCACCCTTTTCGACCGCCCAGTCCTTCATGGCGTTGGCTACCACGTCGGCAATGGACGGATCCAGCGCCTTGCCTTCGCTAATGGTCTGTTTCAGATTCTTGTAGACGTTCTTGGGCAGGCGTTCCCGCATCACCGCATCGTTGAACACGCTCGAACCAAACAGTTCCTGAACCATCGGATTTGCTCTCTCTTTCTTTTCGGCACATGCTGCCATGGTTGCTTCCTTCCCTAGAGTCCATACATTCGTCGACAAGCCGCTTGGCATGCCGACGCGAACACGGCATGACTCCAGACTCCTAAAAGCCAATAGGCGTTCGCATCAGCAGGAACCCTGCCAGGACACACAAGCAGGGTTCAACAAACGTAGCACCACACCCTTACAGCACGAGCACCCCAACGGCCACCTACCGCGCATCGGCACATTACCGTGCCGGACGGCACAATATTGCAGTGCCCGTTGCCCTTTCCGGATGCAGATGCTCGGGACTGGGTAGTATAGTCCTCGCACACATCCGCCTGCAACCAGAGGCGGCAAGATTATTGCGCCGACGGCGGCAAACGGCTACCTGTATGCTAGGAACCTGCGGAGGGGAATCGGCCTTCAGAGCAGGAGGAAGCGATGCTCGAGGAGATCATTCAGAGCGTACATCGGCACTTGGACGGGGTGGTGGAACTTCGACACCGCCTGCACCAAGTTCCCGAGCCTGGCCTGAGCGAATTTGAAACCAGCGCTCTGATCCTCGACGAGCTTGGCGGCTTGAATCTGGCCATCCAAAGCGGGATTGACGGCACGGGCATTATCGCCGACCTGGACGGTGCCCACCCGGGGGGGACCGTTATCCTGCGAGCCGATATGGACGCCCTGCCCGTGCAGGAGAGCACCCACCTGCCCTACCAGTCCCTCCACAACGGACTCTCCCACGCCTGCGGGCATGACGGACACGCCGCCTGCCTGCTGGGCGCCGCCAAAGTCCTGCACGACCTCCGCCCCAGACTCGCGGGCCGCATCCGGTTTGTCTTCCAACCGGCCGAGGAACTCAACCGCGGGGCCACCGCCATGATCGCCCACGGCCTTCTGGACAGCCACCCCCTGCCTACGGCCATCGTCTCCCTGCACGTCTGGCCAGGCCTGCCGACCGACTGCGTCGCCTGCAGGCCCGGACCCATGATGGCCTCCAGCGACGCCTTCACGGTCAACGTCTTCGGCCGGGGCGGACACGGCGCCCGACCCCACCTGGCCCGCAATCCGCTCAAAGGCATCGTCAGGATCATCGACACCTTGTCCACCATCGCCGTGGAGGGAGCGATTATCAGCCCCTGCGTGGTCCGGGTGGGCGAACAAAGCAATGTCATCGCCGACTCGGGCCTGCTGCGCGGGACCATCCGGGCCCTGAACCCGGAGGTCAGGCAACGGGCCTTGGCGGCACTGGAAGAAACGGCCCATGGCGTCTGCTCGGAGCTGGAAATGTCCGCCGTTGTCCACCTCCAGGACAGCTGTCCGGCGGTGGCCAACGATCCGGGCCTGTACGAGACATTCCGGACCGTGGCACAGGCGTTACTGGGAGAAGGCAAGGCGGTGCGGCTGCCTCACCCCAGCATGGGATCCGAGGACTTCGGGCACTACCTGCAACACCTGCCCGGGCTATACTTCCGGCTGGGCTCCGGCACCGACTCCCCAGACCTGCACAGTTCGGGATTCGACTTCAACGATGCCGCTTTGGAAACCGGGATCCTGATGCTGGCAGGGCTGGCGATTCGATTGTGCAGCGGGCCTCTGGACGAGCCATGAAAGAATTCATTGGAAATGCATATCCGACCATCGGGGTGGAGCAGGAATTCCATCTGATCGACCCGGTCAGCGCCGAACTGACCCCTCGGGTCCACGACGTGGCCTGCCACCTGCCGGAGCCCTGGCGTCAAAAAGCCACCTGCGAACTCTTCCGCTCGATCATCGAAACCCAGAGCGCGGTTTGCCGGACCGTGGATGAACTGGCCCGGGAGATCGTGGGCGCCCGTCTGAGCCTTGACCAGGCTTGCCGAAACGCGGGGGTGCGCCTGGCCGCGGCCGGAAGCCACCCCTTTTCGGATTGGCGCCGGGAGCAGTTCATCCAGACCAAGCACTACACCTGGCTCAAGAAGGAGCACGGCTACCTCATTCACCAGATGCTCGCCTACGGCCTGCATATTCACATTGGCATGCCGGATGGCGATTGCGCCGTTTATGTCATGAACGAAATGCGGCGCTGGCTCTACCCGCTGCTGGGCTTTGCGGCCAACTCCCCCTACCAGCAGGGGATGGATACCGACCTGCACTCCACCCGCCTGCACCTTTTTCTGCACCTGCCACGCACGGGGCTGCCTCCCCATGCCAATACCTTTCACGAGGTTGAGGACCTGTACAACAAACTGCTCAGCGCCGGAGATGTGATCGAT
>JBFJXC010000129.1:0-9093 GCA_041623325.1 Lentisphaeria bacterium | reverse complement strand
GACCGGCGGCAGGAATTCGTCGTAATCGTCCGCATACAGCCCAAAAGCCGTGCCCAATTGCTTTTGGTTGTTGATGCAGGTCAGCGACTGGGAGGCTTCCTTGGCTTTGCCCAGGGCGGGCAGCAGCATGGAGGCCAGAATGGCGATGATGGCGATCACAACCAGCAGCTCGATCAGCGTGAACCATGTCCGCCGTCCTTTCCAACTGGCTTCAGCTCGGCTCATGTGGGTTTCCTCCAAGTTGTTTGTTGACTCGACCAAAGGCGCGGCGCCACGGTCTGTTGGCTTTAGTCCGAGGCTTGGTGTCCTGGGACGGCATGATCATATAGCGTTTGCATAGCTTTGTCAAATGATGTCACGCAGTTTTGGGCTCGGTCGGCATGCTGGCTAGGGTCAGGCGGGTGTTGGCGTATAGCGATTGTATAGCTTTCATTTTTCCAAGGCCTCGAATGGGCACATGAGCACGGAGAAATAGGTCACGGCGGGGCCGTTCTCCAATCGGACCAGAAGCTTGTTGTAGCCGGGCTTGAGTAGGATGCGGCGGAACCCCTCGTCCAGGCGCCATCCGGAAAGCCCTTCGTCCTGGAAGACCACCAGGTCGTTGATCCAGAGTTTGGCCCGGTCGTCACTGGCCACGGCGACGACCACATCCATGGCGCTTTCGCAGAAGACTTCGGTATAGGCGTAATAGACCGAGCCGCTCAACTCGTCCGGTGGATTGATGCGCAGGCTTTCGGACTGGACGAAATGCCACCTCAGCTGCATCGGTTTCTTTTTCCAAGGATGGATCTTGCCTGCGTAGGATGCCCCCAGATCGACCAGCGTTTCCGGCGGAAAATGGTGATCGAAAGAGTTGGCGCGCGGCAACTCCCAGGGCCCGATGATATACCAGGTGTCGATAAAGATCCACCCCTTCCGCTTGGATTTCATGTCAAAGCGTCTGCCGGGCAATGCCTGAGCGAGAACCGTTCGGATTCCAAGTTTGATCTGTTTGGGATTGTTGCGGGCGAAATCACTCATTCCGAAACCCGAACCGTCAAAACCGCCACTGGCAGCGTTTCCACTGAGCGTGCCGCCTCCGCCTTGTCCCGACACTCCATAGTTTTGTTGCATCAGGCCGCGCATATCCTGCACGTTGCCGTTCGGAAGCCCCGCATTGCCGGCGGCCATTGCCATGCGCGCCTTGAGCTCTCCTCCTTTTTGAAGGGCGCGGTTCAATTGGGCCGCTTGCGCCTGCTCGGATTTGTTATTTTCAGCTTGGTTGAAGGCCTGGTTGCGCCGGCTTTCCGCTTGGCGTCTCATGCGGTCGGCTGCCTGGACTGCTTGGCTCAAGGCCTCGTTGAATGCCTGGAATTGCTCAGGTGTCTCCGGAAGGTTCTGAGCGAGTTGGTCATCCAAGTCCGGACCGGTGTCGGACTTGGGCGCATAGATCTCCTCGCGGGCCTGCTTCAGTGGCAGGTGCTTGAACTGGGCCAACTCCGCGGCTTGGTTTTGGGCAAAGGCTTCATCCATGCGTTCGGTCATCGCTTGCAAGGACTGGTAGAGTTCGGCCGCGTCCATGGCTTCAATCTCCTCCTCGGTCGGCAAGGGGGTGGGAGCGGCCACCTGGTCTGGGGACTCTTCCCCGGGGGGGGGTAGTCCGTTGGCAACCTGCACCGAATCAGGCAAGGCCTTGTTCATGACCAAGTCCTCAAGATCCTTCCAGTAAGCCTGGGCCTGGTCGTTCAAGTCAACCGATTCCTGAAAGCGTTGCTTGATGTAAGACTCAAGTTTTTTCTGTTCTCTGCTTTGCTGTCTTTGCTGTACCTCCGTGTAGCAGCTTTGCATCGACTGCTGGACCTCAAGGGCCTGCTCCGCGAATTGCCGGCCTTGGTCCAAAGCAATTCGAGCCGCATCGGCAGGCACCTCTTCCATGAACGAAAGAACGCGCACGTGGTCGGCATGGTGCTCCGACCGGTTGACCAGTGTGGCAGTCGCATGGCGCAGGCCTGGCTGGGAACCCAAAAAACGATTTTTGCCCAGGTAGTATTGGGCGGTTCCACTGGCCAGCTTCAGCTTGGCCGCGCGCGCGGCCATCATGTCCCAGGCATCCGGACTCTCCAAAGACCTCCGGCGCGCTTCGGCCGCTTCTTCGAGCTCACCCACAATGTTGCGCATCTTCCGCGCGTTTTCCTTGAGATTCTCGCGTTTCTTGATCTCCTGGTTGCGCGCGATCTCGCGGACTTGCTCGCGGTTGGGCCTGGGCTTTTCAACCTTCACCCGTTTCACGATTTCACCGTTTTCGTTCTTCACCTCCTCGATCATGGCAAACGTGGTCTTCCGCAAGTTCTCGTTGAAGTACAATGTCAGAGAAAAAGCGGAACTCAGCAGGAGCGCGATCAGAAGCGCGATCAGAAGTGGAGTCCTTGAGTTCATCGGAGTGGCTCAGTCATATTTTTCGTGGTAGGTCCGCACACCCACATTTCTCAAATTCCGGAAACTGAGGGCATCCAAGACTTCAACCAGGCGGTGGAAGGGGGTGTTCGCGTCGGTATCCAGACGGATTCGACTGTCCGGGTCCTCTTGCTCGACTATCCGCAACTCGTCCAGCAATTCAGTGATGGTCGCGGATTCACCGTTCACGTAAATGATGCCGTCCGCATCGATGGCGATGGCCATCACCGAGTCGTCTGGAGGGACTTCGAGCGAGGATCGGGAGATGGGCAGATTCAAATGCTCCACATTCTTGAGGTCTTTCTTCAGCATGGTCGTGACCAGGAAGAAAATCAGCAAAAGGAACACGCAGTCGATCAGCGGGGACATGCTCAAGGCGACATCGTCGTCATCCTGATAGGCCTCGCGCGGCATTAGCGGTATCCCTTCAGTTCCATGTCTTCGTCACGGCGGTGTCGCAAACGGACGCCGACGTTTGCAAAGCCCTTAAGGGCCAGCGTGTCGAGGATGTCGATCACCTTCTGCACCGGCACGTCGCGGTCCGTATCAAGGCGGATCGCCGTCTGGGTTCCCCGGGTTGTCGCCAATCTCTTCAGCTCGGCCTCAAACGATTCTACGGGGGCGTAGCTCAACCCGTTTAGCGTGCGCTGGCCATCCCTGGCGTGTGTAATGGCCCCGTCCGCCTCCAGGGCGTAAATGGCCGCGCTGGGCTCGGCCGCGGCGGCGATGGCCGATGTGTAGTCGGGCAGGGTCACGGGGATTTGTTTCTCCAGCTTCTTCAACATCGTGGTGACCAGAAAGAAGATGAGCAAGAGAAAGACGCAATCGATCAAGGGCGACAGGTCGACCTCGACACTCTCGTCCCGGCGTCGTCGGCTCCTTAGGCGACGGAGCGTTCCGGCGGGCGACGGTCGGACGGTCAAGGTGTTGCCGGCCTTCCGGGGCCGGCAAGTGGGAGGGTGGCCGTGCGCATCGTGCATCACTCGACCTCGGATTGCCCCTGTTCGGCCTGCAGCCAGGGTGCCATCAGCATGTCGACGGCTTCTTCCAGGCGGATGCCGAAGCTGTTCACTCGCGATTTGAAGTAGTGGTAGCTGGCCAGCGAGGGGATGGCGATGATCAGGCCCAGTGCGGTCGTGATCAGGGCCTTGCCGATTGAGTCCGCCAGGATCGAGGCGTCGCCGGTATCTCCCATCAGGGCGACTTTCTGGAAGGATTCGATCATGCCGATGATCGTGCCCAGCAGGCCCAAAAGCGGCGAGATTGTGGCCACTACGGCCAGGGGATAGGTGCGCTGGTGTTGGCGACTGATTGTGCGGGCGATCATATCGGTGACTCCGAAGGACAAAATTTCGAAGGGGATGTGCGTGTGGGAGGAGATGTAGGTGCCGATTTCGGCTAAGACGCTGCGGGATTTTGCACAAGCTTGTTGAATGCCCGCGAAGTCGGCGGTGCCGGACTTGGTGCGCAGCAGCTGATCAAGTTTCTTTGGGGTAAAGTTGGCCGTCCGGATGACGATCAGCCGTTCAATGAAAAACACGATGCTGGCAAAGCCGACTGCCAGCAGAACAATGGAGGTTGCCCCCCCCTTTAGAACTTCGGCCGCCCAGTCGATGGTGCCGGCGGCACTTGATTCGAGTTCGAGGGCAGCGCTTTGGGAGAAACTTGTGGTCTGCAACATGGTCAGCAGCAGCAAGGCGAATCGGCCGGCCGTGGCGCTTGGGCAGGCAGGGGGGGGCAGGGGGTAAGGACGACGTCTTGCCGACATGATAGGTCTCCGTGGTGTTTGGTGGCAGGTGGCTATTGTAGAGCATTTGTGGGGCGATTTCAATTGCTGTCGCGCAATTCTGCGGCAGTACGGAGCCTTGCCATGGGGGAAGGTCCGTCAGGTCGGTGTCTCTGGTAGTTACTTAAGTGGTTGCGCTTGGTGTTGAGTGGGGCAGGAATTCGACTGCCAGCTCATGCCAGCCGAAAATGGGCATTCAGGCTTTCCAAGTATTCGCAGAGGTCCCGCAGGTTGCGGTGTCGAACCAGCGTTTGGAAGGTGGGGTGGGAACTGCCCAGGAGGTTGGCGGCGAACTCGACTACGAAGCCGCTCTTGATGACTCCCTCCTGCAGGCCAGCCGTGGCCAGGGTCTGGAGGAAGGCCAGCTTGTCCGTGTCGGTGTGCTCCTGCACGGGTTTTCCCTGGCAGGCGCACTCGATGTCCCGCAGTAGCCAAGGGTTTTTGAGCAGGCCTCGGGCGGGGGCTATGCCGTCGACCCCGGTCTGGCGGTAGAGGTCCAGGGCGTGGGAGGGGCTGAACAGATCCCCGCTGGCGAACAGGGGGATGTCGGGCAGCAATTCCTTGGCGCGGGCCAGCCGCGTCCAGCCGTCGGGCACCTTGCGGTACTGCTCGGCTACCGTGCGGAAGTGCAGGATGACCAGGTCCGGATTGGCCGAGCGGGCCGCGGCCAGGATCTCGTCCATCTCCCTGGGGCTGTCGAAGCCGGTGCGCAGTTTGACGCTGACCCCGCAGTCCGGGCATGCTTGCCGGATGGCCCCAACCGCTTCGTGAATCCAGTTCGGGTTCTTCAGGCGGGCGCCGCCTGCGCCGTTGCCGACTACGATCTTGCTGGGGCAGGCGCAGTTGAGATCGATGCCAGCCACCCCCAAGTCGGCAAGGCGCCGGGCGCTGTCCCGCAGTTTGGCGATGTCCGTTCCCATGATCTGAGCCATGACGGGCAGGTTGGTGGCCGTGAACGGTTCCAGTCGGTGGGTCAGGCGGCTGGGACGCGGCACACCCGTGGAGATGCGGATGAAAGGGGTCAGCCAGCAGCGCACCAGACTCTGCTTGGCCATGGTGTGGCAGAAGGGATGTCCCATAACGCCTTCCATTGGGCCGGGAATGATCCGGCTGGGCAGGGACTTGCCCCCGGGCAGAGGCAGGGGCTCTAGCCAATGGGCTGGCAGCTGGTCGTGGGTTGTGTTGCTCGGGGAGATCAAAGGTACAGAGGCCTGCATTTTCCTGTGGCAGTCCATTCTGACACGGAGCGCTTATGGTAGTCCCTGAATCCGGGAAAAAAAGGGCGTGCAAACGCCTTGCGCAGTGGCTGGGAAGTCGTAGTGAATTCGACCGTATGAAAATGGGCAATGTCAAAAAGGCCTGGAACTCACACGGAGGCTTTTCGAATGTCTCAACTGCCCTGCAAGCCGGAAATGTTGGGCTATTTTAGGCGCCTTTGTCCCTGCAGTGTTATTCGTTCCGTGCGAAATGAGCCATGATGCGGCGATTGTCCCCATGTTTCTTCTACTTGCGGCCCTTACGAGATGACGATTCGGTGAGAACGGGAAGTTGGCATCAAGAACGTGATGCTTGGCGATGTCTGGATCTGCTCGGGACAATCCAAGATGCAGTGGGCGTGACCTTCACAAGCAGCTTGGGGGGTCCGCTGGGTCTGAACAACATCGAGTTTGGCAGCTACATGCAGCCAAGAACTGAAAAACTGAGGTTCGAACATGTCTTTTCCAGCTTACCCCAAGCGGGCGGTGACCAGTCTGAACGGGGTTTGGCAGTTCACGTTCAGCCAGACCTATGCCTGGGCCGATGAAACCATCGGAGCACTGACCTACGACGACCTGCTGCCGGTGCCGTCGGCCTTCGACGCCATGCCAGCCTACAACGGCAAGCGCGGGGTGGGGTTTTATCGACGGACGTTCCGGTGTGCTCCCGGACGCCGGGGACGGCTGGTCTTTAATGCGGTCGGCATGGTCGCGAAGGTGTTTGTCGACGGTCAAAAGGTGGGCGAGCAGGCGGCCGCCTACACCCCGTTCGAGGTCGAGGTGCCGGCTTCGGAGAAGGCCGAGCGCGAGGTGGTGGTGATGGTGGGCAACCGTTTTGATACCGCGATCTATCCACTGCACGAGATTTTCTTCGACTTCTATGCCTACGGAGGCATCTTTCGGGACGTCGAGTTCCAGGTGCTGCCGGAGCAAAACCTGATCGACTGGGTCGGGGTGGAAACCCTCGACTACCAAACGGGCGAAATCCGGGTCCGAGTGCGCACCGCAGACCCCGCCAGCTCCTGCGCTATTTCCATTGATGACGAGTTGCCGCAACCCCGCACCCCCGACGAACGCGTTGACGGCGAGGCGGTGTTCCGTCTGAAGGTGGCCGACTTCACCGCCTGGAGTCCTGAGACCCCGGAGCTGCACACCCTGACCGTGGATACCGGCGACGATGCCGTGAGGGTGCGTTTCGGCATCCGGCAGGTGGCCGCCGAGAACGGGCAAATCCTGCTCAACGGGGAGCCGGTCAAGCTATTGGGCTACTGCCGCCACGAAGCCCATCCGCAATATGGTCCGGCCCTGCCGATGGCCCAATTGGTGGCGGACCTGCAGCTGCTGCGCGATTCCGGCTGCAATTTTGTGCGTGGCTCGCACTATCAGCAGGACCCGCGTTTTCTGGACTTGTGCGACGAGATGGGTTTTTTGGTCTTCGAGGAGAGCCTGGGCTGGGGGCAGAGCTGCCGTCATTTCACCAATCCGGACTTTGTCGCCGCTCAGCTTAAGCAGACTGCCGACATGATTCAGTCCAGCTACAATCATGCGTCGGTGATTCTGAGGGGGTTCCTCAACGAAGGAGAGAGCGAGTCTGAAGAGGCCCGTGACTGCTACGAGCGGCTGATCCGACTATGCCGACAGAAGGACCCCCGCCGCCTGATCACCTACGCCAGCAACCGAGAGCTCAGGGACCTGTTTCTGGAGCAAGTGGATGTGGTCTGCTTCAATATCTATCCGGGCTGGTACGCCGAAAGCCGGGACGACGAGCAACCCCTCGGCGAAATCACCAGCCGAATCCACCGGAATTTGAGCGGCTTGAAGGGGCGCGGTCTGTCCGACAAGCCGTTCATCATCTCCGAAATCGGGGCCGGCGCCATTTACGGCTGGCGGGATCCGATCTGCGCCCACTGGTCCGAGGAGTACCAGCGCGAGTACCTGCGCATCGTCTGCCAGGAAGTGGTCGACAACGAGGCGATTGCCGGAGTGGCCCTGTGGCAGTTTTGCGACTGCCGCACCTACCGTGGAGCTGGCGCCCTTGGCCGCCCCCGGGCCTTCAACAACAAGGGGGTGGTGGACGAGTATCGGCGCCCCAAGCTGGCCTACGAGACGGTCAAGGAAATCTTCAGGAGCTACAAGGAACGATGAACATCCACAACACGTTGAATTGGAAATGCCTCACCTCCGGCGAGGGGCACTACTTTTTCGGCTACTACGACCGTTGCCCTTGGAATCACGACAATTCCAAACATCTGGCCCTGCGTGTGGACCAGTGCGAGCGCCTGCCGGAACCGGGTGAAACCGCCGAGGTGGGCTATGTCGGCCGCGAGGGCGGCGGGTTCGTCAAACTGGCCGAAACCCGCGCCTGGTGCCATCAGCAGGGGGCCATGACCCTGTGGCTGAAGCACAGGCCCGACGCCTTCATCTACAACGACTTCGATGTGGAAACCCAGCGCATCGTCACCCGGGTTTACGAGTTGGGGAAGGGGGCGGCCGGCCTATACGAACGGCCCATCTACACGATGTCCTCCGACGGGCGCTGGGGCGTGTCGCTGAATTTCTCCCGGATTCCCCGGCGAGGCTACTCCTATGCCGACGCCACCCTGGCCACGGCGCTGCATCCCGATCTGGATAGGGACGGCATTTTTCTGGTTGATATGCACTCCGGCCAGAGCCGGCTGATCGTCAGCTATCGTCAGATGGTGGCGCTGCATCCCGTTCCCTACGGCCTGGACGAGGCCTACTGGTGGCTGAACCATGCCATTTTCAACTGCGATTCCTCGAAGTTGCTGTTTCTGTTCCGGCAGTGTCGGGACGCCAAGCATCCGACTCCTTGGAAGACCCATATGTACACTGTGGATCTGGACGGTGGGAATCTAGCCTGTCCTCTGCCGGATTTTTATTGGAACGGGACCATCTCGCACCAGATCTGGGGGCGTACCCCCCATGAAGTGTTGATCGACGCCAACTGGAGAGGACAGGGCTCGGACTACGTGGTCTTCGACGAGAGGACCTTGCCGCTGCGCGCCGAGTTGGTTTCGCCGGGATTGGGACCCATGGGGCATCTGATTTTCTCCCCGGACGGCAAATGGATGCTGGCAGACACCTATCCGCAGGACGGCGTGCAGACCCTGGCCCTGGTGAATGTCGCCACGGGCGAATGCCGCCTAATCGGGCGCTTCAGGCACGATCAACCCACCCACTACCCGGTTGACGTGCGCTGCGATCTGCATCCGCGCTGGTCCGAGGACGGCAAGCTCATCACCGTGGACACCATCCACGACGGTCAGCGCAAGATCTATCTTCTGGACGCCTTCTGAAGCTGTTCAATGGCCACGACCCGCTCGGCTTCGAACTCGACCCGCAACGCCTCGTATTCGCGTTCGTAGCGGGTGTATGGCCAGGTGTAGGGGGCGTACAGGCTGCGGTATCGATAGTGGTAGTCGCCTGGGCTGCGCCAGGTCGACCAGGCGGGCATGTCGGTGGTGCGGACGGCCACGTAGCTCCAGATCTCGACCGTGCTCTGGCTGCTGGTCCGACGGTAGACGCGGTCGGGCCTTCCCAGGGCCAGGCGGACCATGTCCTTGCTGTAGCCGACTCCGATGGCTCCTTGGCGGACCT
>JBFJXC010000128.1:0-9288 GCA_041623325.1 Lentisphaeria bacterium | reverse complement strand
TTCCTGGTCAACCGCATCCTGGCCCCCATGCTCCAGGAGTCGGGCGGCAAGCTGCTGTCCATGGCCAGTTGGCTGGTCATGGTGCCGTTGCTGCTCCTGGCCATACTCGTGTTCAGCGATGTGGCAACCGACCGGCTCCAGGGCCGCCGGCGACTGCTGGCCCGCGTCTCGATCGGCATGTCCTTGGCCGTTGTCGGCTACTGGTTCATGCATGCGCTGAGCGCCCGGCTGGCCGGCTTGGTGATCTTTAGCGGGGCCAATGCCTTGAACGTGTCCCTGATCCTGGGGATCATGGCCCTGCCTACAGTGGTCAGCGTTTCCGACGATGCCCTTCAGGCGGTGGGCCGGGACTTGAGAGAAGGCAGCTACGCTCTGGGGGCGACCCGGGCCGAGACGTTGCTCAAGGTTGTGCTCCCGGCCGCCAGCAGCGGTATCTGCGCGGCCGTGATCCTGGGCCTGATGCGGGCGGTCGGCGAAACGATGGTGGTCTGGATGGCGTCCGGAAACGCGGCCCGCATCCCCACCCCTTTCTTCAATCTGCTGGAACCGGTCCGCACCCTGACCGCCACCATAGCCGGGGACATGGGAGAGGCTGACCACGTAACCGGATCCGCCCGCTATCACGTGCTGTTCGCCATGGCCTTTTGCCTGCTCAGCTTCTCCTTTGTTCTGAATATCTTTAGCGAGTGGGTCGTTGGTCGGGCCCGCAAAAGCACAGGGAAATAACGGTATGCAGCTGTCGACTCGAAAAGTGCTCGACCGGGCTTTTTCGCTGATCGGGATTCTAGCCATCGGCGCCATGGCTCTGGCCCTGATCGTGATACTGGCCCCCATTTTCAAGCGAGGTCTTGGCGCCTACGTCTTCCGGGCCACCATCGAGCATCGCCGGTTGCTGCTCGAACACTACAACCGCGGCAATCGCGCGGGGGTGGAGTCTGAGCTGGCCCAAGTCCGCCTGGCTCGCCAGCCCGTCTACGATGCCGCGGCAAAATGCCGCCAGGAAATCGCTGCCATGAGAGGCCGCCAGAAGCGCACGTTGACCAAGGAGCTGCGTGACTTCGACGCCAAGCTGGCCCGGTTGCTGGGCCCGGCTCCCGGCCAGCCAACTCCGGTGTTGATGCGTCTGCAGTACGGCTGTTCCCGGTGGGATCAGGCCCAGGAGGCGTTGCACGACATCCTGAAAATGGAAAAGTGGGAATATCCCGTGGCGGCGGACGGCACCCCCCTGGAGGGCTACAAAGTCTTCGCCCCGCGACGCGAGGTGTTTGCCGGCACCAGTCTGGAGCCCGTTTTCGAATACTTGGAAACGCACGCCAAAGAGATGCTCAGGCCTCGGGCCACCTTCTACTGGGGCTTCCTGACCGACGAATCCAAGGACGCCCACTTCTTCGGCGGCATCTGGCCCGAAGTGCTGGGGACTTTCTATCTGACACTGGGGGCCATGATGTTCGCCATTCCCATCGGGGTTGTTTCCGCGGTGTACCTGGTTGAATACGGGCGCCAAGGTCGACTGATCAGCCTGATTCGAACCTGCATTAGCACACTGGCTGGAGTCCCCAGCATCGTTTTCGGCCTGTTCGGTCTGGCTTTTTTCATCAATACTCTCCGGCTTTCGGACTCCAAGAGCGTGCTGGTTGGATCCCTGACGCTGTCCCTGCTCATCCTGCCAACCGTCATTCGGGCTTCGGAGGAGGCATTGCGGGCCGTTCCCCGGACCTATAAGGAGGCCGCTTTGAGCCTGGGTGCCGGCAAGTGGCGGACGATCCTGACCGTGCTGCTGCCGGCGGCCATGCCTGGCATCATCACCGGCATCATCATCAGCATGGGGCGGGCCGCCGGCGAGACCGCCCCCATCATCTTCACCGCCGCGGTCAGTGTCGGACAGCCTCTGAAGCTGTTGGAGGTTTTCTCGGAGCCCACCCCGGCTCTGTCCTGGAATATCTACAACCTCTGCACCGAGCATGAGGCCGTCGACCGGATCCGCCATGTCCAGTATGGGATGGTTCTGACCCTGGTCCTGCTGGTGCTCGTGCTCAATGCCGCTGCCATTTTGCTTCGGGCCCGCATCGCCAAGAAGTTGAAAGGATGACCGTTATGCAAACCGCCACCTTGAATAGTCCGTCCGGACCGGAAAGCGCCCCTGTGGTCGCGCCGCCGGGAGTGCAGAATCGCGCCGTCGATCCAGTCCGGTTGGAAGGGGGCCGCCAGGCCGGCGCGCCGTCCCCACCCCGGAACCATGTGACCGCCGAGAACTTCTCGGTCTTCTACGGCGACCATGAGGCGGTCCGCAAGGTCTCTCTGGCAATACCCGAGGCCAAGGTTACGGCCATCATCGGTCCCAGTGGCTGCGGCAAGAGCACGTTTCTTCGCGCGATCAACCGCATGAACGATCTGATCCCGTCCTGCCGCACCGAGGGACAGCTGGTCTTTGACGGGCAACACATTTATTCCAGGCAAATCGACGCCGTGGCGCTGCGCCAGCGCATCGGCATGGTTTTTCAGAAACCCAACCCCTTTCCCAAATCCATCTTCGACAACATCGCCTATGGGCCGCGGCTTCAGGGCCGCCGCAAGTCGGAGCTTCCCGACGTGGTTGAGGAAAGCCTGACCAAGGCGGCCCTCTGGAGCGAGGTCAAGGACCGTCTGGACCAGAATGCCCTGGGCTTGTCTGGCGGTCAGCAGCAGCGCCTCTGTCTGGCCAGGGCCCTGGCCGTCAATCCGGAAATCCTGTTGATGGACGAGCCCACCTCCGCTCTGGACCCGCGTTCCACCGCCCACATCGAGGACCTGATCGCCTCTTTACGAGGAAGCTATACCATTATTATTGTCACGCACAATATGCAGCAGGCCGCCCGCGTCTCCGACCGCACCGCGTTCATGTACGAGGGCGATCTGGTCGAGTTCGGTCCGACCTCCAAGCTTTTCACCAAGCCCAAGCAAAAACAGACCGAAGACTACATCACCGGGCGGTTCGGATGAATCCGGCCGGCGCCCCACTGCGATCAGCCACAACCCTGCCGAAAGGAATCGCATGTCCCAACATATTCATCAGGAACTCAGTCATCTGGAGACTGAATTGCTGGCGTTGAGCACGCTGGTGGAGGAAAACCTGCTTCGGGCCGTGAAGGCTCTGGAGACCGGGGATCTGACGTTGGCCGAGGAGGTCAGGCAGGCCGACGACCGCATCGATCAGGCGGAAGTCAATCTGGAGGAGGAATGCCTGAAGGCCCTGGCGCTCTACCAGCCCATGGCCATCGACCTGCGCCTGATCGTGGCCGCCCTCAAAATGACCAACGATCTGGAGCGCATCGGAGACGAGGCGGTCAGCGTGGCCAAGTCGGCGATTTTTCTGGCCGGTCACGAGCCCATTCGCGTGCCCTCCGATCTGCACGAAATGGCTCTGGCGGTTTGGCGCATGTTTCGCAAGAGCCTGGATGCCCTGGTCACGATGGATGCGCCCCTGGCCCGGGAGGTGATCCAGGACGATGCCAAGGTGGATCGCTACAACAAGACGATTCGTTCCGACGTGGTCAAGGCCATGCAGGCCGCTCCCCGGCAGGCGGAAAGCTACCTGCGCCTGATGCGCGCCGTCCGCTCCCTGGAACGGGTAGGGGATCATGCCACCAACATTGCCGAAGATGCCATCTACATGCTGGAGGGGGAAATTGTCCGTCACCGCAAGGATTGAGCAGGCGGGCCCGGGGCTGCGGACGGCAGGGCAATGTGGCAGGCCGGATGCAGGCCCCTTGGCTCCCCGGGCATGACCGGAGTGTCTACTCGGCCCGGAAAATGACTTCCTTGTCGCCGTTTCCGTAGATGACCGTTTCGATGGGCAGCCATTTGCAGCCGAAACGGTAGCAAAGCTTGCCGCCGGCATCCAGGCCGTAGCGGTTGTTGGCGAAGTCGGCGACCACTCTGGGGAAAACCACCCAGTCTCCCTGCTCTTTGAGAAGGTCCTGGTTGAGGGCGGCCAGCTGCTCCAACCGGTCGGCGTAGCCGCCCTTTGGGCGCTTGGGGGGGCGGGCGGCCAGGCAGGCGGCCAGGCTGTCCGGCCCGGTTTCCTGAAAATCGATGGGCACTTCGGGCGAGATGCCCAGCAGGGGACCGCTATCCATGTCCTCGCCTTGGCCGGAGTAGGGTTCAGCCAGAATCACACTGCTGCGCAGGTAGTCAAGGCCTTCCAGGATGGCGCGCTCGATCGGAACGGTATGCAGTCCGACCAGGTAGCGATGTCCGCCCTTCAAATAGGTCAAATCGCCGGGATGGACATTCAGGCACGGGAAATCGCCGACCAGATTGGTCAGAGGCACGAACCCGGCCAGCACTCCGAAGTCGAGGCGGTAGGGTGCCAGCTGTGCGCGCAGGTCGTTGGTCCAGTCCTCGCGCACTTGCTGTCCGGCCTCGGAGGCGATGGAGACGCGGGTTTGGCCGCGCTGCCGGTAGAACTGGCGAATGTCGTTCTCCAACACAGGCAAACCATAGGTCTGCCCCAGTTCCCGGGCCCGGCTGCTCTCCGGGGCGTCGGTCACCAGCACGGCCACTTCGAAGGGGGCCTTCGCCCCGGCGGCCCGGGCCATCTCCAGAATTCGCTCGGCATTGCTGCCGCTGCCGCTGAGGAATATTCCCAGCCTCGCCTTGGGGTTGCTTGTCTTGGGCAATAGCGGAGTCACATCGTTCATAAGGGTCAATAGCCGGGGCGGCTTTTCCTGCTGGCACAGTTGTTATTTTTGATTGAAGCGCTAAAATTCCACCTACTATAGTGTGAACTTGTCCAAGCATAAACTGCGGATGACGTTTAAACCCGGCTAAAGTGTCTCCATCATCAACATTGGAAGAGGAGTTCCAAGATGAAAAAGCATCAACTTTCCGCTCTCTTAGTTGTCTTGACCGTGGCCTTGAGCCTGCCGACGCCCGCCCAGGCCGGTCTTGGCGCCCGCCTCAAGTCTCTGATTCCCGGATTCAGCAACCGGGGCAAGACCGTCATCATCACCGGCAACTACATCAAGCCGCGCCTGCTGGCCGAACTGATTCAGGACAAGCGCAGCACCCCGGTCATTCTGACCGCCAGCGGCGAAGCCGGAGTCGACCTCTACTACCTGCCCTACAACGACAGCGCGGTCGTCATCAAAGCCAGCAATTGCATCGAGTTCATCGATCTGCTCAAGCCCGAGCGCTTGGTTTTTATCGGCGGTTCCGGCTACGTTTCCGCCGAGATCACCGATCTGCTGACCGACCGCTATCCCTCCATTCGGGTAGACGGCAAGAACTGGGCCCGCAACGCCGAGGTTCTGGGCGCTTTGTTCAAGTACAAGAAGCTGCCGGTGGATTTTGCCGAGATGCTCAGGCAGGCCGAGGTGGCCAGCGAGCTGCCGGCTTTTGCCGCCCCGACCGAGACCCCGATTTTGCCGCCCTTGGCGACTCCGGCCCAATAAGCGGGTTGATAGGTTCGGGTTGCATTGGAGTGCCGGGTCGGTCTTGACCGCCCGGCATTGTTGCGTACGGGTCGGGTCGGCCGTCGGACCATGGTGGGAGAAAGTGCTGTGATCGAAACGATCTTTCAGATTGCCAAGAACACCTTCCGGGAAAGCTTGCGCGAACCCATCTACCTGATTCTGCTGCTGACCGCTCTGATCATGATCGGCATTTTTCCGATCTTCACCATGTTCGTCTTCCGCGAGCAGATCAAAATGGTCGTTGACAGCGCCATGGCCACGACCCTGGTGTTCGGCTGGATTGCCGCGGTACTCTCGGCCAGCCATGCGATTTCCCGCGAGATCGCCAACGGCACCGTCTTGCTGGTGCTTTCCAAGCCGGTCAAGCGCCCCGTTTTCATCGTCGCCAAGATCCTGGGCATTCTGATGGCGTTGCTGGTCTTCTGGTTTTTGACCAGTCTGGCCACTCTGATTGCTCTGCGGGTGGCCAAAGACCAGTTCCGTCTGGACAACACCGCCATGGCCGTCTACTTCGCGGCCCTGGCCATCTCCTGCCTGATCGGCGGCATCCGCAACTTTGTGCGCCAGTCCCCTTTTACCATGGCCGCGATCCTGGCCATGCTGGCGGTTCTGCCGCTCAGCGCCCTGGTCATCTACTGGCTGCCGGGAGCCGAGGGCGGCCCCGGGGGCTTTTCCTGGCAGGTCGTTCCCGCCTTGGTTCTGGTGCTCTACGCGGTCATGGCCATGGGCACTTTGGCCACGGCCTTGTCCACCCGCCTCGACCTGGTGGGCAATCTTTTGGTTTGCGCCGTCATCTTTCTTACGGGGCTGATGTCGGACTATCTGCTGGGCCGCCACGCTGCCGGCAATCTACTGGCGGCCGCCTGCTATGCCGCCATCCCTAATTGGCAGTTGCTCTGGATGGCCGACGCCCTGGCGGCCCAGCGCGCCATTCCCTGGGCCTACGTGGGACTGGGGGGACTCTATATCTCGCTCTTCATCGCCTTCTTCCTCGTTCTGGCGGTCAGCCTGTTCTGGAATCGGGAAGTCGGGAAGCAAACGCTGACCTAACGCACAGTTTGGATTATGGACACGTTCTACGTCACCACCCCCATCTATTACGTCAACGACAAGCCCCACATCGGGCACGCCTACACCACCATCCTGGCCGACGTCCTGGCTCGCTACCACCGCCTACTGGACGTGCCCACGCACTTCCTGACCGGTACGGACGAGCACGGTCAGAAGGTCCAGCAGGCGGCGATGAACCACGGCATGACCCCCCAGGAGCAGTGCGACAGCACCGTAGTCCGCTTCCAGGAACTCTGGGACAAGCTGGAAATAACCCACGACGATTTTATCCGCACCACCGAGCCGCGGCACCAGGTGGTGGTCCGGCAGATCCTGCAGGATTTGTACGAGCGCGACGAAATCTACTCGGCCGAGTACGAGGGCTGGTACTGCGTGCCGTGCGAGCGCTTCTATACCGAGAAGGATCTGGCCGATGACAACTGCCCCGAATGCAACCGCGCCGTGGAGCGCCTGGTGGAGCGCAACTACTTTTTTCGCATGGGCAAGTACCAGGACTGGCTGGTGGACTATATCCAGTCCAATCCCGACTTCATCCAGCCCGAACACCGTCGCCAGGAGACCCTGGGCTTCCTGCGCCGGCCTCTGAACGACCTCTGCATCAGCCGCCCCAAGAGCCGACTGAGCTGGGGCATCGAACTGCCTTTCGACCCGGACTACGTGACTTATGTCTGGTTCGACGCCCTGGTCAACTACATCAGCGCGGCAGGCTACAAGAGCGACGCGTCGGCCTTCGCCAAGTGGTGGCCAGCCAACTTCCATCTGATCGGCAAGGATATCCTGACCACCCACACGGTCTACTGGCCGACCATGCTGCGGGCCATGGGCCTGGAGTTGCCCAAGACCATCTACGCCCACGGCTGGTGGCTGGTGGGGCGCGACAAGATGAGCAAGTCCCTGGGCAACGTGGTCAACCCCATGGAGATGGTGGAGACCTACGGCGTGGACGCCTTCCGCTATTTTCTGCTGGCCGAGATGAGCCTCGGGCAGGATGCCAGCTTTACGGAGGAGAACTTCGTTCTGCGCTACAATGCCGAGCTGGCCAACGACCTGGGCAACATGAGCAGCCGGGTCATCAAGATGATCAACCGCAACCTGGGTGGGGTCATTCCGGAAGTGCCGGAGCAAAGCGACGACGAGGCCGAGCTGAAGGAGCTGAGCCTGGCGGCGGTGGTCCAGATGAAGGCGCATCTCAAGAACATGAAACTGGATCGCGGCATCGCCGAGGTCCTGAACGCGGTCCGGGCGGGCAACCGCTATTTCGAGAAAATGGCACCGTGGAAGCTGGCCAAGGAGGGCGATGCCAAGACGCTCTCACGGGTGCTCTACAATGCGGCCGAATGTCTGCGGATTGTCTCAGGTCTGCTCTATCCGGTCATGCCCGGCAAGATGGCCGAGCTGCGCCGCGCCCTCGGCCTGAACGAGAGCGAGCTGCCTCCGCACATGGATCGCCTTGCCAGCTGGGGAAGCCTGCCTGCCGGCCGCCCTATCTGCGATATCCCATCCCTTTTCCCTCGCGTCGACCGCAAGAGCCTGGCCCCGGATACGCCGCCTGCCTCCAAGCCTGCCTCAAAGGCCGCCGATGAGAACATCGCGCTGATCGACATCGCCGACTTCGGCAAGGTCGAGCTGAAGACGGGCAAGGTGCTTGGCGCCGAGCCTGTGGACAAGGCCGACCGCCTGCTGAAGTTGCAGGTCGAGGTGGGGGCCGAGAAACGCCAAATCGTGGCGGGCATCGCCAAGTTCTATGCGCCCGAGGACCTGCTGGGCAAGACTGTGGTGGTGGTGGCCAACCTCAAGCCGGCGGTCCTGTGCGGCGTGGAGTCGCAGGGCATGCTTCTGGCGGCCAAGAAGGGCAAGCAGCTGAAGCTTCTGACGGTGGACGGCGGGGAATTCGTCAGCGGGGCTGCCGTGGGCTGACCTCCAGCCCACGGCCAACCTGCGCATGCGATGTTCAGGCGTCGGTAGCCCCCTGCCAGAGGTCCGGTTTCAGTCCGAGGCGGGGGAACTCGGTGTCCGGGGCGTCGCACTCGTGCATGCGCCGGCACAGTTCGGTTTCCAGCCTTCGTTCTAAAGCCGGATCCCGCAGGACGGCTTCTTGGCGGGGGTCGTTGTCCAGGTCATAGATCGGATTGAAGTCCGTGGCATCGGCGTGTGGCCTATTATTCCCCGGCAGGCGCAAGTGGGGGATCTGCTTGCACTCTTTGAGAAAAAGTCCGAATTCGGCCTGGCGGAGCGTGTTGGCACTGTAATAATCCGTGAAGTGGCGCGGCATAAGGGTATGGTTATAGGCGATGCCTTCGGGGAGGGGTTGCCGGCAGTAGGTGAGGTGACCGTCGGTCCAGTTGATGTCCTTGCCATGGTAGCCGAACAGGATGGAATCGTGATGGGTCTGTTCCCCCCTCAACAGGGAGCGCAGCGACTTGCCGTGGAGATGCTCCGGCAGCTGGGCCTGATGCAGCTCCAGGAGCGTCGGCATCAGGTCGGGTGTCCAGGTGAGAGCGGAGCGGCGCTGGCCCCCGGGCAGGCCCGGCGCGCAAACCAGCAAGGGAATATGGGCCAGGTCGGCGTAGTCCATCATATAGTTTTTGGCCCAGTAGCCGTGCTCCCCGAGGAGGTGGCCATGGTCGGTGGTCAGGATCAGTGCCGTATCTTCCCAAAGCTGCAGTTCGTCCATCGTGTCCAAGAGCTTGCCTAGCCAGGCGTCGGTCATGGTTAGGGTGCCGGCATAGCATTTACGGATGTGGTCGACCGTCTCGGGATCGGT
>JBFJXC010000127.1:0-9300 GCA_041623325.1 Lentisphaeria bacterium | reverse complement strand
GGGGTGTCGAAAGGGACGCTGTACAACTATTTCCGTGACAAAGATGCGCTGGTTCTGGAGGTGGTGGACAGTGGCTTCCAGCCCCTGCTGGACGAGTTGGACCGGGTATTTGCGGACCGGTCGGACATTCCCGGAGTGCTGATCGAGGCGACGCGTGTGCTGCTGCATGGCATCGAGCAGCGGCGGGAGTTGGGCCAGGTGCTGTGCGGGCAGGAGTTGAGTCCCGTGGTCACGGCGAGGCTTCGGGAGCGTTTTCTTCGGGTGATGGGGCTGTACAAAACCGTTTTCACGGAGGCATCGGAGCAGGGGCTTCTGAGCGCGGGTTGCCCAGCCCCCGAGGCGGCGGGCCGAATCGCGATGCTGGGGGTGCACGGGGTGATCGACGAGCGCATGCGGTATCCGGAGGATTGCCCGTCGGTTGAGGACGAGTTGACGTTGATTGAGCGGATGTTGATTCACCCATGGTTTAAGGAGATTGGACAATGAAACGCAGGCACTATGTCTTGAGCAGCGCCCTGGCGCTGACCCTGTTGCCGGGAGTTTGGGCCAAGGAGGCGGCCGCGGAGGCGAAGGCGGAGCGCCGGGTGCCGGTGGAAACGGTGCCGGTCCAGGAGCGCGTCTTTGAGGAGCGTTTGGTGGTGCAGGGCAGTCTGGAGGCCCGGAACGAGGCCGTGGTGCCGGCCCGCATCAGTGGGACGCTGATGAAGTTGTTCGTGGACGAGGGGGATGCGGTGACCGCGGGCCAGACCGCCCTGCTGCTGTCGGACGATCTCAAGTTGCACAAGGCGTTGGAGCTTCGCAAGCTGGATCTGGCAGTCAGCCGATGCAGCCTGCAGGAGAAACAGGCCAATCTGGAGCGGGAAAGAGCGTCGTTGGAGCGCGCCCAGAAAGACTACGAGCGCAAGAACCGGCTCTTTTCCACGGACAAGATCGGCACTTTGGACACGGTTGAGGAGGCCGAGGCGGAGTTGAAGAAGGCCAAGGCGTCGGTGAAATATGCCGAAACCCTGGTGGGGCTGGCCCGTGAGCAGCAGCGCCAGGCGGCCGCCAGTGTGGCCATGGCCGAGAAGGATTTGCAGGACGCCACCGTGGTGGCCCCCATCAGCGGGGTCGTCAGCAAGCGCTATCAGGATGTCGGTGAAATGGGCGGCCCGACGGCGTCAGTCTTCCGCATCGTGGATTTGTCCCAGATCGAGGTCAGCGCTTTTCTGCCGGCTCGGCACTATGCCGCGATTCGCCCGGGGGTAACCGGGATGCAGGTCAGCGTGGAGGGAAGGCTGCTGGGAGAGTTTCCGGTCACCTACCGCAGTCCCACAATCGATCCACAGATGCGGGTGTTCGAGGTGAAGTGCCTATTGACTGGGGCGTCCGAGGATGCTGCGCCCGGGGCGATGGCCAAGGTGGCCGTGGCGTTGCGTCGCGAAGAAGGCCTTGGGGTGCCTCTGAAGGCGCTGGTGAAGCGGTCGGAACGGGATGTGGTTTTTGTGGAGGCGGGGGGGCGCGCCAAGGCGGTTGCTGTGGAGACCGGCCTGGAGAGCGACGGCTGGGTTCAGGTCAAATCCGGGGAGCTTGCGTCGGGGCAGGCGGTCGTTTCCCGCGGACAATTTCTGTTGAACGACGGCACGGCTCTGGAGGTGCGCACCTCTGCTGAAACCGATCCGCGGTTGGTTGGCGTGTCCAAACCGGCCGGACACAAGGAGAATTAAGGGAATGTTTCTATCCGACACCTCCGTCCGGCGGCCCGTGGCCATGTCGGCTTTGATCATTGCTCTGGTTCTGTTGGGCTTGCAGGCCTACCGCAAGATGACAGTCGAGTTCCTGCCCAGCATGGACATTCCGGTGCTGACCATTCAGACGATCTATCCCGGCGCCAGCCCCGAGCAGCTGGAGACCGATGTGGCCAAGCGCATCGAGGACAAGATGATGACCCTGGACGGGCTCGACTTCATCCAGTCCACCTGCATGGAGAACGTCTGTCTGACCCAGATCCAGTTTGTCAACGGCGTGGATATCGATCTGGCCGCCACCGACGTGCGCGAGAAACTGGACATGATCGCCGGCGACTTCCCCGAGGATGTCGAGGATCCGATCATCCAGAAGTTCGATATCAATGCCATTGCCGTGGTCAATCTGGCCCTGACCGGCGAGGCGCCTCGGGACGAGCTGTACGATTTCGCCAACAACACCCTCAAGGATCGGATCACGACCATACCCGGCGTGGCCGAGTGCACCCTGATCGGCGGGGCCGAGCGCGAAGTGCAGGTTCTGCTGGACCGCGATCGGCTGGCCGCCCGAGGCCTTTCCAGCACCCAGGTCGTGTCGGCAATTCAGAACGCGGTCCGCAAAATTCCCTCGGGACGGGTGCGGGGGCAGGGCACCGAGTTCAGTGTCGAATTCGACGGCGAGGTCAAGGAGGTGGAGGATTTGAATAGCCTGGTGCTGACCGCCAGCGACGGTCGGCGCTGCTATCTGCGGGATGTGGGCCGCGCCGAGATGCGCACCGAGGAGTTGCGCCAGAAGGCCACCTACAATGGCCAGCCCTGCATCTCCATCGAGGTGGTCAAGCGCGAGGACGCCAACGCCGTGCAGGTGGTGGATAGGGTTCGCAAGGCCATGGATCGGCTGCGTGCCGAACTGCCCGGCGGTATGGAGCTGAAGTGGGTGAAGGACGATGGCAAGTTCATCCAGGCCAGTGTGGACAGCGCCTGGTCCAACGTGGGGCAGGGCATTCTGCTGACCGCCCTGATTCTCTTTCTCTTCCTCTACAATGTGCGCTCGACTGTGGTCATTGCCGTGACCATGCCGCTGACCATCGTCATCGGCCTCTTTTTCCTGTCGTTTCTGGGATACACGCTGAATACCTCCACGCTGATCTCCATCGGTCTGTCGGTGGGCATTCTGGTGACCAACTCGATCGTGGTCATGGAGGCGATCGTCAGCCATCTGGACGAGGGCAATTCGCCAAAGGAGGCGGCGCGCAAGGGCGCGGCGGAGTCGTGGATTCCGGTGCTGGCCAGTGCCGGGACCAACGTGGTGGTGCTGTTCCCCATCGCCATGATCAGCGTCACCGTCGGGCAGTTTCTGCGGCCGCTGGTGGTGACCATGATCGTCATGACCGTGGTCTCGCTTTTCATCTCCTTCACCCTGACCCCCATGCTCTGCATGCTGATTCTGCGCCAGCGCGGCACCCGCTCCAAGTGGAATCCGATCACCTATCTTGAGCGGGGCTGGAACAGCATGTTCAACCGGCAGACCGCCGCCTACGGGGGCGCCCTGCGCTTCCTGTCCCGCTGGCGTCTGGTTGCCCTTCCGGTGCTGGCGGGGGTGGCCTGGCTGTTCCTCGTCTCCATGGGGCTGGGGCCGAAGATCGGCGGCAGCTTCTTTCCCGACATCGACAAGGGCGAGATCACCGTTCGTCTGGAGTTCCCCACCAGCTACTCGTTGGCCGCGACCGAAACCCGAGTGCAGGAGGCCGAGGCCCGTTTGAAGGATCTGCCCGAACTCAAGAGCATTGTCACCACTATCGGCAAGGTGCAGGGCATTGCCGGGCAGGCATCCGAGGGTGTCTACCTGGGCCAGATTCAGCTCAAGTTCTCCGAGCGCACCGAGCGCGTCCTTAGTCAGGACGAGTTGCTCGACATGGCCCGGGAGCGCATGGCCGGCTATACCGACTGCATCGTCGGCGTCTTCAAACCCTCGGCCATCGGCGGCATTAGCACCGATTTGGAGATGTTTCTGTACGGCGACGATTTGTCCACCCTCGACCGGCTGGGAACCGAACTGAAGCAATGGGCGGAAGCCGAAGGCAGCTTCTCGGAGATGGACACCACGGTCCGGGCTGGCAAACCCAAGGTGCGCGTCACGCCCAAGCGTGCCCAGCTGGCCGACATGAAGCTGCCTGCCGTGGGGGTGGGCATGACGCTGCGAGGCAACATCGAAGGGCTGGAGGCGGGTACGTTCACTCGCGGCGACCGCAACTACGACATCGTGGTGAAGTTCGACGAGCAGGCCGGTCGCGAGCAGATCAAGCAGTTCCTGCTGCCGGGGCAGCCGGGGCAGGCGATTCTGATCGGCAATGTGGCCGAGGTGGCCGATACGGTCATGCCCATCCAGATTCTGCGGCGCGACAAGCGCCGCGTCTGCAAGGTGACCGGCAATGCCACGATCGCGGTCGGCACCGCGGCCGCCAAACTGCGTGCACGGGCTGCCGACATTCTGCCTCCTGGATACGCGGTGAAGTTCGCCGGCGATGTGGAGCGCATGGAGGAGACCCAGGCGGCGATGGGGGAGGCGGCCCTGACGGCGATCATCCTGGTGATATTGACTCTGGCGGCCATCATGGAATCGTGGCGGCAGCCGGCGCTGATCATGCTGACCCTGCCACTGGCTCTGATGGGCTACATGTGGGCGCTTTTCACCTTCGGCGAGACCTTCTCGCTATTTGTAATTATGAGCGCGGTCATGCTGATTGGCATCGTGGTCAACAATGCCATTCTGATCATGGACCAGTTCAATATTCACATCGCCGAAGGCGTGCCGCGCCACGAGGCCATGGCCGAGGCGGCCTGTGAACGATTCCGGCCGATCGTGATGATTACCTGCGCGGCGGTTCTGGGCATGCTGCCGATGGCCTTGGGGCAGGGGATCGGCTCCGAATTGCGGACCGGGGTGGGCATCGCCTCCGCCGGCGGAATTCTGGCCTCGGGAGTGCTGACCATGATTGTCATCCCGGTTCTTTACAATATGTTCACTCGCGAACCCGGCTCGGTCAGCCAGCTCAGCCGCATTGGGGCGCTGCTGGCTCGCCGTCGATCCGGTGACCAATCTCAAGCTGCTGCCGTTAACTGCAAAGAAGAAGAAGGGTAGAATCCCATGTTGCGTGCGATCCACACCGTTGGCCTGTGCACCCTGCTGCTGAGTTCGGGCGCTGTCTCCGCACAGGAGAGCCGTGCCATCCCTGAAAGGCTGACGTTGACCGAGGCCAAGCGTCTGGCACTGGCCGATAATCCCGGGGTGTCCGCCCTGCTGGAGCGGGTCAAGGCCGCCGAGGCGGTGATCGGGCAGGCCCGGGCTGCACTGGCCCCTCAGGTCAGTGCCACGGCCAACCTGACCCGACTGGCTGACGTCTCCCTGAGTGCGGGCAATGATGGCGATGTCTCGGTTTACGGCGCCGGTGCTTCCGCCACCTGGTTGCTGTTTGACGGTTTTGCCAGTCGCTTTCGGATCCAAGCCGCGGAGGCTGGTGCGGCCGGGACCCTGGCCCAATGGGAGGATGGACGCCGCCTACTGGCTCAAGGGGTGGCCACGGCCTTTCTCAACTGCCTGTTGGCCCAGGAGGCCGCTCGCATTACCGAACGGGACGCCGAGTTCAACCGGTCCCTCCAGGAGGAGGCCGAGAAGCGTCTCAAGGCCGGTGCCGGCGCGCGGGTGGACGTGCTTAATTTCAGCCTGCGCACCCGGCAGGCCGAAAACACACTGTTGGGAAACCGGCGTGATCAACGCGCGTCCAGCCAAGTGCTGGCGGCCTTGCTAGGGCTGAAAACCGGGACGTTGCCCCCTTCCACGGTTCTGCTGGGGCCCGGCAACGACCAGACCTCTCCACTGCCCGAGGCGGACGATGCCATATCCATGGCCTTCAACCGTCGGGCTGATTTGCTGTCGATCGATCACTTCGTGACGGGGCTGGAGGCATCGGTCCGGGCGGCCCAAGGGCAGTACATGCCCCAGTTGGTTGCGCAGGCTGACTACTCCCTGCAGCGTCAGGACAACGCCCGGTTCAACCTGTCCCGCGATGCCGATTCCTCTGTGGGGATTTTTCTGTCCTGGGAACTGTTCGACGGCCGCCGCCGGCAGTACGAGGTTGCCGAGGCCCGGGCTCAGCTGCGGGGTGCCAATCAGGACTTGAGCCAACGCCGCAACGATATTGCCTCCGAGGTCCGGCGTGCCCTTGACCGTGCGCGGACCGCCGGGCAGCAGTACGCCAACCAGCAGGACATTACCGAAACGACTCGCGAGATTCGCGATATTGTCCGCAAAGAATATTTGTCAGGACTGGCCGCTCTTACGCGTCTCAACGAAGTGCAGACCGATCTGGTCAGGGCCGAGGGGGCGCTGGCCCAAACCCGTATTATCCATGTTCAGGCAGTCGAAGACTTGGCCGCCACCCTCGGGGACAATCTGGCCGGGGCGAACGCGCCCTAGCTTCGCATGCAACAGGGGCCCTGGAGATGCGCTTTTCCAAAGCGCCCGCCGGGCGCGGCGGCAAGGGATTGCCGCAGCTCCAGAGGCACTGGTTAAAGCAAAGTCCCTGGAGATGCGCTTTTCCAAAGCGCCAAGATTGCGCGAATGGCATCCAAAGCGCCCGTCGGGCGCGGCGGCAAGGGATTGCCGCGGCTCCACGGCTTAAGATGCTGTACCCCAGGTGTTGAATAACCCATAGACCCGCATGCCGAAGGTGTGCGCCCAAACCTGGGTCCATCGTCCACCGTCCCGCCTTTGCCTATCGCTGGCATCCGGGGCAGTGGAAGGAGGCGCGGCCGGCCTGGACTAGGCGGCGGATGGTGTGGGAGGAACCGCAGCGGGGGCAGGGCAGGTTTTCGCGGCCGTAGACGTTAAGGTGGAGGGCGAATTTGCCCTCGCTGCCGTCGACGCTCTTGAAGTCGCTGATGGTGGTGCCGCCGCTTTCCAGGGAGGCGCTCAGGACCTTCTTTACAGCCACGATCAGGCGCTCGCATTCGGCACGGGTGAGGGTGTCGCTGGGGCGCAGGGGCGAGATGCGGGCGTCGAAGAGGGCCTCGTTCACGTAGATGTTGCCCAGGCCGGCCACCAGACGCTGGTCGAGGAGGGCGTTTTTAATGGGGCGGGTGTGGGTTTTGAAGGCGGCGATGAGATAGTCAGCCGTAAACGCTACCCCCAGGGGTTCCGGGCCTAGGTGGGCGAGGATCGTCGGTTCGGCGCCGGGTTTGGCGAGATGGCAGATCACGGCCATGCCGAAGCGGCGGATGTCCTGGAAGCGCCAGTGCTGGCCGTCGGAGAGTGTCCAGACCAGGCGGTCGTGCCGGTGGAGCGGTTCCTCGGGTGGACAAATCCGGAAGGAGCCGGTCATGCCGAGGTGGATGACCAGGGCTCCGCCATCGTCCAGTTCCAGGATGATGTACTTGCCGCGGCGGCGGATGTCATGGATGCGGCGTCCGACGAGGTGGTTGCTGAGGGCGTCCTGGTCGAGGGGGTGCCGCAGGCGCGGCACGCAGGTCTGCACGCCGGTGATGGTCCGCCCGATCACATGCGGCCGGATGGCCCGGCAAATGGTCTCGACTTCGGGAAGCTCGGGCATTTGTCAGGTTTCGGGTTTCAGGGGTTCAGGTTTCAGGGACAAAATCGTGATCGCGCTCGTGATCGCGCTCGTGATCGGTGTTTGGTGCCGGGTGTCGTGATCGCGCTCGTCATCGCGCTCGTGATCGGTGTGTCGGTGTCGGGTGTCGGTATCGCGCTCGTGATCCCGCTCGTGATCGGTGCGTTGGTGCCGGGTGTCGGTATCGCGCTTGTGATCGGTGCGTCGGTGCCGTGTTTATATGTGCCAACGGTAGGTCTATTGTGTCCGAAACCTGAAAGCCGGCACCCCACTACTTCGATTACGAGCGCGATGACGAGCGCGATGACGAGCGCGATCACGATTGTGTGCTTTACGGCCGCAGGTCCTCGGGCACGTAGACGTTCCGCACGAGATCCTCGAAGGTTTCGCGTTCGCGGATCCGGACATGCTTGTCGCCGCGCACCAGCACCTCGGCGGGGCGCAGGCGGCCGTTGTACTGGTAGCTCATGGCGTAGCCGTAGGCCCCGGCGTTCTCCACTACCACCAGGTCGCCTTCGGCAATGCCCGCGGGCAGGGGACGGTTCTTGACCCAGAAGTCGGTGTTTTCGCAGAGCTGGCCGCACAGGCCGACTTCCTGGCGGGGCTCGTCTTCGCGGCCGTCGACGTAGATGTGGTGGTAGGAGCCGTACATGGCCGGCCGGGCCAGGGTGTTCATGCCGATGTCGGTGCCGACGATGCGCTTGTAGCTGTCCTTGATGGAATGCACCCGACCGACGATGTAGCCGGCGTCGCCCACAAAGTAGCGGGCGGGCTCCATCATCAGGCGGGGGGGCTTTAAACCGTATTCGGCGATCTTCTTCTTGAAGACCTCGGCCACTCGCGCGGCGGCCGCGTCGATGTCCAGGCCGACCTCCTCGTGCTCGTAGGGGATGCCGAGCCCGCCGCCCAGGTCGATGAACTCGAAGTGGATGTCCAGTTCCTTGCCGACCTTGCCGATGATGTCCATGAGCAGTTCGGTGATGAAGGCGAAGTATTCGGGATCGTTGATGCAGCTGCCGGGCATCATGTGGGCGCCGAAGCGGGTGATGCCGGCTTGCTTGGCGGCGCGGTAGGCGTCCATGACCTGATCCGGATGCACGCCGAACTTGGCGTCGGGACCGGCGTTGGTGACGAACTCGCCCACGTTGCTGCGTCCGTAGCCGGGGTTGACCCGGAAGGAGAGCAGTTCGGGCTTGCCGAAGGTGAGGACGCGGGGCAGCAGCGAGGGATCGTCGAGGTTGAAGATCACGCCGCTATCCAGGCCCTGCTTGATGTCGTCGTCGCTCAGGAAGTTGCCGCTGAACATCACATCCTCGCCGCCCAGGCCGAGTTCCTTGGCCAGCAGAATCTCGTTGACGCTGGCCGCGTCGATGCCCGCGCCCTCCTGGCGCAGGATGTTGGCGATGGCCAGGTTGTTGCAGGACTTGATGGCGTAGAAGAAGCGGAAGTCGTCGTAGTATTTCCGGAAGGCATTGAGGGCGCGCCGGAAGTTGTCGCGGATGCGTTGCTCCTCGTAGACGTAGGTGGGGGTGCCGTGGGCCGCGGCGATGTCGGCAGCGGACACGTTCTCGAAGTAGATGGTCTGGTTTTCGATGTGCATGGTCAGGGGATTCTTTTGTTGGGGTCGATCGTGCGGTCCGGCTTAAAGATCGTGGATGAGCAGGCCGTCGCGCAGCTTGGGCTCGAACCAGGTGGACTTGGGGGGCATGATGGCGTCGGCGTCGGCGATGGCCATGAGCTGGGCCACGGTGGTCGGGTACATGGAAAAGGCCACGGCGAACTTGCCGCTGTCGACCCGGGCCTCCAGTTCGCCGGTGCCGCGAATGCCGCCGATAAAGTCGATGCGCTTGCTGGTGCGGGGATCTTGGATGTCCAGCAGGGGGTTCAACACCAGATCCTGCAGCAGGCTGACATCCAGGCAGGCGACCGGGGACAGGTCGTCCAAATTG
>JBFJXC010000126.1:0-9324 GCA_041623325.1 Lentisphaeria bacterium | reverse complement strand
GCCTCGTCCGAACCGGACGAGGCCCTCTTGGTTTATAGCAGGCTAGCATGGGAGCATCTCGCCCGGGAAGGTCTCCTCTTACCTCTGAGGCCAGGGCGACCGCCGTACGCTGCCGTCGTGCGGTCCCTTTCGGGGTCAGGCGAGAAATTGATCGCGCTCGGACTCCAGGACTACCCGCAGGACGTCTTCATGGGTTTCGCTGTTCCGGAAACCGTCCAGAACCGTTTCGTTGCGCAGCAGGGTGGCCAGACGGCCCATCAAGTAGAGATGGGTCTGAATCTGCTGGCAGCAGAGCAGGAAGAACAGATGCACCGGCTTGCCGTCGACCGCATTGAACGCAATGCCCTGCACGCTGCGTCCGAAGACGATAACCGCCGGCTGTCTCAGGGTGGGCTCAGGATCCCGCGGGTGGGGAACGGCCACGCCGTTTCCGACTCCGGTGCTCAACAGATGCTCACGGGCCAGCAAGCGCTCGTGAAAATTGTGCATGTTCAGCAGCAGGGATTCCCTGGCTATCGGCTTGGAGAGTTCTTGGAGAACCGCTTCCACGTTGGTGGCCTGCAAGTCGAGTAGTGTTCGTGCGGGGGTGAGAATGCGGCTGATGGGGGCCGCCAGGTGGTTGGGGGTCAGTTCGGCTATGGGCACGTGCTCCGGGCGGCTTGTGTCCGGGTCGAAGAAAACATTGTCTATCTGGCTACTGTTGAAACGCCACTGGCCGCCAATCTTGGTCCCCTGGATTTGTCCTGATTTGAGCATGCGCAGAATGGTACGTTCGTTGACGCGCAAATGGTCGGCTAGTTCCTTGAGAGTGAGAATCATGCTGGCTCCTTGCGGGAAAGACTTTTGTCTGTTTTTGTCCCCTTTTGTCGCTTGAAGACACCGTAGCACGGAATTTGGCCAGTGCAAGCCGGGTTTAAGCCTGGCATGGGTTGGAAGGAGGAAAAAGTGGCGGGTCGCCCGCCCGTACCGGGAAGGTGCCTTGCAGGCGCAGTTCCTGGCGTGGTGCCAGGCGGGTTGAGCAGGGAGAAGTCGCCGTGGAGTCCGGCGGGATCACAAGCCTGTTTCGGCAGGGCTTGGCCGATGCGCAGGCCCAACATGGACCCTGGCTACGGGGGATGCGGCAGGCGGTGGGGGCGGCGGGCAGAAGGCAGCGATGTCCCCCCTGAAAACCCGCGGATCCAGGGAACCGCAGGTGATCAGGAGTGTTCCGGAGGGCTTGTCGTTACTCGGAGTGTTTGGTGACGACCCACTGGCCGTCCTGCTGTTTGAAGGAGAAGCGCCAGCGCACTTTCACCCCGACTCCTTCGCCGGCATAGGCCAGGGAAACGGCGGCTTCGGCTGTGTCTCCGGTCACCTTCAGTTCTTTGAACTGAGAGACCTTGAGATCCATGCTGCCGTTCTTCAGGTAGGTTGCGACGGCCTTTTCGAAGGCCGCCGTGTCCTGCTGGACGGCATCGCCGCCGCAACCGTATTGCAGCAGCAGGGTCGCGGCCAGGAGGGTGATGGTTAGGGGCAGGACGATGATCTTGCTGAACATGGCGGTTTCCTTTGTTCTGTCGATGGGTTTTGCGGACTATGCCTTCCTGCAGGAATCCGTTCCGGCAGAAAACGAGTGGGCACTCAGTTGTTGAGGCCGAAGAACTGGTCTAGGCCGGGATCCGGGGTGTCGCAAAGACTCCGGGCCCTCTGGTACCATACTTTGGCCTCATCCATGCGGCTGCCTCCACGGGAGGCTAGCAAGATGGCCAGGTTGAAGGCGGTTTCGCTGTCTTTTCGGTCCAGGTCGAAGGCCTGCCGGAACTGGACTTCGGCGG
The DNA here is from genome assembly GCA_041623325.1 of Lentisphaeria bacterium. Lineage (GTDB taxonomy): Bacteria > Verrucomicrobiota > Lentisphaeria > Oligosphaerales > JBFJXC01 > JBFJXC01. The sequence goes on along the minus strand of JBFJXC010000126.1, from coordinate 7,510 downwards.
CATCGTTCCAGCCTAGGCTGCTGCAGGCCACACCGAGGGCGCGGTGCGCGGCGGGAGAGTCGGGTGTCAGGGCCACGGCGCGGGTGAGCATGGCGATAGCCGGATAAGCCTTGCGTTGGCGGGTCAGGCAGAAGCCGAGGGCGTTTAGGGTCGTCGGGTCGTCGGGATTCAGGATGAATGCCCGGTTCAGGTAGGATTCGGCTTCCTGCTCATTGCCCTGTTCGGCGGCAATCAGGCCGAGCCGCTGGAGGGCGACGGTGTTTTGATCCTGGTTTTCCAGAACCTTGCGATAGTTCCAGATGGCGGCTTCGATATTGCCCTTCTCCTCGGCGGCCAGGCCTTTGCGCAGGTAGGAGTTGGCCAGAAGAGGTTTTTCATTCAAGCGGCGCTGCCGTTCGGCGTCGGCAAAAGCGGCGGTTGCGGCCGGAGTGGTCTGAGTGGCCGGGGTGGCCGCCGCGCGGTTGGCGACATCTTGCTGCAGGGCGTTTTCCAGGGCGCAGGTTCGGGCTCGCTCCCGGGCCAACTGGCTCTTGAGATCGTGGATTTGCGTCAAGTAGCGCTCGGCGTCGTTCTGGCAGTTCTTGGCTTTTTCCACGACCAGTTCGTTGCGCAGGCGGGCGATTTGCGCGTCGCGTTCACGCAGGAGCAAATCCTGGTCGACGCGGCCTTGGTCGGCGATCAGCTTCTCCTGCTGCCGGATGAGCTCGACTTGGTTGTGGATGCGCTCTTGCAGCCGTTGCTGCTGTTGGGCTAATTCGGCCAGGCGGCTTTCCAGCTGGCGTATCTGGCCCTGGTAGTGTTGGTCCAACCGTTGCCGGGCGGAGACATTGCGGCGATCCAGGTCGGTCAGGGCCGTGGAAAGTTCGGCCTCTTTGGCCTGCGCCAGCTTGTCAAAGTCCTGGGATTTCTGATGAAGCTGCAATTTCAGCCGCTCGCAGGCCTGCTGGTAATCATGGGCGCGGGCCCGGGCTTCTGCCAGGCGGACCAGGGCCAGGTCCCTCTCCTGTCTGCAGGCGTCTTGAGCCAGGCGCTTCTTGGGTGAGTCGTTGTCGGCGTCCCGCTGCCGGGTCAGGTCGGCAATTTCGCGCTGCAAAGCCCCCAGTTGTTGTTCCAGCGCTTTCTTCTCCTGTACCAGTTGGGAGGCCTCGGTGGAGGAAAGCAAGCTGCGGGCGGCTTCTTCGCGGGCGCGCTCCAAGGCCTTGGCGGTGATTTCCAGACGGTGCTGGAGTTGTTCATTGGCACCCTGCAGGTTGTTGATCTTCTCGGTCTGGGCGCTGTTCAGGGCGAGCAGTTCAGAGTGGGTGAGGGAGCCGTTCCGGTTCTGTACCTGGCTCTGCAGGCGTTGGATCTGTTTAAGGCTGAAGGTGATGCGGTAATTGACCAGGGCTGGGTTCCAGCTGGGGTGCTGGGTCTGGACATCGGAGAAGCGCTGCCGGGCCTGGTTATACAGCTCCAGGGCCAGGGCGGGGTTCTCGTCCTTTTCCGCCTTGGCGGCGCTCTCTAGAATTTCGTAGGCCCGCATCCAGTCGGCGTTGGCCGTGGCGAGATCCCGGCCCGGAGCCGTGGCAGTGGCCACAAGCAGGCAGAGTCCGATCGCGGTCAGGATGATGGGGCGGTAATGAACTCCAGGCAGGGGCATTCTCGCTCTCGCCGCTGGTGGCTGCGGTGGTTACTGGTTCAGGAAACTCTCAAGCCCGCTGTCTGCGGGTATGCCCAAGTCGCGCGCCTTCTGATACCATTTCTTGGCTTCGTCGATGTGGGGGGTGTCCAGAGTGGCCAGCAGGACGGCCAGGTTGTAGGCGGTCTCGCCGTTCTTGCTGTCCAGGGCGAAGGAGCGCCGGAAGGAGGCTTCGGCGGCGTCGGGCCACCCGAGTGCGCGGCAGGACACGGCCAGGAAGCGTTGGTAGGTGGCATTCTTGCTGTCCAGGGCGGCGGCGCGGGCGAAGGTCGCCACGGCCATTTCGGCTTTTTCCTGGCGCAGAAGCGCCAGGCCCAGGGGCAGCAGGATGCTGGTGTCGGTGGGGTCGAGTTCGAAGGCCCGGTTCAGGTACTTTTCCGCTTCGGCATCCTGGCCGCGGTCAACCAGCAAAATGCCCAAACGGGCGGTTACTTCCCGGTCGCCGGTCTCCACTTCCAACGCTTTCTTGTAGTTGAAGATGGCCGTTTCCAAGTCGCCGCTCTTTTCGGCTTCCAAGGCGGCATTTCGGGCGGCGATATACTTGAGCTTTGTCTGGCGCTGCTGCTCGCGCAGGCGATTTTCCTGCTCGATAATCCGATTCTCCTCCTGCAGTCTGGCCTCCTCGGCCTGGTTGAGCTTGTTTAGGTGAGCCTGGGTTTGGTCCAGTGCCACCTGCTTCTGCTGGAGAGTGGCGTGCAGCGTCTGGATCTCCGTCTCCATCTTTTGGAAATCGGCGGCGCGATTCTTGGCCAGAACCTTCTGAAGCTCCTTGATCAGATTCTCTTTTTCCTGAAGCACGTTGTTGAGGTTGATCACGGAGGCTTTCTGCTGGTTCAGCTCGCTCTCGCGGGTCTTCAGAACATCCTGGCTGCGAGCCAGAGCACCCTCGCTGCGGACAAGGTTCTTCTGGATGGTCTCGGCCTCTTTGTTCAGGGAGCTGACCTGCAGATTGCGCTGCTCCAGAAGGTTCGCCTGGGCGGCGTTTTGCTTCTTGAGCTCGTCAATGGCCGCGGCGTGTTCCTGGGCCGCCTTGGCAATCTCGCTCTTGAATCCGACCAGTTTTTCCTGGAGGCTGGCCAGGTCCTTTTCCGCATTCCGATTGGCCTTCTCGGCCCCGGCCAGCTGCTCGTCCCGCTGTTTGAGGTCGCTGCGAAGCGTTTGAACGGTTTGCTTGGTCTGGGCAATGTCTTGAAGCAGCTGCTGGCGGTCGGTGGCGGCCTGTTGGATGTCCGCCTCCAGCTTGGCTCCCTTGGCCAGCGCCTGTTCCAGTTCGCGCTGGCGCTCTTTCAAGCTGGTGTCGGTATTCTTGAGGTTTTCGGCGGTTTCCTTTAGCTGCGACTCGAGGCGTTGGCGGGCTTGCTGGTCGGCCAGCTCGCGGCCTTGGGCATCCGCAAGGTTGCTCTGCAGTTGCTGGATGCGAGCCGTGAGGGCTTTGGCCTGTTTTTCGGACTCGGCTAGCGCGGCGCGCTCGCCGTTGTAGGCGGTCGTCTTCTCGGCTAGGTCGGCCTCCAACTTGGAAAGGGTCGTCGCCAGCCTGGCAATCTGGTCGTTGGCCTTTTTGAGATCGTCGACCCGGGCGGCCAAAGTGGCTTGGGAAGATTCAAGCTGCTGGGCGAGGTTGCCTTTTTCGGTGTCCATGGAGCGTTTGAGCAGGCTGATCGTTTCCTCCAGGCCCGCCTTGGTCGCTTGCAGGCCCTTGCTCTGGTCGCTGAGGCTGGCGACTTGCTGCCGACTGTCGGAAAGCTTGGCTTCAAGCTCGCCGATCTGGCGGGAAAGGTTGGCTCGGGTTTGTTGTTCGGCGGCCAACTCCTTGTTGAGCGCGTCCAGTTTGCCGCTGAGTTGCTGGCTGGCCTGCCGGCTTTCGGCACGTTCCTTGGTGAAGTCGGCCAAGGCCTTTTCCAGTTGCTTGGTCTTGGCGTCGAGATCGGCCTGGAGAGACTCCCGGCCTTTCTCCAGGGAGGCGGTCTGCTGGCCGAGGGATTTGACCCTGTCCTGCAGCTCGCGCTTCTGCTCCTCGAGTGCCGCGATGGTCTTCTGGTTTTCGGCGCTGTCGCGGCCGGAGGCGGCCAGGGCCTTCTCCAGCTGCTTGGTTTTGGTATCGAGGTCGTCTTGGAGCGAACGCTGCTGCTTTTGCAGGTCGCTGGCGGCCTGGCTCAGTTCGGCCGCCTTGGTTTGGAGGGATTGCTTTTCGCTCTCCAATTCGGCAACGGCTTTCTGCAGCCGTGTCCGTTCCTTCTGAACATCCTCTTTTTCCGAATTGAGTTTTTCCAGGCGGCGGGTGAGCTCTTTCAGGGAATCTTTGCCGGTGTCCAGTTCGGCCGTGGCCGTTTCCAAGGCGCGCCCTTTGGCCTGGAGTTCGGCCTCGACCTTGTCGCGGCTGGCCCGGGCCTTGTCCAGCTCGGCGCTGAGCGTGGCAACCCGCTGGCCGGATTCGTCCAGCTGGTCGCTCAGACGCTTGGCATTTTTGCTGGCCGCATCCCGCTGCGCTTTCAGGTCCCGAAGGGTTTTCCGGTAGGAGTCCGCATCCTTGGGCAGATCCGTGCCATCGGCCGCCTGGGTCTGGATTTGTTTCTCCAGGTTCGCGATCTGCTTGCGCAGCTCGGATGTCAGGGTCAGCAGTTCGGCCTTGGTCAGTTGTTCGGAGGCGCTTTCAATAGCCGGCTTCAGGCGGCGGATGCGCCCTTCGCAGAATTTGACCCGGTATTCCACCAGGGCGGGGTTCCAGTTGGGGTGGTTGGCGCGCACATTCAGGAAATGCTCGAGAGCTTCCTGGTACAGCTGCAGGGCCAGGACGCTGTTGTGCTCCTGCTCGGCATGGGTAGCCTCCTCGACCTTCAGGTAGCCCTTCATCCAAACTTGCCTGGCCTGGCCGGAGTGATCGCCGCCCAGCAGGGAGCTGGCCAAGACGATGGACTCGCTCATGAAAACAAGGCTAATGAAGGCAAAGAGGAAGAGCTTGGCTGCTGGTCTCATCAATTCAGTCCTGTCATGCTTGGGGCCGTACGCTTGGGGCGTGGACATGCGTCGTTTCCACGCTATGTTGTGGGCTTCCCGGCAGACGTGAACCGGTGCGCCTGTGCGGCGGGCCCATTGACTGCCAAAATCGACCATAAGAGTAATTTTGTTTCAGCATTAGTCAAGGACGGAACGATTAATCTGCTGATTACCTGCCAACGAGGATGAAAATGATGACCGAACAGGAAATTCTCGCGAGTCTGACCGAGTGCAAGGCGTTGCTGGAGGGGCATTTTCTGCTGCGCAGCGGTCTGCACAGCAATCAATTTTTCCAGGCCGCCCAGGTGTTGCAGTACACGCGGGTGGCGGCCGACCTGTGCGCCGAATTGGCCTCGCGCTTTTCGGGCGTGAAGGTGGACACCGTGTTGTCTCCGGCTGTCGGCGGGATTGTCGTCGGCCAGGAGGTTGGCCGTTCCTTGGGGGTCCGGGCGATTTTCGCGGAGAAGGACGCCGATTCCAACCTGTTGCTGCGCCGCGGGTTCAGCCTGGAGCCGGGTGAGAAGGTGTTGGTGGCGGAGGATGTCATAACCAAGGGGGGGCGCGTGCAGCAGACTATCGATCTGGCCCGGAGTTTTGGTGCCGAGGTGGTCGGGGTGGGCGTTCTGGTTGACCGCAGCGGTGGCACGGTCGACTTCGGGGTGCCGGTGCACAGCCTGGTCCGGCTGAACTTGAGGGTCTACGACCCCGCGGACTGCCCGCTATGCCGTCAGGGGCTGCCCGCGGTCAAGCCGGGTTCCTGAATCTGGACGACGGTCCGACTGGGATGGTCCGCTCGCCTCGCTCGCCGTCGGCGGCATGCTTAACGCTGTGAAATCCATAGGGATATACTCTGCCATGTTGAACTGGGTCATGAAAAAGGTTTTCGGCACCAAGAATGCCCGGGAGTTGAAGCGGATTCAGCCGCTGGTCGACCGGATCAATTCTCTGGAGGAGGATTATCAGAAACTGACCGACCAGCAATTGAAGGCCAAGACCGAGGAGTTCCGCCAGCGTCTGCGCGAGGGCGAGACCACCGAGGACATCATGTGCGAGGCCTTCGCCACCGTCAAGAACGCCTGCCGGCGCCTCGTCGGCCAGACCGTGGACGTGACCGGCAATTCGCTGGTTTGGGACATGGTCCCCTTCGATGTCCAGCTGATCGGCGGCATTGTCCTGCATCGGGGCGGCATCGCCGAAATGGCCACGGGGGAGGGCAAGACGCTGGTGGCCACCCTGCCCATGTATCTGAACGCCTTGACCGGCAAGAACTGCCAGCTGGTGACCGTCAACGACTACCTGGCCCTGCGCGACTCCCAGTGGATGGGGTCGGTCTACACCTACCTGGGCCTGACCGTCGGTTGCATCCAGAACAGCATGTCCCCCTCCGAGCGGCGCGAGCAGTACCGGTGCGACATCACCTATGGCACCAACAGCGAGTTCGGCTTCGACTACCTGCGCGACATGGGCATGGCCATGTCGGCGGAGGAGCTGGTGCAGCGGGATCACTTTTTCGCCATCGTCGATGAAATCGACAGTATCCTGATCGACGAGGCGCGGACTCCCCTGATTATCTCCGGACCGGCGGCGGTCTCCACCCACCGGTATGACACCCTCAAACCCGGAGTGGCCGATCTGTTCCGCCGCCAGACCTTGTTGTGTGCCCGCCTGATGCAGGACGCCAAAGAGGTCATCGCCCGCCAGGAGGCCACTGCCGACGAGGTGGATCAGGCCGCCCTGGACCTGGTCCGAGTCAAACTGGGGATGCCCAAGCACAAGCAGCTGATGCGCATGCTGGAGGATCCGGCCATTCGCAAGCTGGTCGAGAAGAAGGAGAGCGAGGTCTTCAGCGACTCCAACCGCGGCTTCCTGCAGGAAACCAAGGAAAGTCTCTATTTCGCCATCGACGAGCGCGGGGGCGGGGCCGATTTGACGGAAAAGGGACGCACCCAGCTCAATCCCGACGACCCGGACGCCTTCGTCATCCCGGACCTGGCCGCGATCTTCAGCCAGATCGACGCGGACGAGTCCGAAAGCGAGGCCCGGAAGTCCGCCCGCAAACAGGCCGCCCAGGAAAAGTTCGACGTGCAGAGCGAGACCATTCACAACATCGCCCAGCTGCTGCGCGCCTACTGTCTGTTCGACAAGGACGTCCACTACGTGGTCCAGGACAACAAGGTGATGATTGTCGACGAATTCACCGGGCGTCTGATGCCGGGCCGACGCTTCAGCGAAGGGCTGCACCAAGCTCTGGAGGCCAAGGAGGGGGTCAAGATCGAACGCGAGACCCAGACGCTGGCGTCCATCACCATCCAAAACTATTTCCGCATGTACGACAAGCTGGCCGGCATGACCGGCACCGCCGAAACGGAGGCGACCGAGTTCAAGGACATCTACGGCCTGAACACCATGGTCATTCCGACCAACCGGCCCTGCATTCGGCAGGACAGCAACGACCGGATCTTCAAGACCACCCGCGAGAAGTACAACGCCATCATCGAGGAGGTGGCCGAGGCCCATCAGAAGGGGCAGCCCGTGCTGGTGGGGACCGTGTCCGTGGACGTGTCCGAAGTGCTCAGCCGGATGCTGCAGCGCCGCGGCGTGCCCCACAGCGTCCTGAATGCCAAGAACCACCAGCGCGAGGCCGAGATCGTCTCCCGGGCCGGGCATCGTGGCGCGGTGACCATCGCCACCAACCTGGCCGGACGCGGGACGGACATCAAGCTCAGCGGCGAGGTCAAGGAGCTGGGCGGTCTGCATGTGATCGGCAGCGCCCGCCACGATTCGCGCCGGATCGACCGACAGTTGCGCGGGCGCTGCTCGCGCCAAGGCGATCCGGGC
>JBFJXC010000125.1:0-9376 GCA_041623325.1 Lentisphaeria bacterium | reverse complement strand
GTTCGAGCAGGTGCTCGAAACCGGCCAGGACATCGTCTACCGCAATGTGCGGGTGGACAACACCCTGCTGACCGTCACGGTCTTCAGTGTCGAGAAACATCAGGTGGCCGGCGCCATCATGCTGGATGTGACCCGCACCGAGATGCGGCGCGAGGAAATTATCGAGCGGGCCCGGCAGGTCATCAGCAACACTTCCAATACCGTACAGGAAATTGCCTTCTTACTAGGAAAGAATGCGGCCCAAAGTGAACTCATTCTTAACAGCATCATCGAAAGCTTCGCCGCCAAGTCTGTGTCCGCCAAGGCTGAAGGCTGAGGCCAGGACCGACTCGGTCTTTATCGAGGTCGACAGCGCCCGGGAAGGCAAGCAGGGCGAACAGGCCTGCGGCGATGTCTTTCTGTCCCGGCGCCTGGCCGGTGGCAGCCGGATCATCAGCGTTCTGGCCGACGGCCTGGGCAGCGGGGTGGAGGCCAGTGTGCTGGCTTCCCTGACCGCCACCATGGCGCTCGAATATATGAGCGGGGACTGCATGATTGCCCGGGCCGCCGAGATCATCATGGATGCCTTGCCCATCTGCCGTACCCGGCGTATCAGCTATTCGACTTTCAGCATTGTCGACGCGGCCGCCGACGGCACGGTCCGCCTGATCGAGTACGCCAATCCGCCGGTGCTGTTGATCCGCGACGGCGCCGCCGTGGAGATCGGACGGATTCCGGTGGGCAAGCCTCGGTGGGGCGGCCGGGTGCTGCACTACGCCGAAATCAAAGCCCGGGCAGGGGACCGGCTGGTCCTGGTTTCCGACGGCATTACCCAGGCTGGCCTGGGGCGGGCCGACACCCCTTTGGGTTGGGGATACGACCAGATGGCCCGGACCCTGACCCGGCAGCTGGAAGCCGCACCGGATCTGTCCGCCCGGGATCTGAGTCAGTTCCTGCTGAGCAGGGCCATCCGCATGGACGGCGACAAGACCGGCGATGATATGACCTGCGCCTGCATCTACTTTCGCCGGCCACGGCCGCTGCTGCTGCTGACCGGGCCACCCTTCTACACGGAGCGCGATGCCGAAGTCGCCCGTTATTTGGAACGCTTCGACGGCCGCAAAGCGGTTTGCGGCGGGACCACCTCGGACATCATTGCCCGGGAACTCAAATTGCCCGTCTCCATGGACATGGGCAACTTCGATCCGGAAATCCCCAACACCTCGATCATGCCGGGCATCGATCTGGTCAGCGAGGGCTGCGTCACCCTGGCCAAGGTGGCCGAAATTCTGGAAAGCGGGGTGGTTCCCAGCAACCGAAACGGGGCCACCCGCCTGGTGGATCTGATTCAGCAGAGCGACCAGATCGAATTCGTGGTCGGTACCGCCGTAAATCCCGCCCACCAGGATCCCTGTCTGCCAATGGAGCTGGATATTCGCCGCAACGTGCTCAAGCGCATTCTCCGGCTGTTGGAAACCAAGTATCTCAAGGAGACCAAGGTCACCTTTATTTGACGGACGGAAGCGAACTCAAATCTCCGGGCTTTGGCCGCCACTGGCGCCGGAGCTCGGCATGACACGCAAGGAAACAACCATGGAAACCATTCGAATCCGCATCTGCCTGGGCACCGCCTGCCATGTGCTCGGGGCATCTCAGTTTCAGCATCTGGCCGACCATCTGCCTGCCTCCCTACGGGACCGGGTGCAGATCGAGTGGACCCGCTGCCTGGGCCTCTGCCGGGAGTATAGCGGCCAGGACCAACCCCCCTATGTGATGGTCAACGACCAAGTCGTGACCCGGGCCAGCATCCCCAGTGTCCTGGCTTGCATCCGTACTCAGGCCGGCGACTAGGGGCCGCCCGGCCGTTCCTGAACTCGCGTCATCCTTTTTTCCGAGCCCCACAGGAGTTATCATGACTCACGACAACAACGCTGTGCGTATCAAACGGGAGGTGCTTATTCGCATTGCCCGGCTCTTTCTTCAGGGACGCCTGCTGGAGGAGATCGACCGCATTCCCCTGGCCATGCATCCCCGCGACAGGCAGCCCACGCGCTGCTGCATCTACAAGGGCCGGGCCCTGGCCAAATACCGCTGCATGGCCAGCCTCGGCTTTGCCGCGGAGCAGGAGGAGGACGAGCTGACTCCCCTGAGCGACTATGCCCGTCGGGCCTTGGACGGTCAGCCTAGGGTCAAGGCCCCGTCGCCCCTGACCGTGCTGGAGACCGCCTGCAGCGCCTGTGTCTCCAGCCGCTACTTCGCCACCGACGCCTGCCGGAACTGCACCGCGCGCAGCTGCCATACCAGTTGCCCGGCCGATGCCATCGCCTTCGACCAGGGCCGGGCGGTGATTGACCCGGAAAAGTGCCGCAACTGCGGGCGCTGCCTGCAGGCCTGCCCCTTTCATGCCATCATCCGGGTGCCGATCCCCTGCGAGGAGGCCTGTCCGGTCGGGGCGGTCATGAAGGATCAGCACGGCAGGGTCAAGATTGATATGCACAAGTGCATCTCCTGCGGCAAATGCATTCAGGAATGCCCCTTCGGCGCGGTCATGGAAACCTCCGAAATGCTGCCGGTGCTGAACGCCATCGGCTCGGAGCGGCCCGTGGTGGCCATGCTGGCGCCTGCCGTGGTCGGGCAGTTCCCGGTTCCCTTCGGCAAGCTGATCACGGCGATCCGTAGACTGGGGTTCGACCAGGTTGTGGAAGTGGCCGACGGCGCCCATGAAACCGCCCGTCGCGAAGCCGCCGAACTTCAGGAGCGCCTGGCCGAGGGGCAACTCTTCATGACCAGCTCCTGCTGCCCGGCCTATGTCGATGCCGTCCGCAAGCACATCCCGGATTTGCTGCCCTACGTCTCCCATACGCCGACTCCCATGCATCTGACTGCCGAACAGGTCACACGGGAACAGCCCGGCGCCGTGCGCGTTTTCCTCGGACCCTGCGTGGCCAAACGCGCCGAAGCACGCCAGGACCCGCTGGTCGACCATGTCATCACCTTCGAGGAGCTCGGCGCCTTGTTCGTGGCCGCCGGTATCGAGGTGGATGAATGCGAAGAGGCCGATCTCAGTGCCGACGCCGGTCTCCAGGCCGGCCGCGGTTTCCCGGTCAGCGGCGGGGTGACCGCCGCCGTCCGCCAGCAGCTTCCTGCCGATGCCGACTGCACGACCATGCTGTTGGACGGCCTCAACAAGAAATCCTTGAACCTGCTGAAGGTCTACAGCCGCGGCAAATGCCCCGTCAACTTCATCGAGGTCATGGCCTGCGAGGGCGGCTGCCTGGCCGGGCCCTGCGCTCTGGAAACCCCCGGTCGCGCCCAAAAGCGCTTGGACGAGCTGCGCGCCCGGGTCTGCACCAGCCACCCAAGCCCATAGCCGGTGGTTGCTCAGAGAGGAGACCCCTCGGCATCGTAGAGACGGATTCGGCGCAGCAGCGCCTCGCGGTCGACGCGGGCGATGCCCACGCGCTGGTCGGCGGCGCCATAGGCGATGATCAGCTCCGTGTCGGTCTCCACCAAGCCGGTGGTGAACACGCAGGGCGTTTCAAAGCGGTCGGGCATCTCCCAGTCCTCTTCGGGCACGAACAGCCGCTCCGGGCAGCGGTGGGCGACCGTGGGCAGACTGTCCGGCTGCTCCCGCAGGATCATGAAGGATTGAGTGTAGCCGGTGGCGGGGTCCCGCTTGCCATGGTAGGAGAGCAGCCATTCGCCGTTTCCCAGCTCCAGCAGTGGGGCGCTGGCCCCGATGCGGTTCAGCTCCCAGTCGAACTTGGGTTCGGCCAGGCACCGCTGGCAGCTGGGTGCGACCGGAATCTCGGCTAGGGAGTCGGCCGCGCAGATCCAGATGCTGGGCCGCATGGCATCGTGTCCGCCGGGGTAGCGGCCGGGTTCCTGGGGGCGGTGGAGACAGACGAACTGCTCGCGCCCGGCGATGCGCAGCTTCCGGGGGAAGAGCAATACATCGCGGTTCTCGCCCAGTTCCGGGTCGGTCAGATGGGTCACGTAGGCGAAGGCCTGACCGTAGCGGCCCGTGCGCAGGGCCTCCAAGTCCACCCGGTAAAGCACATTGACCGTCACGTTCTCCCGGGCGGCGCGTCCGCCGGGCGCGTCCGGTAGTCGGGCCCAGTCGGGAGCGCACTGCATGGGGTCGTCGTGAATCCAGTAGGGGCCGGGAGGGAACATCCGGCAGGCGACGATCATGTGGCAGACACCCTCAAGCCAGAACAGGCGCGGGTCCTCGATGCAGCCGTTGGCGTAGTCGAGGCTGATCGTTCCGAAGGCGGTCTGGACCTTGATGCTCTCGGCTTGGGTTTCCAGCGCCGGCGCCAGGGCGGGGCGGGAGAGGTCGGCCGACCAGGTGGCCCCGTTGTCCTCGCTGGCCATGTACCCCAGGAAGATCGGATAGGGGGCCGGCTGTGATGGGTCGGCGGGTTCGGTCCAGGATCCGGTGGCCCGGAACAGCATGTGCAACCGCCCGTCGCGCGGGTCGCGAATCAGGGCCGGGTTCAGGACCATTTCCCCAGCCCAGGGGGAGCCGGGCTGGTTTTCAAGGATGCATTGGCGGGAGTGGATGAGTGTGTTCATGGTCGAACCTTGGTGCTCCAGAACTGGCGGGCTTGGTCTAGGTGTTGCCGGGTAGCCTCGACATACCGATTTCCGTAATCCCGGGCGGGTTCGATGGTGGTGGCCTCAGCCCAGTCGTTCCAAGTGACAATCTGCACCAGCGGCAGGGGCAAAATGCCTGGAGCGGCCAATGCCCTCTCATACGTCTTCCAGAGACGGTCGTACGTATTGCCCGCTTCGGACTCGCGAACGATGATCCTGGGCCGGGCCTGTTCGCTGCCGGTCCAAGCCGCGCGGACCAGGGTATCGTCAAATCCGGGCCAAACCCCGGCCATGCCGTAGCGGTGGCCGAATTCGGCCTGGCTCCACTGGCGGTAGAGCTGTGCGGCAAAAGCCTCGCCCGTATTGTCCGGGTCGGTCCAGGCTTCGTCGTGGGCGTGGTCGACCGCTTCGTCGTCCGGTCGGACCCAGGCAAAGCAGCCGGTTTCGCCTCGACCTTGCGGTTCGTTCATCCAGATGAAATCGTAGGTGTCGGGGCCGAAGACCTGGTCGAAGGCCTCCAACCATTCCGGGAGATTGTTTCGGTAGGGGAAGCAGGAGAACACAGGCCTGCCATCGCGGCACAGGTAATGGTCACCCATCAGACAATCGCGCAAATAGCCCAGATCTTCCCGCAGCGATACCGGCACCTTGCCTTCGGTTGGCATTTGTGCCTGAGAGTCGATCGAGAGCATGGCGACGAACGGCTGATCCGGGTTGGAACGGTTCCAGGCCTGGATTTGCTCCATCACCGCCAGGCTGATCACATTCTCAACCGAGTTTCGGCCGTTCCAGTTGATGATGAATCCGGCTAGTCCCGCACGGCGGGCCGACTCGATTTGCCATTGGATCACCGCCGGGTCGCGCGAGTCGTACACGCCGATTTCGGGCAAGTGCAGATGGGTGCGTTTGTAAACGGCCCGGGGGTCCCGCCAATGTCGATGATCTTCAATCTGCGGAAAGTGGGGGATGGTTTCCCCCAATTGGTCACGCAGCCGAAAGGCTTGGCCAGCGATGGTGTACCAAGGCAGGAAATGGCCGAGCGCGACCGGCAGTCTGAGCGGCTGGCCGGAATGGCGGGAATGGAAGATCATGGTGCGATTAGTCGGTTTTGGCGGCGGCTTTGGCGGTGATGCTATCCAGCACGACTGGCATGGCAGGGGACAAGGGGCGAAGGCGCAAGCGGTAGCTGGCGACCGAATCGGCCACCCTGCCAAAACCGCCCAGGCTGGTCACATCGATGCTGGCCGATACGGGCTTGCCACTCAGGACTGTGGTCTCGCTTCCGCTGATGAATGCCTCTTTTGCATCGAAAAACAGAACGGAGACGACGATTTCCCCCGATGGGGGTTTTTCGGCAAAGGTCATGGTCAGCACTGGCATGGCGATCGGCACGTTTTTGCCTGCGGGCTGCCAATCGATTCCGGCATCCTTTTCGGTGGCATGGCGGGTCAGGGCCACGGTGCCGTTCCCAAGGGCCTTGGCCGTCGTCGGCGGGGTCCCGAAGCCCCCGGAAAACTGGGTGGCGGTTTCCATCGTGTCCTCGACGGCGGCCGGTGGTTCGTCGGCCATGACGATGGCGGCGGACAGGGCAAGCATGGCGAGTGCGGTCTTCATTTCTCAGTCCTCCTTTGGTTGGGTGGCGTGGGTTAGGCTATTGGACGAGTCCAAGTTCATAAATGGAAACCCCCCATGGCGTGCCGCGCTTGCGGCAGAGCAGCCTGAGGAAACGAAACTCGCGGTCCGGGAGCGTGAAGGTGACCGTCCCCCCTTTGCCGTTGGGCACGGAAGCGGCCGTGGACCAGGATGCGCCGTCGGGGCTAAGTTGGATCTGGTAGTCGCTCGCGTAGGCGGTTTCCCAGGCGATGGACAGGGACTTGGCCCGGACCGGCGCGGGCCAGGCCAGTTGCAGCCATTGCCCGTCTTCGGCAAGGCTGGCCCAACGGGTGGCCGCGTTGCCGTCGATGGCGGCCACCGGGCCATGCTCAGGGCTTTCCGAGCTGCTGGCGGTGGCGGAGGCTGATTGCATGAGGGACGAATCGATCTTGGCGACCAGGGCCAGCCGGTCCCGGTCAGCCTGCGTTTCCACGGTGAATCGGGGGAATTCTGTATTGGGGTCCACATAGTCGGGAATCGTCATGCCCAGGGCGGCCATTTCGGCGGTGGCCTGGGGACCGTTCCCGTTGGCAAGCAGGGTGCGAATGCGGTCGAGTTTGGCTTCGGCCGTTTGCCCCAAGGTTTTGCGCAGGATGAACCACTGGTAGGGGAGAGTGTTGTCCTCGGTTTGGACGGGTCGGCCGGTGATGGCACCGACCTGCCGCTCGGTCTCGTCTATGAACAGATGGCCCCATTGGACAGTTGGTTCAATCACCGTGCCTTCGGCAAAATCGTTCCAGGTTACGATCTGCACGGCTTCAGCCTTGCCGGAAGCCAGTTCTCTCCAGTTGCGTGCATAGGTTTCGGTTCCGAGGCGGGCGGTCAGTCGTGGCTTACCGCCCCATCCCCAGACTCCACGGTCGTCGAATCCCGGCGAGGCCGGAGCCACGTAGAAATCGAAATGACCCTCGGACAATCGCCGGTCGCCGGTTTCTCGAACCCAGCGGATGTGGTCCGGACCGCCACACCAACCGAAAGCCGCGCGAATGAAACCCCCATTCAAATGGAAATGCTGGGGAATAATGCTTAGGTTGGCCGCTCCTGAGCGTGCGGCTATTTCCCGCCATTCATCATCGGTGAAGGTTTTCCGACCCTGCCCCGGCCAATCCCCCCAGCCATTGAAAACGAACAGACCGGCCAGCTGCGCTCGCCGCCAATATCCCTTGCGGCTCGTGTAGCGGGCCGCCACGTCCGCAATCAGCCTGGCGCACTTTTGCTTTGCTTGCTCGCGGTTCGAGATCGCCGGATCCCAAGGGGGGAAACAGGTTTTTTCCTCCAGGCAAACCGCAATCTTGAAGTCCAAGGCCTCGGCCCGGTCGAATGCAACCTGGAGAGCCTGGTCCACCGCGTTGCCAGGGCCGTACCAGTCGACCACGAAACCCTGGATGCCGGCGGCCTTGGCCGTCAGGATATGGTAGTCGATCACATCGGGGTCGGCTGAATCGTAAACTCCGATACGCGGGTAGTAGACCGAGCAAATGTCCCGCAACCCCGTGTCGCCGATTCGGCTGGGATCGTGCTTGGTCCCCGAACCGTCCCAGGACCAATGGGCTTGAATGTCCGCGCCTCCTTGGGTACGCCACTGGAACCAGCTCATATAGTGGCAGAGAATGTCCAGGGGCCGTGCCGGTTCGGCGGAGTTGGCCGGGCAGCCAAGCAGCCACAGTGCCACCAGCCCGCAAATGCTCACCCTCGCAATTGGATTTCGGTCGTATCCTGCAGACGTCATGATCATGACACCTTTCAGCGAGTCGTTATCGGCTTAATGGTAGCCCCAGCCCCAGGAGAAGGTGTTGCCGTCCTCCCAGGCGTCTTTCCACTGGCTCAGCCGCACCGTATCCACATGCCCGTCGGCCGCCACCCGATTGGCCGTTCGTTCGTGGATGGTCATGGAGGCTCTGGAGTTGTTCAAGGTGCTGTAGGCAAAGTGTTCGACCCGCGAGTCGCCTGTATTGGAAAACGTTCCTCCGAGGGCGGGGTCGTCGCCGGGGAGTTCCCCCAGCAAGGTAATGTCGGTGGCGTCCGTGCCGCGGATCGAGCCGCTCCCGACCAGAGCCAGTCTCCAGCCCCAATGCACCGGGCTGGCCCCGCTGAAGGTGCCGAAGGGATGCATGTCCGTCCCCCAGCCATGGGGAACCGCATTGGCCGCGTAGGTCCGGGCATGCGGTGAATTGCGGGACCAATTGTCTGTCGGACACCGGTAGATGTCATAGTTGCCCACGTATGGCTGGATGATGAGCGACCACGGCCTGTCCCAGCTGGCGTATGCCGGTGGCAGGTACCCGTCGAAGTCGTCCGTGTAGAGGACTAGAGACAATCCCAGTTGCTTGAGGTTGCCTTTGCATTGAACCTGCCGGGCAGACTGTCGCGCCTTCTGCAAGGCTGGCAACAGCATGGCCGCCAGAATGGCTATGATGGCAATGACCACCAGCAGCTCAATAAGCGTGAAGGCCCAAGGGCGTCCTTGCCTAACACTCGACCGGATTGACGTTCTCATGGGGATTTCTCCTTTGTTAAGGTGCCGAAGCCGCGGGATCGGTGAGATTGGCGACCGAATCGCGTTCGATGATCTGCGTGGACAGGCAATGCTGCACCACGGTTTTGCCGGGAAGCGGCTGGCCACCGGCAAGATCCAGGGCGGTGTCCACGGCCAGGCGCGCCAGTTGCTCGAGCGGCTGGCTGACCGTGGTCTGCGGCGGGTTCCAATACTGATAGACGGGGATGTCCTCAAGGCTGATGGTGCTGATGTCTTTGCCACATTGCAAGTCGAGCACATTGGCCAGGATGTGCAGCGTCTCCAGGGCCGTGTCCTCGCTGAAATTGAGAATGCCGGTCACGCCGCGGCTCTTCCAGCGGGTCAGGATCTCGTAGACCGGCGTCTTCAGACTGTACTGCACCCGGGACGGGTCCAGTTCGATGCCCGCGTCCGCCAAGGCATCCCCATAGCCTCGCAGACGCTCGGAACTGCCCCACTCGTCCGGTTGGATTGCCAGAAAGCCGATATCCCGGTGGCCCCGGTCGGTCAGATGCCGGGTGGCCAGGAAGCCTTGCTGGTAGTGGTCGGCACAGATACTGGCGATCCCCTGGTCGGCCATCGGATGGTTGATGGCCACCAGCGGCAGATTCGGAACGCTGCGCAATTCGC
>JBFJXC010000124.1:0-9380 GCA_041623325.1 Lentisphaeria bacterium | reverse complement strand
GGTATGATAGATGCGCTGCCGGCCATTGAAGAGATCGTTGGGAATGTTGCACAGCAGTCCCTTCACCGCGCGTAGGTAGGTCCGGTTTACGGTTCGGGCCCGCTGGAGCACCACGACGGTGGCGTCGTCCGGCAGTGCCGCGCAAGCGATGTCCTCGATGGCCGTCACCTCATCGGCCTGCCCCTCGGCGGTATGCTGGGCCGAATTCCACTTCACCTGGCCGCAGGTGCAGAAACCACCGGGAAAGGTCCATTCCCGGTGATCCATAGCTTCGCTGAAATTGTGGCCGCCGCAGCCCTCGATCTGCCCGACCAGATTCCAGCGCCATTCGGCCAGGTCGCTTCCGTCTGCCGGCAGGCACATGCCCATCGGCTTCTGGCAGCTCTCCCACACCCAGGAGGCCAGGCGGTTGGGGCCCCGCTCCACCAGCGCCCCGTGGAATTCGTCGCTCCAGCTTCCGCAAACGGCGGGTTGATGCGGCGCCGATAGGGTCGCTTTGAACTCGTCGTAAATTTGCCGCCAGTAGGCCCCCATGGAAAGCGTGGCCGCCTTGTCCCCCTCCAGTCGCTGGAAGTACAACGGCGAGACCGCCTCCAACTGGCCCAGGCGCTCGCCCATAAAGGTGTGGTCGCCGCTGTGTTCCTGCTCGCGGCGAACCGTCTCCAGCCAGCCCTTTTCAAAGGCGCCGCAATCAGTCTCGCCGTATTTGTCCTGCATCAATAGCCACATGGGGATCGCGTAGTCCTGGCAGTAGCAGTAACGCATGCGGGTATCCCCGCCGATGCGCCAGAGTCTCCCGTCCGGAAAGGTGCATTTTTTGATCAAAGCCCAGAGTTCCGGCACATGATGGTAGAGCGCCTCGGGAGGGATCAGCCCCCGTTTTCGGTAGGAGAAGTGCAGCATGGCGATATTGGAAAGACAGATCACCATGTAGCCGACATTCAGATAGCCGTGATGATGCAGACCGTAGTGTTCTGTGAAGTTCGGCCCCACATGCCAATCCGCCAGCGCCTGGCCGTCAAACTCCTGATTAGACACCGCATCCCCGGGCACTGAAATTCCGTTGAGCAGAAACTGCGTTCCCTTGCGACGGTACTCCTCCGCCCGCGCTTCTCCGGGAAACATCATGGCGGTGCGGTGCAGAATCGCCCCGTTCCAGATATTGCTCTCCGGTTTGTTCTGGCCGGTACGGGCATCGATGGCGGCCACCACTTCGTAACGCTCCAGCAACCAGTTGCTTTCGGAAACCAGCATGGCCTGGAGCAAGGCGCGGTCGTCGGCCGTCAGGTGATCCTCCAACGCCTCGATCCCGTGCATCATGCGCTCGATGCACAAAGCGCTGATCCAGCTGTGCCCCCAGCGTTCGCCATCCAGGGCGGTGTCCGGCCCGGCAATATGGCTGCGCAAGGTGAAACGCAGCAGCTTCAACGCGTCCTCCAGCAGCTTGGCCTGGGGCACGCCCGCTTTGCCTTCGTCGTAGCGCGGGTCCGTGGCCAGCACCGCCAGGGCGGCGAAGGCCGTGGTGTTGGTCTGCTGCGACCAATGGCCATGGTACCCCGGTCCGTAGCAGGCCAGGTCCGGTCGACTTGCGGGCCGATACAGGGCCGCCTCGGCCGCTTTGGCCCAATGCTGAAGCCTCTCAAGATAGTCGGCCGAACTTGCGGTTGTCATGGCACTCTCCTGAACGTTGGGATTCTCTATTCAAAACTCACATCTCAAATTGGGCACGCCCCCCTTCGGGGACGATAACACGAAATCAAAGGCATCCCACTGGAGTGATGGAGCAATGGGGCAGCATTCTGTGCGGCGTGGAGTGTCCTGCCACGGGCTGTGCGGCCTGTTTGCCGATCAGCGAGTTTGCATTTTCCAACCGTCTTTTTTTGCTCCGCAACACGTTGAATTGCAGCACTCCATTACTCCACCCCCCAACCCCCATGGGATCGTAGTGAAACGAAATTATGAATGTGGATAGAATTTACCGTCCGAGAATCAACTTTGAATGGACAAACCGCCTATCTTTTTGTACATTTCTCGCCCAGGCAAACCCATCAAACAAACCATTCCGATAAACGATGAATACGGATCTGACCATACTGGAGACCTCGATCGCGGCCTTGGAGCAGGAACTGGGAGTCAGCGTGACCCTGGTCGACAACCAGGGGGTCTTCCACACGCCGCTGGGGGAATTGCTGCTCAGCCCCTGGCGTCAGTCGCACCGCAAGAACCAGGTCTGCAACCTCGGTTTTTGCGAGCGCTGCATTCAGCACTGCCGGCACGACATGAACCGAAAGGCCACGGCGATCGGCCATCCCTTCATCGAAACCTGCTGGAAGGGAATCCGCGAAATCGTCGTGCCCCTGCGCCAAAACGGCGCCCATCTGGGCATGCTCTACGCCGGATCGTGGCAAGGAGAGGAAACTCCCCCGAACGACCTACCCCCAGACTTCGCCGCGGCCTACGCGAAACTGCCCCCCTGGGATTCCGATCGCGGACAGTGCCTGATGGCCATCCTGCAGACCGTCGCCGTGGGGTTGCTGCACACGCTCAACGAGTTCAACGCCCTGGAAGCCCCCGCACACACCCGCGCCAACCGGATCGCCACCTTCATCCGCGAGTGCGCCGCCACACCCGTCGGCCTGGATGACCTGGCCGCACATCTGGGCCTATCGCGGTCCCGCACCAGTTTCCTCCTGAAGGAACACTTCCACAAAAGCTTTTCCCGTCTGCTTCATGAAGAACGTATCCGACGGGCCAAAACCCTCCTGGCCGGCAGCAAGGACAATCTGGCCGACATCGCTAAGCGAGTGGGTTTCCACGACGAGTACCACTTCAACCGCGTCTTCAAGCGCGTGGCCGGTCTCCCGCCGGGGCAGTTTCGGAAGGGGCTTTGAGCGGGGGGGACACGGCCCCCGCCTCCTTCAAGGCGCAGTAGAGAACGGGCACGACGAGCATGGTCATGACTTCGACCAGCATGCCTCCGAAGGATGGAATGGCCATGGGGACCATCACGTCGCTGCCGCGGCCGGTCGAGGTCAGCACAGGCAGCAGAGCCAGGATGGTGGTGGCCGTGGTCATGAGGCAAGGCCGCACCCGGCGCTGGCCCGCCTCCAGAACGGTCTCGCGGATCGCCTCGCGGGTGGTTGGCCGTCGCTCCCTGAACAGCTGTGTCAGATAGGTGCCCATCACCACGCCGTCGTCCGTGGCGATGCCGAACAGGGCGAGGAACCCAACCCAGACGGCCACGCTCATATTGATGGTGTGGATCTGGAAAAGGGCCCGCATGTCCACGCCGAAGACACTGACGTTCAGGAACCAGGGCTGGCCGTACAACCAGATCATCAGGAACCCGCCCGACCAAGCCACGAAGATTCCGGAGAAGACCAGTAGCGTGGTGGAGACGGACTTGAACTGGAAGTAGATGATCATGAAGATCACGAACAGGGCCAGCGGCAAAATGATCGACAGCGTCTTGGCCGCACGAAGCTGGTTCTCGTAGCTGCCGGCGAACGTGTAGCTGACCCCGCGCGGCAGGCTGAACTCGCCACTGTCGATCTTGCCCTGCAGATAGGCCTGGCACTGCTCGACCACGTCCACTTCGGCGTAGCCGGGCTTCATAGCGAAGACCACATAGCCGACCAGGAAGGTGTCCTCGCTCTTGATCATCTGCGGCCCGCGCACGTAGCGGATCTCGGCCAGTTCGGTGATCGGAACCTGCTGTCCGCCTGCGCCCGGCACCAGGATTTTGGTCAGGGCCTCGATGCTGTCGCGCCGTTCGCGTTGATAGCGGACCCGCACCGGGAAACGCTCGCGCCCCTCGACCGTGGTGGTGATCTTCCGGCCGCCAATGGCGATCTCGACCACATCCTGAAACTTGCGAATGGGCACCCCGTAGCGGGCCAGAGCCCGCCGGTCGGGCACGATCTCCAGATAGGGTTTGCCGACGATGCGGTCCGCGATCACCGCGGACGCCTCCACGGAGGGAACCTGTTTCAGAAAGCGTTCGATTTGCAACCCCACCATCTCGATCGTCTCCAAATCCGGACCCTTGACCTTGACCCCCATCGGGGCGCGCATCCCACTCTGCAGCATGACGATGCGGGCCGCGATCGGTTGCAGTTTCGGCGCGGAGGTCGTCCCGGGCAGCTTGGCGGCCTTGACGATCTCGTCCCAGATATCGTCAGGCGACGTGATATGGTCGCGCCATTGCCTGAAGGGTCGTCCGTCGGGGTCGGGGATCAGCTCGCCGAATTCGTCGCGTAAGAACTGGCCGGCCTTGCGGTCGTACCGGTAGTTGATGCGGCGGCCATTCGGGTCGGTCTTGTACTCCGACTTGTAGTTGATGACCGTCTCGAACATCGAAATCGGAGCGGGGTCCAGCGGGGTTTCCGCCCGGCCAAGCTTGCCGACGGCCGACTCGATCTCCGGAATGGACTCGAAGGCCTTGTCCTGCTTGGCAAGAATGTCCAGTGCCTCGCCGATGGAGGCATGGGTCATGGTGGTGGGCATCCAGAGGAATGAGCCCTCGTCCAGCGGCGGCATGAACTCCTTGCCCAGGCCGGGGAATGTGTGGGCCAGGCCCTGTGCAGGTGCACTCTTCATGACGGGTGCCGGCAGCCACCCGAACATCGTCGGAAAGCCGAGCCATATCATCCCGCCCAGGATGATCAACGCGAAGGGCATGGACAGAAAGGCCACCTTGTGGGCGAGGCACCAGCGCAACAGTCCAGGATAGACGCATTGAAACAGTGAAAAGAAGCCCAGCAACCCGCCAATGAGCAGGACGACAAAGATGGCATTGCCCAACAGTCCGCGTTCCGGGCCCAAAGGCTCCCAATAGCCGGTCAGCAGAATGCCCACGGCCACTATCGCCAGAATGCTTGCCACCATCGGCCCAAACCGTCTCAACCGCTCGGGGACGAACGGTTCCGTCAGATGGTAGAGACCGAACAGGGCCAGAATCACGCCTGCCCACCAGGCCACGGTGAAACCGACGACCACCCCACCGACAATCAGGCCGAGGTTGAGGCCCGTCCGCAGCTTCCGGCCTGAGATGCGCCCGCAAAACAACACGTGGGCCGCCGGCGGCAGCACGGTCAGGGCCATGACGATGGAGGCGAGCAGAGCAAAGGTCTTGGTGTAGGCCAGCGGTTTGAACAGCTTGCCTTCGGCCCCGATCATGGTGAAGACCGGCAGAAAACTGACCACCGTGGTCAGGACAGCGGTCAGCACCGCGCTGCCCACTTCGCTGACCGCCCGGTGTACGATAGCGAGGGAGTGTTCAGGTTTCAGGGGTTCAGTGTTCAGTCGTTCAGATTCGGATGACCGGTGGTCAGCGTCGGTTGCAGAAGGTCCCCCTTGATCCCTCCCCTGATCCATTTCCCCCTGATCCGCCCCCTGATCCATTTCCCCCTGATCCGCCCCCTGAACACTGGAACCTGAAACCTTAGCCGCTTCCAGATGTCGCAGAACGTTCTCGCAGACCACGATCCCCATGTCCACGATGGTGCCAATGGCGATGACAATGCCGGACAAGGCCACAATGTTGGCCTGTACCCCAAAAAACTTCATTCCTATGAAGCAGAGCAGAACCGCCAGGGGCAGCATGCCGCTGATCAGCACGCTGCTGCGCAGGTGCATGACCATCACCAGCACCACGATGATCGTGACCAGGATTTCCAGCGAGATCGCCTCGTTCAGGGTGCCCAGCGTCTCGTAGATCAGCCCGGTGCGGTCGTAGAACGGCACGACGGTCACCTTGCTGATCGTCGCCCAGGCCGGCCACGTGCCTTGCGGCGTCGAACGCAGATGCTCCAGCCAGGCCTTTTGATTCAGCTCCGGCCCGACATAGGCATCAAACCCCTTGCCGTTGGCATATCCCTCCACAATCTCCCGCGAGGCCGCGGTCGAGTCAATCAGCACCTTGGCCGGAAGAGCCGCGCGCGTCTCGGCGATCTTGCTTTTCACATTGTTGATCACCGCCAGCGGGTTGTCGCCATAGCGGGCCACCACCACGCCCCCGACCACCGAAGCCCCGCCCTTGTCCAGGGCGCCACGCCGCGTGGCTGGACCCAGGGTCACCTGCGCCACATGCTCGACCAGCACCGGCACGTTGTCGGCGCCCACCTTGACCACGCTGCTGCGGATATCCTCCAGATCCTTGATGAAGCCGATGCCTCGGATGAAGTACTCGACGCGGTTGATCTCCAGCGTCTTGGCCCCCACGTCGATATTGGCCGCCTTCACGGCCATGAAGACCTGATCCAGCGTCACCCCGTAGGCCCGCATGGCGTCCGGATCCACATCGATCTGATACTCCTTGACATAGCCGCCGATGGAGCCGACCTCGGCCACGCCGTCGGCCGACAGCAGCCAGTAGCGCGCGTACCAATCCTGGATAGTGCGCAGTTCTGCCGGATCCCAGCCGCCGGTGGAGTTGCCGTCGGGGTCGCGTCCCTCAAGGGTGTACCAGTATATCTGTCCCAGCGCGGTGGCATCCGGACCCAAGGCGGGTTGCACGCCGTCCGGGAGCGTGCCGTCCGGCAGACTGTTGAGCTTCTCCAGAACGCGGGTCCGCGACCAGTAGAACTCGACGTCCTCCTTGAAAATGATGTAGATTGAGGAGAATCCGAACATCGAGTAGCTACGGATGGTTTTGACGCCCGGGACTCCGAGGAGCGCGACCGTCAGCGGATAGCTGATCTGGTCCTCCACGTCCTGCGGGGACCGCCCCATCCATTGGGTGAAGACAATCTGCTGGTTCTCGCCGATATCGGGGATGGCGTCAACGGGAACTGGGTAACGCTGTATTCCGCCCAGGTCCCATTCGAAAGGCGCCACCACAAGGCCCGCGACCACCACCGCCATCGTGAACAGGCTCACGACCAGCCGGTTTTTCAAGCAGAAACCAATCAGTCTGCCGAGCGCCGAGCGCTGTTCCGCTGTTTGCTGCCCCGGAGCTGTCATTTCAGTTCCTCCGTGATCTCGCCGCAGCGCAGCATCGTCGCCCCGAAGTAGGGATTGGCGATCTCCTCCCCGGCCTGAATCCACTCCGCCCCGCGATTGCCGAAGGCCATGGGACACCAAGCCTTGTAAAGTGTGCCGTCCGGAACTCCGAAACGTCTCAGAAGCGCCATGATCTGTTCGGACAGCAGAGCGAACTGACGCCGCGCCGGCTCCAGGCTCTCCTCCGCCCCCATGCTTGCCAAAAGCGACTTCAGCTGTCCGCTCTGCTTCATCCAGTCCTCATGATTCTGACCGGTGACCAACTCCATATCCACCTTGGCCAGAGCCTCCAGGGCTTTACTGGCGGCAGCCGAAGCCGCTTTGGGGTCGTCCTGGGCCAAGGCGGTCTGGATGGCCAGATAGCCTTGGATCACCGCCGCCAGTTGCCGCTTGAACACCGGGTTGACCGCAGGGGCCGCCTGCTTGACCTGCTTGACATGGGCGTCGTGGTGCTCATGGCCTCCAGCAGCCCCTCCGTCCTCCGGGGTCATCATGCTGGGCCTGGCGCGAATCTGAAGTTCGGCGTCGATCTTGAAGTTGCCCCGTGTCACCACCCAGTCGCCCTCCGACAATCCCTCCCGGACCAGGTAGTAGTCCCCTGCCCTCGGTCCCAGCACCACCTCGCGCCCTTCGTAGGTGGGTTTGTCCTTGCCCGGAACTTCCACGTAGACAATGGCCCGCTTGCCAGTCAGCAAGGCCGCTTCCGCCGGGATCACCAGCGGCTTGTCCGCATCGGTCTGTGCCGTTCCCACATAACCGAGGCTTTCGGCACGGACCAGCGGCATGCCGCAGATGTCGCACGCCCCGGGGCCCTCCTTGACGATTTCCGGATGCATCGGACTGATCCACTTGCCCGCCAAGGCCGTGTCCATGATCCGCCCGCCTGTGGCCACCTGGGCCTCGGCGACCGCGCGCACGAACATTCCCGGTTTCAGACGCCCCGCCGGGTTGGGCACATTCACCCGCACCTTCACCGTGCGGGTTGCTTCATTGAGAACCGGTTGAATGAAAGAAATCGAGCCGGTGAAAGGTTCCCCCGGATAGGCTTGGGTGGTGAACTGCACACGCTGGCCGTAGCGCAGCCAGGCCAGATCGGACTCGTAGGCGTCCAGATAAACCCACACCTGCGACAGGTCGGCGATGGTGTAGATCCGAGTGCCGGTGTTGACGTACATGCCCTCCTGGGCATTCTTGTGAACGACAATGCCGCCGGTCGGCGCATAAATGGTGATGTGGTCTGACGGGGTGCCCCGCTGCTCAATCCCCCGGATCTGCTCCGGCGTCAGTCCCCACAAGCGCAGCTTTTCGCGCACGGCCGTAACGGTGGCCGCGGCCGTCTCCCGCACCACCGCCACCTGACTGTTCTCCAGGTCCTTGACCACCTTCAGCGACTGCAACAGCTCCTCCTGGGCGCTGAGCAACTCCGGGCTGTACAAGGTTACCAAGTGGTCGCCCTTCTTGACGGCAACCCCGGTGTAGTCCACGAACAGCCGGTCCAGCCGCCCGGGCACCCAGCTGGTGATGTAGGAAACCCGGGTCTCGTCGTAGTCCACCTTGCCCACCATCCGCACCTGGGCGGTCACGAAGCGACGCTCCACCGGAACCGTCTCGATCTCCATCAGCCTGGCTGAGTTCTCGCTGACCGACAGCTCCCGCAGGCCGCCTTCGTCCTCGTCGCCATCGGATTCCAGCGGAATCAGATCCATAAAGCAGATCGGGCATTTGCCGGGCTTGGGAAGCTTGATCTGCGGATGCATGGAGCACGTCCACAAGGCGGCCTGGTTTTCAGTTGCAGGCCTGGACGTTCCAAGCCCGGAGGGTTCCGGCCTCTTTCGCGAACCCCAGTAATAGCCCATCGCGACTGCCGCGACGATGGCCAACAACCCGACGATCCGGCCGCGTTTAAACAAACTATTCAGCATGGGATGCAACTCCTAACATTTGGGTCTGTGGGACATTGACAATTATGATTCTCCTGCAACTTCATATTTCCGTGCCCTTCCCGCGTCCCTTCAGGACGCGAATCAATAGACTAAATCTCGGAGTGCTGCCCCCCGCTTCGTGCTCCGCAGTCCCGGCATTCGCCGGGTCGCTCGGGCTCTCGCTCTACCTTCTACATGCCTAGGTCGGCCAAGTCCTGGTTAAAAGTTGGCACCCTAAAACCCGATTACGATCGCGATTACAAGCGCGATTACGACACCCGAAACCGAAAGCTCACAGCTCACAGCTCACAGCTCACAGCTCACAGCTCACAGCTCACCATTCACAGCTCACAGCTTACCATTCACAGCTCACAGCTTACCATTCACAGCTCACAGCTCACCATTCACAGCTCACAGCTTACCATTCACAGCTCACAACTCACAGCTCCTCCCCCC
>JBFJXC010000123.1:0-9392 GCA_041623325.1 Lentisphaeria bacterium | reverse complement strand
TTCAACTCTCCGCAGCAGTTCCCGGTCAATAGCGTGGTTCAACCGCATCTCGACGGCAAGGGGTATGTCCTCGAAGCCGCGGTGCCCATGCACGCTCTGGGCCTGCGGCCGGAAATCGGCACCACCTTCCTGTTCGACCTGGGGCTGGACGAAAGCGACAACGGCCCCCGCCGCCAGCGCCAGTTCATCTGGAACGGCTCCGAACGCAACCGCAACAACCGTGGTGCCTGGGGAATGGCCAAGCTCGTAAACTGAATAACAGGGTTGGTCTAATTGTTTGCCCGTTGGGGATTGTCGATCAAGGGAAAACGGAAGCCAAAAGCCATGCCTAAGAGGCCACGACCTTGGGGTGAACAGTGCTTGAGCACGGCAATGCCTGGAGGCATCGGGAGGGCGACCCCCCGGACTAACCGGTTCCATAGCCGTTATGCGGACAATCTGGCTGAACTGGAACGTTTTCTGGCCAACCCCTATATCCAGATCCGGTCCATCAACCGCCATACCTGCGATTATTTCAGCCTGATCGCCGCCCAACTCAGGCGTTGTGGCACTGCCATCCCGCCGTACGATTGTTGCCGCAACGCTGCGGGGCTCGGGGCTGGAACCCTTCGCGGTTTCAGCGTCCGAGCTTGCTCCAGACCGACTCCAGATCGAAGACGGTGCCGCGATCCTTGGCCTCCTCGATGGCTAGGGCGACCACGGCGCTCTCCAGGCCCTCGTCGCCGCTGCACTTGGGGGCGGTGCCGTTGGCCATGGTGTCGTACAGCTCCTTCATGATATGGGCGTCGCCGCCGCCGTGTCCGTCGCCCTTGCTGAAGTCGTAGATCCGGATCTTCTCCTGGTCGATGCGCTTGGCCTTGACGATGCCGCTGTAGAGTTCGGCGATGATGGTGCCCTCGGTTCCGGAAAAATACATTCTGCGCTCGGGAATGGCGTTTGACATGGTGGCCTGGAACATGACCCGGATGCCGTTTCGGTACTCCAGGATGGCCACCTGGTTGTCCATCATGTCCTTTTCCGTAGTGAAGGGGGAGTCCTGGCTGTGCGGATCGTGCCAGCCCTCGAAGATGCGCTTGCCGTCCCGATCCCGGAAGCGGTCGTAGAAAGGCTGGTTGTCGGGCACGAAGAAGTCGCGCCCCCCGAAGGAGGCGACCCGGGCGGGCACGGAGGCGGTGAACCAATTCAGCAGGTCCAGATCGTGAACGCACTTCTCCAGAATGTGGGGCCCGGAGATGGCCTTGAGGCGTCGCCAGTTCTTCATGATGTAGGAACCGTGGGCGGGGGCGATGTTCTCGTTGGCGTCGATGCTGAGGATCTGACCGAGAAAGCCGGCATCCAGCAGTTCCTTGACCTTGCGATACAGGGGCGCATAGCGCAGCACGAAGCCGGTGGCGAAGGCCAAGTGGCGGTGGGTTTGGTGGGCGCGGTAGATCGCCTCGCAATCCTCGATGGTGGTGGCCAGGGGCTTTTCGCTGAAGACGTGCTTGTCCGCCTCGAAGGCGCACAGGATGTGCTCCCGATGGAAGGCGTTGGGGGAAAAGACCATCACCCAGTCCACATCCTCCCGCTGGATGGCCGCCTGGTAGCTGTCGCAGACCTCGGCCCCGGGGCCGCCCCAGAACTCGCAGGTTTCCCGGGCCAGCTTCGCGTCGGGGTCGTAGACCGTCCGGACCGCCGCCTTCCGGCCGCTGTCACGGATCAGGTTCTGGACTACGTACTTGCTGCGGTTCCCGCTGCCGATCACCGCCAGATTGATCTGCTTGCCTGGCTTTTGCATGTTTCCGACATCCCTTTTCGAATCCAGACCTGACATTTCGGCAGGTTCTCCATGCCTGGCATGGCGACCGCACTCCAGGGCGGCGGCGCCGCGGACAGCTTGCTCCGGCCTTGCCACGCCCTGGCATCTTGTGCCAAATCATGGTAAAACGTGCGTTTGAAAAGTCTAATCTACCGCTGTAGTGTGCAGAAAAAATGGATAAAAGTGTCACTCGAAATGACGGAAAACCGCATGGACTGCGACGTGCATCGCATGCCCCGGGGGCGCCAGAAGCTCCACGACGACTACGGGCTCTGGATCTGCCACTGCAACCGGGGCCTGGTCTCCCAAAACCGTTTCGCCGGCCGCTTCCGCTATTTCGAGTACTATTCGCTCTCCCATCTGTACGAGGGAGGCGGGGACTATCGGCGCCCGTCGGTAGGGAGCCAGGCCATGGCCGCCGGCGACGCCATCCTGATGGCTCCTCGCGTCGTGCACTGGTACGGAGCGGGGGAGTCGGCCTACCGGGAGGATTCGGTCTGCTTTGCCGGGCCTGTGGCCGATGCGCTGTTGAAATGCGGTGTGGTGGCCAGCGGGATCATTGCCATGGGCCGGGCCAGGCGGTTGCTGCCCATCATGGAACTGGCCAGCAACCCGGGTCGCGATGCCCAGATCAACGCCAACGCCGCGTTGCAGGCGCTGCTGGTCGAGCTCTACAACGAAAACCGCCGGAATCGGGCAGAGAAGGAGCCCCATCCGATCGCCGAGTTGCTGAGCGAAATTCGGAAGAATGCTCGGAAGTGGTGGACGGTTTCGGAGATGGCCGAGTTCTGCAGCCTGAGCCAGGCCCAGTTCCGGCGCGTCTTTCGGGCCTACACAGGGGTGCTGCCCAAGCTCTATGTGGATCAGCTGAAGGTCCGGCAGATCGGGGAGAGGCTGACCAGCGGCAGCGAGCCCGTCACCCGCATCGCCGCCGAGTTCGGCTACCGGGACCCCTTCCACTTCAGTCGGCGGTTCAAGGATCTGACTGGCTTCTCTCCCAAGCGCTACCGCCAGCAGTTTCGCTGACCCATGTTGGAACAAAAAAAGGCGGGCGGGCGCGGAAAACTCCGCGTCCGCCCGCCGGTGCGTCGCTCGGGTTTCAGGTTTCGGGTTTCAGGTTTCATCGCGCTCGTGATCGCGCTCGCGCTCGTGATCGGGCTGCAGGTGTCAATTTTTTATCAGGACTTGACCTGCTGAAGGCCTGAACTCCTGAACTCCTAAGCCCGGTCCTGCGCTTGCCTTAGGCGGTGAGGATCGCCTTGGCCCGCTCGTCCAGGGCCTCGGTCATGTAGGCCAGGCCGGTTTCCGCAGCGGTCTCCCGGTTGGCAGCCATCAGGTCCTCGCGGCGTATGCTGGCCAGATCGAATTTGCGGGCGCCAGCCATGAACTGCTGGAGGCCGCAGCCCAGCTTGTCGCAGTAGCCGTACATGGCCACCGCGCCGAAGGGCACGTGCTTCATTTCGTCGGCGCCTACCTTGTTCTTGACCGCCTCCCAACCGGCGAAGATCTCTTCGGGATAGGTGCCGATCTGCTTGACGCTCGGCGGCAGCTCCTCCCAGTGGCCGTGCACGTCGGCCCGTTTCTCGGGTTGGAAGACGCCCTGGATGTTGCTACCCAAATAGCCCGGGATCATGGGGGCGCGGCCCATGCACACCAGCTTGGCAAACGGTGCGCCCAGGGCGAGGGCCTTGAAGAGGTGGTCTTCGCGGGCGAAGCCGCCGGCGAAAGAGATGTCCGGCACCTGGATGCCGCGATCGCTCAGCACCTTGCAGTACTCGTAGGCCTTGGCGTGCAGGGAAAGGGAAGGCACGCCCCAATGGTCCATCATGTTCCACGGGCTCATGCCGGTGCCGCCGCCGGCGCCGTCGATGGTCAGCAGGTCAAGCTTGGCGTCGGCCGAGAAGCGAATGGCCATGGCCAGGGCCTCCATGCCGTAGGCGCCCGTCTTCAGGCTGAGGCGCTTGAAGCCCAGCTTGCGCAGGTAGGCCACGGACTCCATGAAGCTCACCCGCACCTGCTCGGCCGAGTCCAGGTTGGTGCCGCCCAGGCGGCTGTGGCGGGCGAAGCTGGTGATGGCGTGGTTTTCGAAGGCCCGCTGCACGGTGGGGTCGTAAGGGTTGGGGTCGACCACATAGCCGCGGTCCTTCAGGAATTTGGCATACTCCAGGCTCTTGACCTGGATCTCGCCGCCGATGTCCTTGGCGCCCTGGCCCCACTTCAGCTCCAGGATGATGTCGTCGCCGTATTTCTCGACGAGGTACTCGGCCACGCCGTTGCGGGTGTCCTCCACATTCATCTGCACGATGATCGCGCCGTAGCCGTCGTAGTAGCGCTTGAAGACCTTGATGCGCCGGTCCAGCTCCGGAGCGGACTGAATGCGTCCGCCAGCCATCTGGCTCTGGCGATCCACGCCCACCACGTTCTCACCGACCACGATCGGAATGCCGCACAAGGCAGCCCCTGCGGCAAAGCTGTCCCAATAGTGGGCGGCGATGAAGGTGGAGCCCAGCGCCCCGGTCATGATGGGCAGGCGGCACTTGGTGGTCACGTCTCGGCCGAAGCTGGTCCCGATGCTCACGTTGGGGAAGACGCAGTCGTCGGGGTCGTTGGTCAGTCCCTCGGCCAGCCCGTGGGCCCCGTAGGCGTAGCCCTGGATGCGCAGGGACTGGTAGCCCACGCCCAGAGAGGTGACATTGGCCGACCCCGCCGTGGTGGTCGGATAGTCGCGGGGGTACAGAAGCTTCCGGCCAACCAGGCAGCTGAGCCAGGTTTCGCATTTGCCCTTGCAGTCCGCCCGGCACAGGGTGCACAGACCCGATTCGCAGGCGTTGCCCCGGTTTACGGTGCCCAAGGCGTCGTTCGTTTTTGGCCACTCGATCATTCTCTTGCTCTCCTGGTTGGCGGCTCTGCCGCACGGCTTGGCGCGGCACTCGTTGCGGCAGGTTCTGCCGGGTGAAACGGCAATAAGATGCCGTTCGGTTGGCGGTTTTCCAGCCGCTTTCCGGGGTTGCTGCCAACGCGTACGCCGTCTGGCGCCTGGGTTCGGGGGGCGGCTGCGGCAATATTACCGCATGGTGGCCGAAACGGCCGCCGCGGGGTGTTGACAAGCGGGCAGGGGGCGCTACGGTTCTGTGCAGATTCAAGGAGCAAGTCAGCATGAGTTCAGACAGCAAGAAACACCGCAAGCGCCTGGCCATTCTGGAGGTGCTGCGGTCGGCCGCCGGGCCCGTCAGCAGCGGCAAAATTGCCGCCGCCTTGCAGGATGCCGGGCGGGAAGTCAGCGAGCGGACGGTACGGCTTTATTTGCAGGAATTGGACGAAGAGGGCCTGACCGAGTGCGTGGGGCGGGTCGGCCGCCGGATCACGGGCAAGGGGATGGAGGAATTCGGGGCTGGCAGTCTGTTGCAGCGGGTGGGGTACATGTCGGCCCGGATCGACCAGATGACCTACCGGATGGACTTTGATCTGGCCACGCGCTCGGGAAGCGTGGTGGTCAACACCACGTTGCTGACGCCAGAGCAGCTTGGCTCCCGACTGGATAAAGTGCAGGAGGTGTTCCGGCAGGGGTACGCCATGGGCACGCTGGTGGCGCTGCTGGAGCCGGGCGAGCGCCTCGGCGACCTGACGGTTCCGAAGGGCATGCTGGGGTTCTGCACGGTCTGTTCCATCACCCTGAACGGGGTGCTGCTCAAACACGGCATTCCGGTGCGCTCCCTGTTCTGCGGCCTTCTTGAGTTGCACAAAGCCATTCCCGTGCGCTTCGCGGAGCTGATCACCTACGACGGCACCAGCATCGATCCGCTCGAGCTGTTCATCCGCGGGGGCATGACCGACTATGTGGGGGCCATCACCAGCGGCAACGGCCGGATCGGCGCCGGCTTCCGCGAGGTGCCGGCGGAGAGCTACGAGGCGGTGGTCAACCTGGCCGTGCAGCTGGATCGAATCGGACTGGGGGCGTTTCTGAAAGTGGGGCAGCCGGGCCAGGCGCTGTACAACATACCTGTGCGGGCGGGCTGCTCCGGGGCCGTGGTGATTGGGGGGCTGAACCCGGTGGCCATTCTGGAGGAGACCGGCATTCGTATCACCTCCCGTGCTCTGGCCGGACTGCTTCCCTTCCATCGGCTGTTCCACTATCAGCAGCTGACCGATGCCTTGCGAGGGAAGTAGGCCCATGACCGCCTCCGATCCTGCCGCCCCCGCCCGCGACCAGCTGCTGGCCCTGTCCGATGAGGAGCTGCTGGCCCACTGCCGCACCGATCGCTTTCGCGGCAGTGGCCGCGGTGGTCAGAAGCGCAACGTGACCGACTCGGCCATTCGGGTCACCCACTTGGCCAGCGGCCTCTTCGCAGCTTCCGACAAGACCCGCTCCCAGGCGCAAAATCGCCAGGAGGCCCTCCGTCTGCTACGCCTGGAGATCGCCTTGCAGTGGCGAGAGCCTCCCCCGGAAAGCTGGCCCTGGTCCAAGCCTCCGGGTCTGGGCAACGCCGCCTACCCGCGCTGGTCGGCCGCTGTCCTGGATGTGCTGGCGGCTGTCGAGTTCAGGGTCAGCGAGGCGGCGACCTTCTGCGGCCTGAGCACTGGGCGCTTCATCAAGGACCTCTGCCGGGATCCGGCCCTGTGGCAGCTGGTCAATCGCCGCCGCCGGGATCTGGGTCTGGCACCACTGAAAAGCCATTGAGAGGTCGGTGCCAGGCAAGAAGGCGGGCGGGGCTTATTGAAGATTCCCCTTTAAATTTGTATATTCACAGCTTTGTAGTGTACCGGGGAGACGGGTTGGGTGGCATTGATTGAGACGATTGGGCCAGGCAATGGGTTCGCTTCCAGACAAGATCGGGATTCGGCAGCTGCAAACGCTGGCCGGCAAAGGTGAGAAGATCGTGGCGTTGACCGCCTACGATGCCTACACGGCCAAGCTGGCCGATGAGAACGGCGTGCAGGTGATATTGGTGGGGGACTCGCTGGGCATGACCATGCTGGGCTATTCCACGACGATTCCAGTGACGCTGGAGCAGGTGCTGCATCATGCCGCCGCCGTGGTCCGCGGCAACACGCGGGCCCTGGTGGTTGGGGACATGCCGTTTCTGACCTATCAGATCAGTGCGGAGGAGGCCCTTCGCAATGCGGGGCGCTTCTTGCAGGAAGCCGGGGTTGACGCGGTCAAGCTGGAGGGGGGGCGGCAGATGGCCGCGACCATCAAGCGTCTGGTTTCGGCGGGGATTCCGGTGATGGGGCACATCGGCATCATGCCGCAGTCGGTACTGGCCGAGGGGGGATACCGGGTGCATGGACGGAAGGCTTACGAGGCGGACGCCCTGCGGGCGGACGCCCTGGCGGTGCAGGAAGCCGGCGCCTTTGCCATTGTTCTGGAGGGCATGCCGTCGGCCCTTAGCCAGGAAATCACCGAGTTGCTGCACATCCCCACCATCGGCATCGGGGCCGGGCCCGGCTGCAGCGGCCAAATCCAGGTGGTGCACGACCTGCTCGGCCTGGGCGACTTCAAGCCACGCCACGCCAAACGCTACGCCGATTTGGGCGCGGCCATGCGCCAGGCTTTCGCCCAATACCGCGACGAAGTGCGCCAGGGGACCTTTCCGGGTGAGGAGAATTCGTTCAAATGAAGGTGATCCGGAAAATTGGTGAGATGCAGGCGCAGGCCCAGGCTTGGCGCGGCGCAGGCAAACGGATCGCTTTGGTTCCCACCATGGGGTATCTGCACGAAGGGCATATGAGCCTGATGCGCCTGGCTGGCCGGCAGGCCGACGTGGTGGTGGTCAGCATTTTCGTCAATCCCAGCCAGTTCGGCCCCAACGAGGATTTCGACACCTACCCTCGGGATTTTGAACGTGACCGCCAGCTGTGCGAGCAGGAGGGGATCCAGGCCATCTTTGCTCCGGAGGTGTCCGAGATGTATCCGGCCGACGCCTCGACCTGGGTGGTGGAGGAACGGCTGTCCCGGCCGCTTTGCGGGGCTACACGGCCCAGCCACTTCAGGGGGGTGACCACGGTGGTGGCCAAGCTTTTCCATGCGGTCTGCCCGCAGGTGGCCATCTTCGGGCGCAAGGATGCCCAGCAGCTGCTGGTGATCGAGCGCATGGTTCGGGACCTGAACATGCCCGTGGAGATTGTCGGAGCCCCGATCGTGCGCGAATCGGACGGGCTGGCCATGAGTTCGCGCAACAAGTATCTGGAGCCGGAGGATCGGCTCAATGCCCTGTCTATCCAGCGCGGCCTGCGGGCCGCCCAAGCGGCCTACGCGGCCGGGGAGCGCGCCAGTGTACCGCTTCGCCAGCGGGTGGTGGACCAGATCGTGGCCGCCGGCGGCACGGTCGACTACGTGGAGC
The DNA here is from genome assembly GCA_041623325.1 of Lentisphaeria bacterium. Taxonomy (GTDB): domain Bacteria; phylum Verrucomicrobiota; class Lentisphaeria; order Oligosphaerales; family JBFJXC01; genus JBFJXC01. Next base: position 1,253 of record JBFJXC010000123.1, on the reverse strand, counting down.
TGGTTTCGCGCACGGATCTGCGCCCCGTCGAGCCGGTCCGGCCCCCCGCCTTGCTGGCCGTGGCCGCCTATTTCGGACGCGCCCGCCTCCTTGACAACTGGTTTATTGATTAAGCCATACTCGTGATCCCCCTCGTTATCGCAATCGTGATCGAGGGTTTCACGCTACTGACTACGAACGCGATGACGACTAACAACGGACCATCCCAATATTGAACACCGCAAAGACAGTCTGGATCATGGCCGGGGAGAAGTCCGGCGACCTGTACGGGGCGCGCCTAGCCCTGGAGTTGAAGGCGCTGCAGCCGGAGCTGACGGTTCGGGGCATGGGCGGGGAGGCCATGGGCCAGGCGGGAGTCGACCTGATGGTGGATTCCACGGATCTGGCGGTGGTGGGGCTGGTGGAGGTGCTCAAGCACATCGGCGAGTTCCGCGCCATCTTCCGCATGCTGGTAGACCGGGCCGCCGCCGAGCGGCCGGATGCCGTCGTGCTGATTGACTATCCAGGCTTCAACCTCCGGTTGGCCAAACAACTTCACCGCCTGGGCATCAAAGTGGTCTACTACGTCAGCCCTCAGGTGTGGGCCTGGGGTAAACGCCGCATTCCCAAACTGGCCGCCTGGGTCGACAAAATGCTGGTGATCTTTCCCTTCGAGCCCGCCGTCTATGCCGGCACCGGGCTGGACGTTGAATTCGTCGGCCATCCGCTCCTGGAGATCATGGCCGAAGTGCGGGATCCGGCTTTGCAGCGGGATGAGCGGACCATTCTGCTGCTGCCCGGCAGCCGCAAGAACGAGGTGAGCAGCTTGCTGCCGGTCATGGTCGAGACCGCGCTGTGGCTGCATGGCCGCAATCCGCGTCTGCGTTTCGTTTTGTCCATGCCCAACGGCAGCGTGGCCGATTTGGCGGAGGCCAGGCTGGCGGACTTGGTGGCCGGGACTGGTTTGCCGGTGGACGTGGTGCGAGGCCGGACCACCGAATGGATGCAGCGGGCGGGGGCTGGAATCGCGGCCAGCGGAACGGTGACCATGGAGGCGGCGATCCTAGGGCTGCCGCTGGTCGTGGGCTACAGGCTCAACCAGCTGACCTACTGGATGGCCAGGCTTCTGGTCAAACTCAAGTATTTCACCATCGTCAACCTGGTGGCGGACCGTGAGGTCTACGGGGAGTATCTCCAGCACGAGGCCACCGCGCAGAATCTGGGGGCGGGGCTGGAGGCGATTCTGCCGGGAGGCCGGCGCCACGCCGAGGTGC
>JBFJXC010000122.1:0-9458 GCA_041623325.1 Lentisphaeria bacterium | reverse complement strand
GTCCACTTCTACGCTCCCAGCCAATTCACCCACCAGGGGGTGCTGGGACATCCGGACGGAATCGCCTACCCCGGCGTGATCGGCGGGAAGAAGTGGGACCAGGAGGCGCTGCGCCGGGAGCTGCAGCCGGTGATTGATTTTCAGAAAACGCACCGGGTCCCGATCTATATTGGCGAGTTCAGCGCCATCCGCTGGGCGCCCGGAGCGGAAAGGTGGTTGCGGGACGCGATTGAGATATTCGAGGAAAACGGTTGGGACTGGACGTACCACGCCTTCAGGGAATACCATGGCTGGAGCCTCGAACACGGCCCGGTCAAAGAGGATATGCAAGCCAAAAGCAACACGGTCCGAAAGCAGCTGTTGCTGAACTACTTTCAACGCAACGACCTAGACAAGGAGTAGTACGATGAGAATCAAACAGTTGGTTGTGGGGGCGTTGGCCACCGGTCTAGTCGCCGCCGGGGCATGGGCCGCGGAGCGATTGGACATCGGCAGCGAGGCCCTTTCCCATGTGGAGAACATCAGTTCAATCCAGGGGTTTGTCCCTCATCAGGATGACTATCGCATCTACTACATCGGCGACAGTATCACGCGACACGACTTCAACAAGACCACGATCGAAAAGCTCGGATGGGATCATATCGCCGGCATGGCGGCCAGCTCGGAGGACAAGGACTACGCCCACCTGTTGGCCGCCAACATTGCCAAAGAACTGCCCGATCGCAAGATCCGGGTGTTTTTCGGCAAAGGGCACGATTCGGTCGGCGCTCTGAGCGGATTGGCCGCGGCGGCGGCCTACAAGCCCCACCTGGTAGTGGTCCAGCTAGGCGAACATGCCAAACCGGCCGGATCCCACCGCAAAACTCGAGACGATTACGAAGAGCTTCTGAAGGCCCTGCTGGCTCTCAAGCCGCGCCCGCTGATCCTGTGCACTGGGGTCTGGAATCCCCAACTGAGCAATCCCTCCTACACGGGCTGGACGGCGGATGTGGAGCGCATCCAGCGGGAAGTCTGCCTGCAGCAGAAGATTCCCTTCGCCTCCGTGGAAAAATACGCCCTGGATCCGAGCTGTAGCGGCACAGGCGCGTCACACGGGGTGAAATGGCACCCGAACGATCAGGGAATGGCGGGCTACGCCACCGAACTTTTCGCGCTTTTCAAGCGACACTACCAGGAAACGCCGCAGACGGATGCCGACGATCAGGCACCGTCAGCCGTCCCCACCGGCAATGCGTTCGGACCGGGCGGGCTTAGCCGGGCAAATGGGTGGCAATTCTGGCATCCCGGCAGGATCAAGACCCAGTCAACTTGGGAAGAGGACCAGCTTCGCGTGGTGATTCCCGACTACGAAGCGCCGGTTAAACCCGACCAGATCCAGCTGATCAGGGAAGTCGCCTTGGAACCCGGAAAAGAGTACGAGCTGACGTTCGGATTGACGGCGAAGGCCCCGGGAACGCTGACCGTGATCTATGTGCTCAGTCAGCCACCCTGGACACGCTATGCCTCCACCACCCTGGACATATCTCCCGAACAGAGCGTTTACCGGTGCCGACTGAAACCTGAAATGGGAAGCCACGACCAGGGCAAACCGCGTTCAATCCGCTTTTTCCTAGGCAGTCTGGCCGACAACACCGTCACGCTCAGCCACCCTGCACTCACCGAGGCGAAGTGACCGGTCCGAGCGTTGGTTCCCAACGCTCCGTCAGCAAGCGTCCGCACAAGGCAATCGAGCGATATGGCGATACTTGACAGGGAAGCCGCAAATCCTCTGGAGGACTCCGTTGCACCTGGTACGGTGCCTGCCTTCCGCTACCTCGGAGTGATTCTCAACCCAGAACACCTCCGATACAGTCCCCACCCAGACATCATCCACCCCAGCGTTATCGAGACTGGGCCTGGACGGATCAGCCGACCGCTGGCACGCTACTACATGTACTACGCCCCCCATGATGAGCCCGGCGGCATTTGCCTGGCCTACTCGGACGATCCTGAGAAACCGTGGCATGAATACGACGGCAATCCCATCATCGCTTGCGACTGGCCCCCCCACCATCGCGTCAGCCACGTCAGCAGTCCCCACGCGCTTTGGAATCCGGAGGAACAACTCGTCTTTCTCTACTATCACGGAGAGAACGACACCACCCACTTTGCGGTATCCCGGGATGGCATCCAATTCAAGTACGGCGGCAAGGCGGTGGACACCACGATGTTCGAACCCGGGCTGACGGAAGCCTCCTACGCACGCGTGTTCCGGCATCAAACCCCAGGCGGGAAAGGGCCGTATGTCATGCTTCTCATGGGAAACCACCAAGGTACCCGGAACATCTACATCGCCTGGTCCAAGGATGGCCGCCGCTGGGAGCCGGACCGCCGGCCATTCATCAGGCCCCCGTCAGGAACAAGCCAGATGGGGCCCGGCGCCTTGTTCGAATGGAACGCCCAGCAGTACCTGATCTGCTTCGCCAATCGGGACGACCGCCCTTTTTACGATCCCGTCTCCGATCTGTACCTCTATCGGGTCGATTCGGAGCTCGATCGGGCGACCTGCTTGGGAATGCTCATGCCTCATGACGCCGCCGGAGACGACAACTTTCGTATCTGCGATCCTTGCTTGCTGCAGACGTCCGGGCATCTGTATCTCTTCCTCAACGTGGGCCGCCGTTTGCAGCAGCGCATCGGCCTGGCCGTGGCCGATCCCATAGGATCTTGCGGTCAAAAAGTCTAATTCGTAGGCGTGACCCCAAGCCACCCATTCGTAGGCGTGACCCCAAGCCACCCACGAGTTACCGGGTTTTCCCCAGTTCATAGCGTCCCCATTTCGAGGGATCGGCGGCGTTGTTGAACTCGCCGTGCAGGGTCATGGCCACCTTGCGCCGCGCGGCTTCGTCGTCGGTGTCGTCCACCAGCAGGTCGAAGGTGAACTGGCTGCCCATGCGGAGCCTGAAGTCCGAGCCGTCGACCGGACGCAGGCGGATGTCCAACCAGTAGCCATCGGCGCTGCGGGCGCCGGTCGCCGTGGCCTCGACGGCGTGGGTCTGATTCTTGCCGCCGTACCAGACCACGCACTCCTTCACCTCTTCCGCGGCGTTGGGGATGATCAGGATCTGATCGGCGCCCGGCCCTATGAGGTTGCTGCGTTTGCTGCGGGTGTCGATAAACAGCTCGACGCCATCATAGAGGAAGGAACGGAAGGTCTGGTTGTTGGGGCTGGGCATGAGGATGTTGTCGCGCACATCCAGGCGGATGAGAATCTCGCCGTCGCGGGTCCAGCCCATGCGGGTGGAGAAAGACAGATCCTCCGGGCCCCGCCATTGGGGCGCCCAGGGCACGCCGGGAACCGGCGCGCCATGGACCACGTTCACCGTTTCGGCCGCGTTTTCCGCTTTGAGGTTCCGCCACCAGTCGGCCGGGGGCGATTTCAGTTCACCGATGAGTTGGACGACCCCTTCGGACTCGAAGGTGTAGTCCACTCGGCCCAATTCGGTTTCCTGATTCTCCAGCACATAGCCCAGGCTGTACGTGCGTCGTTTCAGGCTTCGGCCGTCCAGCGTGAACGACAGCGTCTGCTGCTCGCCCGGCGCCAGGTCGATTCGAGTTGCCCCGGTGAGGGTGCAGCCCGCCGGCGGTTGCGGAACCAGATCGGCTTGGAGCCGTGTGGTCAGCGGATTGCGGATCGTCAGCTTGCCGGTCATCATGCCGCTTTCCGGCAGAACCTCCGGCACATCGCCGACCGTGAGAAAGCGGACCTGCTGGAACGTTGGAGAAACACCAAAGATGTAACAGGGAGACGGGGAGAGTTGAGCGGTGAGAATACGGTCCGCGCCAACCTGCCAGATCTTGGGATTGCCGTCCACGTCCATGCCCCGATAAACGCCGCTCTTGGCCACCTTGAAGGACAGGGTCGGCGTCTTGTCCGAGAAGAGCACCGCGGTGCGTTGGCCCTGCTGGTCGGTGATGATGACTCCGGCGTCGGCCGCCGAACTCAGCGGCAGTTCCTCGACGGATCGGCTGGGGATCAGTACCGACTGCAGCGCGGCCAGTGCCGGTGCTAGCAGGGTGGGTTGCCAGCGTGAGCTGTTGAAGTCCGGCGAGTAGCAGTGACTGCTGGCCAGAAGCGTGTACTTCTCGCAGCCGGCGGCCAGGTCAAGGAGGATCGCCTGAATCTGCCAATCGGCTCGCTGGCGTTCGGTCAGCGTCGGCATGTAGAGCGGGAGCACGGCCACCCCGTCCTTCTGGCGTGTGCGGGGATAGCGGCGCATCATCACATCTTCCATGAGCGGGCGGCCGTCGGCCCCGCGAACGATGTTCTGAAAGCCGCTTTCGCTGTTCCAGATGGGGACCAGTTCGCCGCGGTATTTCATCAGCAGCTCCTTGGCCTTTTGAATGCGCTGTTCCTCTTTGAAGGTCTTGATGGGGAAGGTGCAATAGTTGTGCAGCGACAGCACGTCGAAGTATTTGGCCCCCCCCGCCTTGAAGACCTTGTCGTAGTAGTTCAGGTATCCGGGGCAACCGGCGCCGCCGACCACGATGGCGTCGGGATCGACTTCCTTGAACGCCTTGTAGGAGACTTTCAGGAATTCCACGTACTCCTCCGGCGGCACATCGGCATGGCTGGCATTGGGTTCGTTTTCGATCTCCCAGGCGTAGACCATGTCGCCGTAGATCTCGTGGAGTTTGCGGCAGTATTCGGCCCAGATCGACATGTCCTTGAGCACATATTTTTTTCCCGGCGCTCTCTCCGCCCAGGAGGGGAATTTGAGGTGAATGGTATAGAGCAGCTTAAAATCCTTTCCGCGCTTCCAGTCAAAGAGTTCCTCGAGGTAATCGGGACGCACCTGGTCTTTGGCCGGCCAGGTACCCCCCGGGCTGCGGATGTCGCGGTCCACGCGGATGCCCTGCAGGGCCCGCTCCGGATAAAGGGTGGCGTTGTGGGACAGCAGCGGTGCGCTCAAGGGCACATCCTTCGCCGCCGGCAGGGGAACGCTGACGGACACGCAGTATTCCTCCGGAATCCGTTTGATCACCTGTCCCGTGGCATCGGCCAGCGACAGATCGATCCAGTAGAGGCCGCAGACGTCGGTCGCGAATTCGGTCGTTGCCATGGCGGTTTGATCTCCCCCCTGCAACGGCAGGGTCCGGTCGAGCATCACCTGTCCTCTCAAATCCTTTATCTGCACCTTGGCCTGCAGCGGACCGCTCAAGCCGGCTGCCGCAGGGACGCTGAAGGTGATGGGGATCGCCTGGCCGCGGGAGAAGATGCCATAGGTGTCGCTGGGGATGGTCATCCGGATCGCGTCCAGCTGGGTCCGGGATGTCAACTGGGCACTGAAACGGGCCTGCTGCTCCGCAAGACTGGTCCGGGGCCGAAACGTCTCATAAACCCTTTGAATCTCTTCCGCCGGAAGCGCCCGCTCGTAGATGGCGATCTCGTCCACGTCGAACCGTTCATTGGCCGGGCTGCCTCCGATATCGAAGCCGAACAGATCATATTCGGACATGCTTCTGGAATCGGCACGGGCCCGCAGGGGATGTTTGTAGACTCCGGGGCAGGGGGCGCGGCCGCCCAGCTTGCCGTCGATGTAGATCCGAATCTCCTTGCCGTCGTACAGACAGACCAGGTAATGCCAGGCCTTGGCGCTGAAGTCCGCGGCGGTCACCGTGCGGAACTGTGTGGTCATGCCGATCTTGAAGGTTATGGCACCGGCGGGTTCCTGGCCGGATTTCTGGTAGGAAATGGTCCAACCGGAGTTGCGGCTGGCTTTGTGCAGCGTCGGATGGTACCCCGTGTGGTTGGTCAGCAGCGGCGTCGTGCCGCCTTCCCCGTAGAGACGAACCCAGGCCGCGATGGTGAAGATGCCATCCTCGGTGCCGCTGAAACGGGAACGCGCCACATTGCGGGTGGTCCGTCCGCTGCTCAGAGCGCCTTTGCCGGGCCAGCGCCCCTCCACCCACTGCGGGAAGAGCTTGGGACGCTGGTGGGCCGGGTTCCATTCCGTGTAGTAGCGCTCCCGGGACTGCCCATAGGGCGAGCGGGAGATCACATCCAGATCGCCGTATCCGCGTTCCTCCGTGCGGGCCTCATTGCGGAGAACGTGGCCGTATTTCTCTTCGAAGGTGTAAAGCCGTACCAGGGACGGATCCTTTTTGAGGTCGGCCATGGACGTTTTCCACTCGCGGTAGCCTGACGCAGGCGCATCGGCGGCAAAGCCCCCCGCGCTCACAGAGAGGGCCAGCACAAGGAAACACAATCTGACGTTCATGGCGGCTCCTTTTTCGCTACCAGGTCTGCTTCATTCCGCGGCACGTGCCGCTTCAAGTGTAATTGCAGATAATTGCAAGTCAAGCCGAGGCGATGGCCGTCTGGCTGGAACCGTTGTGTCTTGAGACTCACATTTCGCACTTGAACTGCGAAATAAATGTGACTTATAGAGCGGGCTGGCGATCCGCTTCAAAGGCCGAGGGATCGGATGAAGCGTTCGGCCAGGAAGTGGTCGGCGAAGAGGGTTTCGATGGTCTGGTGCTTCTGCCGGTCATACAGCTGCAGCTTGGTGTTTTTGAAGGCCTTGTAGAGGATCTGGTCCACGGCCCCGGCATCTTCTGGAACCGCGATGGTGGGGATGCCGCTCTCTTGGATCATGGCCACGGCCGTGGAATCCGGCATTCGCTCATTGGAGCAGGTCAGAATGATGCCGCCGAGATGCTGGTCGCGAAGCGAGTGGTTGAAATCGATGATCCGGCGCAGGCGCCGATGGGAGCCGGCCCCCAGGACCGCAATGTCCAAAGGCCGCAGGTGCTCGCTGGCTACAAACGACTCGGATCCCTGGGTGACCACCTTCACCTTTCGGCAAGGAAGCTGCCACAACGGCTGGTTTTGTTCGTTGAAGATATCGGACCGCTTGAAGCTGTCGCCTATCAGCCCCATGGACGGATTGTTCAAATACTTCACCTGCGGCATGTACCCAAACACCCGCAGCGCCGGATTCCATTCCGGAAAGATTCGGGTGATGGCCTGTTCGCTCAGCACCTGCTTCATCATCTCGATTTTCTCGGGAATGACCTTGTTGAACAGAATGCCGGCCACTTGGCAGTGCTTGTGGGAAAAGTAGGACAGATCCACTTCCAGCTCGTCCAGCGGCTTGCCGATGCCGCCGCCGACCAGATACAGGATGCGAGCCCCAAGCAGGTTGGCAACCCGGGCGTTGGACAGCCCGACCACCGACCCCACCCCCGGATGCCCCGTGCCTTCGGCGATGATCAGCCGCTTGTGCGACAAGTGATCCATGGTTTGCCGGATCGCCATCTCGTAGGCGGCCGTGCGCTGGCGCGGATTGTCGCAGGCGATATAATCCCGGGTGACGCCGTCGACCACCCGGACCGGAGACAGAATGCTCAGGTCGGGCATCTCCAGCCGGGTAAACTCCTGCACGATGCGCACATCCTTGTCGATGCGCTCACCCGAAGCCAGTTTGACCATCTCCTGGCCAACCGGCTTGAAATACCCGATCTCCTTGGGGTCGATCAACTTGCACAGGGCCGAGATCAGCCCCAGGCTGGTGACGGTTTTGCCCGCGTGCTGGCGTTCGCCGGCGATGAAGACGACGATGGGCTTTTTCACTGGCTTTTTCCTTGTGGTTTGGCAAACTCGCGGGCCATGCGCCCCCCCCAAAAAAAAGAGGAAGCCCGGTAGGGGGCTTCCTCTCGACAGTGGGCTCGTCCGCCTAGAGGATCGCCTTCATGGCGCTCATGTAGGAGCGCAGCTCTTCGCCGATCATCTCGACGCCGGTGAAGCGGATCGCCTCGTTGGTCTTGATCAGCTGGACATTGTCCACGCCATTGTCCTTGAGCTTCAGGCCCTTGCCGATCACGTCCGTGTCGATGCCCTTCATGAACTGCTCGAGCATGGGCACGGCCGCGTTGGCGAACAGATAGCAACCGTATTCGGCCGTGTCGGAGATGACCACGTTCATCTCGTAGAGCTTCTTGCGGGCGATCGTGTTGGCAATCAGGGGCACTTCGTGGAGGGATTCGTAGTAGGCGGATTCCTCCTTGATGCCGGCGGACACCATGGTGTCGAAGGCCAGTTCGACCCCGGCCTTGACCATGGCGACCATCAGGATGCCGTGGTCGAAATACTCCTGCTCGCCGATCTCGGCTTGGGTGTTGGCGGCCTTCTCAAAGGCGGTTTGCGCCGTCTCGGCCCGCCATTTCAGCAGGTTGGCATCGTTGTTGGCCCAGTCCTGCATCATGGTCTTGGAGAATTGTCCGGACATAATGTCGTCCATGTGCTTTTCGAACAGGGGGGCCAGAATGGCCTTCATCTGCTCGGCCAGCCCAAAGGCCTTGATCTTGGCGGGGTTGGACAGACGGTCCATCATGTTGGTGATGCCGCCGTGCTTGAGGGCTTCGGTGATGGTCTCCCAACCGTACTGAATCAGCTTGGAGGCATAGCCGGAGTCGATGCCCTTCTCGACCATCTTGTTGTAGCAGAGGATGGAGCCTGCCTGCAGCATGCCGCAGAGAATGGTCTGCTCGCCCATCAGGTCGGACTTGACTTCGGCCACGAAGGAGGACTGCAGCACGCCGGCCCGGTCGCCGCCCGTGCCGCAGGCGTAGGCCTTGGCGATGTCCCAGCCGTCGCCGTTGGGGTCGTTCTCGCGGTGCACCGCGATCAGGGTCGGCACGCCAAAGCCGCGCTTATATTCCTCGCGCACCTCGGTTCCAGGCGACTTGGGGGCCACCATGACCACGGTCAGGTCCGGGCGGATCCGCATGCCTTCCTCCACGATGTTGAAACCGTGCGAATAGGACAGGCAGGCGCCTTTCTTCATCAGAGGCATGACCGACTCGACCACGTTGGTATGCTGCTTGTCCGGGGCCAGGTTGATCACCAGGTCCGCCGAGGGAATCAGCTCCTTGTAGGTGCCGACCACAAAGCCGTTGTCCGTGGCGTTCTTCCAGGACTGGCGCTTTTCGGCGATGGCCGCCTCGCGCAGGGCGTAGGACACATCCAAGCCGCTGTCCCGCAGGTTCAGGCCCTGGTTCAGCCCTTGGGCACCGCAGCCCACGATCACGATCTTCTTGCCCTTGAGAGCCTCCACGCCGTCGAACTCATCCGAGTCCATAAACCGACACTGGCCCAGCTCTTCCAGCTGAATGCGCAGCGGCAAGGTGTTGAAATAGTTCTGACCCATCTTACTTCTCCTCGTACATGTCGAAATGATTCACAAGCCCAGTCTTGGGGTATCGCGCTAGAATACCACCCCTTTACATGGCGTCAAATGCCTTACTGACCACAAGGTCCTGCCGCCGGAGCAACCCCGCGGTTGCTAATGATGTTGAGCATGTGCTCGGTGGCCACGATGGCGGCCTTGATCTGGTCGGTATCCACTCCGCGGGTCTTGATGTTGCCCTCCCAGGTGATCACGGTCTGGACCAGGGCGTCGGTCTTGCCGCCCGGG
>JBFJXC010000121.1:0-9466 GCA_041623325.1 Lentisphaeria bacterium | reverse complement strand
GCAACAAGCGCCGCTACCGTCAGATCGACTTCCGCCGGGACAAGGATGGGGTGCCTGCGAAGGTCGCCCACATTGAATACGATCCCAACCGCAGCGCCCTGATTGCTCTGCTCCATTACGCGGACGGTGAAAAGCGCTACATCCTGGCGCCCGCCGGCGTGAAGGTGGGCGATGACATCATGAGCGGAAAAGGCGCCGAGTTCAAGCCGGGCAACGCGATGAAGCTGGCTGACATCCCCGTCGGTCTGGGCATCCATTGCGTCGAGCTGGTTCCGGGGCGGGGCGCGGCCATGGTGCGCAGCGCCGGTCAAACCGCGCAGCTGCGGGCTAAAGAGGGCAACTACGCCCTGGTCAAACTCCCCAGCGACGAAGTGCGCATGGTTAACTTGAGTTGCCGGGCCACCATTGGTCAGGTTGGCAACAGCGAGCATGCGCAGATCAGTCTCGGCAAGGCTGGCAAAAAACGTTATAAGGGCAAACGCCCGCATTCCCGCGGTGTGGCCATGAACCCGGTCGACCATCCGATGGGTGGTGGTGAAGGCCGCAGCAGCGGTGGCAGCCACCCGGTTTCTCCCTGGGGCCAGCTGGCCAAGGGGTTCCGTACCCGCAGCAAGAAGAAGGGTTCGTCCAAGTTCATTGTGGAACGGAGGAAGAAGTAATGAGCCGGTCAATCAAAAAAGGCCCGTTTGTCGACGAGCATCTGGGCAAGAAGGTGGAAATCCTCAACCGGTCCGGGCGTAAGAACGTCATCAAGACCTGGTCGCGCCGGTCCATGATCATGCCCGATTTCGTGGGGCATACCTTCGGTGTTCACAATGGCAAGAGCTTCGTGAATGTGTTCGTGACCGAGAATATGGTCGGGCATCGTCTCGGCGAATTCTCCCACACTCGCATGTTCCGTAGCCACGGTGCCATCAGCGGTAAGTAAACTCTTTTACCAACCTTTGTCATCCGCATGCCGGTGCAGAATCTCTGCACCGGCTTTTTTTTGTTGGACTGGTCGCTGGTTCACCGTCCCGGCGCGGTCTTTTTTAAAAATGCCCGAATGCGTCTGTGCAGCAGGATTGAAGGCCGGTTCCCCACCAGGCGATCGAACTCCTCGCTCCGATGCAGGAGAAGAAGCGTTGGCACGGCTCGGATTTCATACTGTGCGCTGAGAGCGGATTGGTTGTCGGTGTTGACCGTGAGAAAGCGGACGTTGTCCGGATATTGGGCCGCGATGGAGGGAAGGTTTTTCTTGAGGCGGCCACAATGGCCGCATCCCGGCTGTAGGAACACCACGATTGCAGGTGGCCCTTCCCGGGTGACGAGGTTGCCGAAATGCCCCGAACTTGTCACGGCCGTGACCTCGGCCCCTCTTTCTCCCGGTTGGAGGCTAGAAGTTCGACAGCCAACAAGCATCGCCAGGGTCATCAGCATCACCCAATAGCAGGGCCTTCGGTTATGCTCAACTGTTTTATGAAACCGGTCGGCGCTGAGCTTGAAAGTGTATAGGCCAAGTGCGCTGGACGCGGACGGCAAGCCCAATGTCCTGTTGTCTAGCATGGAACCTCCCCCTTGTTGCACGTTCCAACGGGTGTTTATGGTCAAACCGGTGCAGTGGTTGCGTCGGTCCCTAGCCCCGTCACGCGTTACCATAACAGAATGCCCGAGGCGCGGGACTTCAACCTGGTTACTGCCGCTGACATGCAGGCATAAGGGATACGTGATTGACTATTTCCGGGAAGAATCGTATTTTCATACTACGAAGAGCGGCTAGAAGCTGACGAGGCATCGGTGGTGGACGTGGAGAGGAACTTGGTCTGACCTTGTTTTCCCGGGATGGTCCTGGGATGAGAGCAGGAAAGAAGGGAGGAGAGATCGATGAAAGGGAAATGGACGAAGTGGACAGCCGTCGTGGTCGCATGTTGGGTGGGGTTGGTCTTGTCCGGATGTGCTTGCCTCCAACGGGAAGCGCCGGCAAAGCCTGCAGCAATCGGGGAAGGACCTGCCTGTCCCATTGTGACCCGGAAAGCGGGCAAGACGCATGTGGCCATGGCCTTTCCGACGGGGAACACCAAGACCAGCGTGATCCTGCTCGAAAAAATCTCGCCGGCCGAAATCCGGGTTGGGCAACCTTTCGAGTACACCATCGACGTGACCAATTTGACCAATTGCAAGTTGGACGATGTGGTTGTGACCGATCAGCTGCCTGACATGTTCGAGCTGAAAGGCTCGCAACCTCAGGCCCGGGTCAGCGCCGAGGGCGAGGCTCGCTGGGCTGTGGGGACTATTGACGGGGAGGAAACCAAGACCATTCGGGTCAGCGGCGTTGCCAAGAAAACCGGTGAGGTGACCCATTGTGCCAAAGTCGAGTATCGGACCAACCTGTGTCTGACGGTCAATGTGGTGGAACCGAAGCTGCATCTGGTCAAGACAGCGCCTGCTGAAGCGCTGTTGTGCGATGACATCCCTGTGCGCCTGGTGGTCAGCAACCTGGGTTCAGGTTCCGCTCAGAACGTACAGGTAGTGGACACCTTGCCCGAGGGGTTGATGACCACCGACGGCAAGAACCGTGTAGCCATGGACATCGGCCAGCTGGGTGCCGGGGAGTCCAGGGAACTGACCTTTGTCGCCAAAGCCAATCGCACCGGGACCTTCCGCAACAGTGCCAAGGCCACGGGCGAGGGGGGACTGATGGCTTCGGCCGAGACCTCCACGATCGTTCGGCAACCGGTGCTGACTATCGCCAAGACTGGACCGGACAACCGGTTCGTGGGACGGCCACTTGACTATGTGATCACGGTCGCCAACAGAGGGGACGCACCCGCCGCCAATCTGGTGGTTCAAGATCCCCTGCCAGTCGGCACCTCTCTTGTTAAAGCCAGCGATAATGGCATGCTCCAAGGAGGGCGCGTGACCTGGACGATGGAACGGCTGGATCCGGGACAGAGCAAGACGCTCAGCCTGATGCTTCGGGCCGACAGCATTGGCACGGTTCGCAACGTGGCGACCGCGACAGCCGTCTGTGCCGCCCCCGTATCGGCCACGGCTCAAACGGTGGTCGCCGGCGTTCCGGCCATTCTGCTGGAAGTTATTGACTTGGATGACCCCATCGAGGTTGGGGCTAAGGAAACCTACGTTATCGTGGTCACCAATCAGGGGTCAGCGCCCGGTACCAACATCACGGTCACCGGCACGTTCGAAGATAGTATGAACTATGTTTCCTCCAGCGGCCCGACCATTGGCACCTTGGTGGGTCGGTCCGTGAAATTCGCCCCGCTGCCATCTCTTGGCCCCAAAGAGAAGGCAACCTACCGTGTGGTTGTCGAGGCGGCGAAAACCGGGGATACGCGGTTCAATGTCAGCTTGAGCAGTGATCAGCTCACTCGGACAGTCGATGAAACGGAGGCGACGAATATCTACTGATCAACTACGCCTGTAATCTAAAAGAGCGGGAGGAACGGAGTTTCTCCCGCTCTTTTATTGCAGAAGCACCGAAACTTATTGGCTGCAAACCTTAGTTTAACGTGTGCCCAAGATGGTTCACCGAAACGGGAAAACGGGAGGCGTGCGTTTTCCAGGACGAGGAGTTCTCAATCCTTTTCAGAGAGGTCGCAGAGGCGGCAGTGGCTGCAGCTGAGTTCGGCAGGGACAGTGTAGGCTTTGCCTTCTTTGGCGGCTTTGCGCATTCCGATCCAGTTCATTCCGGCCAGGAACAAGCCCAATACAACAAATGCGCCGGGGGCGAATTTCATCAACAGGAATTCAGGCCAGTTCGGGACTACCTGCATTTCGAAGAGGGTGCCGCCGCCAATAAACTCGCGGGTGGCGCCCAGCGCCATGAGCGCCAGCGTAAAGCCAGCTCCCATGCCCAGCGCATCCATGATGGAGCGGGGCAGGCTGTGCTTGGAGGCAAAGGCCTCGGCCCGACCCAGCACGATGCAGTTCACCACAATCAAGGGGATGAAGATGCCCAGGGCCTCGTTGAGTTGGGGAGGAGCATAGGCCTGCATCAGCATTTCCACCAACGTGACAAAAGTGGCGATGACCACGATGTAGCAAGGGATGCGAACCTTTCGTGGGATCATTTTACGCACCAGAGAGATGACGATATTGCTGCCCAGGAGCACGAAGCAGGTTGCCAGTCCCATGCCCATGCCGTTCTTCATGCTGCTGGTCACCGCCAAGGTGGGACACATTCCAAGGACCAGGACCAGGACGGGATTCTCTTTCCAGATTCCCTTTGAAAAATCTTTCCACAAGCTCATGTTGGTGCGCTCCTGAACTGTTGGTTGGCGCTACAGGGGTTATTTTTCGGCCGCCAGAATCTCGTTCCGGTGGCTGGCAAACGCCTTGCTCACGGTGCTGACTGCATCGGCAACGGCCCGGCTGCTGACTGTGGCTCCGGAGATGGCCTCGATGCCACCGCCGTCTTGCTGGACCCGAAAACCGGTCGCCGTGGCAGCCTTGCCGGCGTATTGGTCGAGATAGGGGCAGGGCGGAAGGCTACTGGCTTGCGCGTGCTCAGCATCTTTCCCAAACAGGCTCCAGATGGAACGGGTCTGCTTGCGGTCAGTAACCTGAGTTCCCAAGCCGGGGGTTTCCTTGTGGCCGGTAACCAGGACAGTGCCGATGTCTCCGCTGGGATTCAAGCCGATCAGCACCTGCAACTGCCCGCCGTACCCTTTGGGGGAGGCACCTTCGCCGGCAAGCCCGGTAAGCTTTCCGCCTTCCTTGGCCAAGTAGAAAAACACATCGCCGGTCTCTGTGGCGATCTGGATCTTGTCATCAAGGGGCGCATTGTCGAATGCTGGCAACACGAGGCTGAGAGCCTGCTGGCGATTGCGCCGGGCCGCCTCCGCCCTGGGTTCCCTGGTTTTGGAGTTGGCAAAGGTCAGGATGGAAGCCGCCAACGCGCAGGTGATGCCTAGGGCAATGCTGAGTTTAAGAGAATCTTTCATGTGGTCGCCTCCTTGCGGCGCGCTCCGAATGGTTTGCCGCCCGTGTAGCGGTCGATGAGAGGGGTCAAGGCATTCATGAACAGGATCGAGAAACTGACGCCTTCCGGGTAGTTACCCCAAATGCGGATGACACTGGTGATGATGCCGCAGCCGATGCCGAAGATGATGCCGCCCTTGACGGACATGGGGGTGGTGACCATGTCCGTGGCCATGAAGAAGGCCCCCAGCACCAAGCCTCCGGTCAACAAATGGAAGAGGGGAGTGGCAGTGGTCTCGGGAGAGGCCAGGTGGGCCAGTCCAGTGATGACGGCCACCGTGCCGATAAAGGCGGCGGGCACCTGCCAGCGAATGATCTTGAGCAGGATCAACGCCAGGCCGCCAATCAGCAGCGCCAAGGCGCTGGTTTCGCCGATGCAACCGCCGATGGTTCCGAGAAAGTAGCTCATGTAGTCATGGCCAACGATGTTGTCCGTACCAAGCTGCCCAAGCGGTGTGGCGGTGGTGACGGCATCGCTTAGCAGTTTGCCTGGTTCGGGTTTGACCCAGGTGGTCATGGCTCCCGGGAAGGCGATGAGCAGGCCGACCCGGGCCACGAGGGCCGGGTTGAAAGGATTGTAGCCAAGGCCGCCGTAGATGCACTTGCCCAGTCCGATGGCCAGCAGGCAGCCGACCAGACAGATCCACCAGGGGGTGGAGGCGGAGAGGTTCATAGCCAGCAGAATGCCTGTAAGCAAGGCGCTAAAGTCGCGAAGCGACAGGGGCTTGCCAATCAGTTTGCAGAAGCAGGCTTCAACGGCCATGCAACCCAGGCTGCAGACAACGAGCACTTGCAGGGCCCGCCAGCCGAAGAGATATACGCCGGCAGCGCAGGCGGGCATCAGGGCGGCAATGACCAGCAGCATGATGTGCGAGACGTTCTGGCTGGCATGAAAGTGGGGGGAACTGCTGACAATCAGCTTGCTGGTGTCGGGCAGTTTGATGGGCTTGTCGGTTGTCATCGTCAATTTCGCCACAGTCTCTTTAGGGATGATGGGTTACTTCTGGGCGGCGGCTCGCCGCTTGGCCAAAATCTCGGCTTTCGCCCGTCGCAGATGCTGTACCAGGGGGCGTCCGGCAGGACAGATATAGGAACAACAACCGCACTCGATGCAGTCCATGGCGTTCCACTGCTCGGCCAAGTCGAACGCTTCGTTTTCGATCTGCACGCTCAGTGTGCCAGGCATGATGGTCATGGGGCAGGCATCCACGCAGCGCCCGCAACTGATGCAGGCCTGGGAGGTGAATTGGTGGACTTCTTCGGGGGACAGCAGCAGAATTCCGGAGGTGTTCTTCATGATGGGAATGTCAAGACGGTAGACGCTGGTGCCCATCATGGGGCCACCCATGATCAGCTTGGCCGGGTCGGAGTGGACGCCGCCAGCCAGCTCAAGAGCCATGCTCAGGGGGGTTCCCATCCGCAACCGCCAATTGCCCGGGCTCACAACCGGAGAACCGGTCACGGTCGTGATGCGCTCGTACAACGGCTTGCCGTCGATGACCGCCTCGGCCACGGCGGCGGCGGTGGCGACGTTCTGGACGACACAGCCCACATCCATGGGAAGGCCCCCAGCCGGGACCTTTCGTTGGGTTATCGCATAGATGAGTTGCTTTTCCGCCCCCTGAGGATAGCGGACCCGCAGTTCCACGACCTTGATGTTGGTGTTGGCAGTCAGGTCGCGAAGTTGCCGGATGGCGTCCGGTTTGTTGGCCTCGATGCCAATGTAGACTTTCTCAAGCCCCAGAGAGCGCGCCAGAATTTGGGCCCCGGCTATGATGCGCCCGGGCGACTCCAGCATCAGGCGGTGGTCGGCTGTCAGGCAGGGTTCGCACTCCACGCCGTTCAGAATGAGCACATCGATGGGTTTTCCGGGTGGTGGCGAGAGTTTGACGAGGGTGGGGAAGGCGGCTCCGCCCATGCCCACGATGCCAGCAGCGCCGATGCGCTTTTTTAGAAGTTCGGGATCGGTATCCTGCCAGTCGGTCATGGGGGCCAGGCTTTGGTCGGCCTTGTCCTCGCCGTCGCTGGTGATTTCGATGGCTGGCATGCTGGCGCCGTTGGCCCCCGGGCATTCACCGACGAGGGTGACTTTGCCGCTGGTGGGGGCATGGATGGCCGCCGAAACGAATCCGCCTGGTTCGGCGATGCATTGGCCGCGCAGGACGTTGTCGTTTTTCTTGACCAGCAGCTTGGGAGGTGCCCCGATGTGCTGCTGAAGCGGCAGGAGGTACTTTTCCAGTAAGGGTGCGTCCTGAATGGTGCAGTGGCAGGACAGGGATTTGCCATCGTCGGGGTGGACACCCCCATGAAACAGGAAGTGCTCAGCCATTGGTCACCTCGCACGGTTCTAACGTTGTTTGTGCCGATCTGGCCGCGGCAGCCACAGGCTGCAGGCACTTGGTCGGGCAGCTGGCCGCAATGCCTGCGGTCGGGGGATTGTCGTAGTTGATTTTGGCCAGGAAGCCGGCCATCTGAATCTGGCCTTCGTCACCGGCGTTCAGGCACTTCCGACAGCCTATGCAGGCCGCCTTGCAGACTTTCATCTTGGCCGCCCCCTTTTCGGGGGAGTTGCACAGGATATGGACAGGGGTTGAGGCCGGAGCGACCTCGATCAGATTACGGGGGCAGGTTGCCACGCATTTGGCGCATCCGGTGCAAAGCTCGGGATGAACCACAGCCAGACCGGCAATCACTTCGATGGCTCCAAACGGGCAGGCTCGTGCGCAGGTGCCGAGCCCGAGGCAACCATGGAGGCAGTTTTTGGCCCCACTGGCAACCAGAGATGCGGAACGGCAGTCGCTGATGCCGTTGTAGTGGGCGGCGGCTTGAGCCACGGCGGCGTTGCCCCCGCACTTGACCACCGCCACCATGGCGGTGCGCTGGCTGGCTTCCGTGCCCAGAAGCGCGCAAATCTGCTTGACAGCATCATCGGAGGTGGAGGGGCATTGCCCCGCACTGGCGGTCTGGCCGACCATGGCACGGGCGAAGTCGGCGCAGCCGGCAAACCCGCAGGCCCCGCAGTTGGCGTTGGGCAACAGCTCCTCTACCTGTTCGATGCGGGGGTCGGTCTCGACGGCAAAGAGTTTGACGGCGATGCCGATCAGAAGCCCCAAGCCGAGTCCGACCAAGACTAACACCATTATTGCTGACATACGTGTAGTTCCTTCGTTCGTTAGCGCTTGGCGGGGCTCAGCCCCCGAGCCCGGCGAAGCCCATGAAAGCCATGGCCAATATGCCGGCGGTTACCAGGGCGATGGCGGTGCCTTGCAGGCACTTGGGCACCTGGGCTAGTTCGAGTTTTTCGCGCAGGCTGGAAAACAAAATCAAGGCCAGGCCGAAGCCCAAGGCGGAGGCCGCGCCGAAAATGGTGGCCTTGCCCACGCTGTACGAGTTCTTGGCGCTGAGCAGCGCGGCTCCGAGCACGGCACAGTTGGTGGTGATCAAGGGCAGATAGATTCCCAAAGCCTGGTTGAGAGCGGGGCTGAAACGCTGCAGCAAGACTTCGACCAACTGCACCAGCGAGGCGATGACTAAGATGAAAACGATCGTCTGCATGTACCCCAGGTTGAGGGGAGTCAGGACGAAGCGGTTCAAGGCGGCAGTCACAGCCGAGGCCAGGGTCAGGACAAAGAGGACCGCCCCGGACATGCCCAAGGCCGTGTTCAGGCGCTTCGAGACCCCGAGGAACGGACAGATTCCGAGGAATTTCATCAGGACAAAGTTGTTAACCAAGATGGCACCGATGATGAGCGCGAAATATTCTCGCATTTCCAGCCTCGTATAGATTGGATCTGTTCGACGGGCTGCAGGCATTTTCGCCCGCATGCCGATCGGATTTTGGGAAGGTGTACCATACCGCCTGCTGGCCGTTTCACAAGGGGGCCTGCCGGCGTAAAACTAGTGCCCGCTCCGCCCCTGTTTGGGGTAGGGTTCCCATCCTGTCATTTCATGATCCCCGGCTCGGCGGTCCGCTTCAGGCAATGCTCTTGAAGCCGCGGTTGATGCGGCTGGCGGCAAATGCGGCTCCGAAGCCGTTGTCGATGTTGACGACCGTCAGGCCCGGGGCGCAGGAGTTGAGCATGCCCAGCAGCGGGGTCAGGCCGCTAAAGGAGGTGCCGTAGCCCACCGAGGTGGGCACCGCGATGACGGGCCTGGAAATCAGGCCGCCGACCACGGAGGGCAGGGCTCCTTCCATGCCGGCCACCACGATGAGGACGGACGCTTCCCGGAGCCCGTCGCTGATGGCCAGGAAGCGGTGCAGGCCGGCGACTCCCACGTCGTAATACCGGTCGACGTGGTTGCCCATGACCTCGGCCGTGCAGGCGGCCTCTTCGGCCACGGGGATGTCGCAGGTGCCTGCGGAGATCACGGCGATGGTCCCAGCGCCTAGAATGCGCTTGTCTAGGCGCAGGAAGGCGGTGCGCCCGGCTTGATTGTATTCAACGGCCGGGTTGAGTCTTTGCAGCAGGGTCGCCTGTTCAGGGGT
>JBFJXC010000120.1:0-9513 GCA_041623325.1 Lentisphaeria bacterium | reverse complement strand
GTCCCACTGGAGCCAGGCCTTCGCGGTTGGCGACAACGGGGGAAACACTTGGATTGGATGACGTTCGTCGGGTGGAGCCGACTATACCGTTTTCACATTCTCGTAGTTTCGTATCAGACGGTCTTGGGTTATGATTGTCGCATCATGAATCCTGGCGGTCGCCACGATCATCTGGTCAGCCGGGTCTTTATGAAAGGGTTGCGGTAAGATTGTAAATTTGTAGAAGATGCGGAACTCCAAGGGGATCACGCGAAGATTCGGCATATCCAAGGCGGCTTGCACCCAGCTTTCAATGTCTTCGTAAAGCGTGATTGTCATCCAACTTCATCCCAATAAAAGGGCGGCTCTGGTTGTGGAGAGCCGCCCGGGAAGGGTTTCAGAGTCAGGTCTTACGGCGTTTGTCCGTATGCACCGCTGCCAGGAGCCCCGTTTCTTGTTCAAATTCGAGATCGACCGTCAGAACGACAGTAGATTCGGTGCGGCCGAGGACCTTGGCGGGATGTCAGGCTCCAGTCGTGAAAGCCTGCCTGTCTGGTTGTCGGGACATTGGCATTCCCTGGCGATGGGCGATATAATCCTGCCATTTCGGGTGTGTGCAACATCGTGTGAAGTCAGGAGGGAAGCATCCTTGTTATGCAGAATGTGGCGATCGCATTGGGATTGACGGTGTTCGCGGGCATGGCCACGGGCATCGGCAGCGCCATCGCCTTTCTGGCCAGGAAGACGAACTACCGGTTTCTGTCGGTGTCCACCGGCTTCTCGGCGGGGGTCATGCTGTACGTGTCGTTCGTGGAGATCTTCTACAAGGGCACGGATACGCTGGTGAGTCGCTACGGCGATCCCGCAGGCCACTGGATCAATGCCGCCTCCTTTTTCGGCGGGATGCTGCTGATCGGCCTGATCGACAACCTCATCCCCGCCGCCGAGAACCCCCACGAGACCCACGCCGAAGCCGAAACGGCCCCCCTGCACAATCCCGACGCGCCCGTGCCTGACTTCGATGCCGTGGGCGAAACACCCCCCAAAGAGGTGGAGCTGGGCATGCACGACCACACCCATCATCACCATCACAAGTTGATGCGGATGGGGCTGTTCACCGCGCTGGCGATCGGCATCCACAATTTCCCCGAGGGGCTGGCCACCTTCCTGGCCGCCCTGGAGGATCCTTCCTTGGGCGTGGCCATCGCCGTGGCCATCGCCATGCACAACATTCCCGAGGGCATCAGCGTCTCGGTTCCTATCTACTACGCCACCGGCGACCGGAAAAAGGCGTTTGCCTACTCGGTGCTCAGCGGCCTGGCCGAACCGGTCGGCGCGGGACTGGCCTACATTGTCCTGCGTTTCTTCATGGGCAGCGAGAGCGGGGTGATCCCGCCCCAGGTGATGGGCATTCTTTTCGGCGGGGTGGCGGGCATCATGGTCTACATCAGCCTGGACGAGCTGCTGCCCACCAGCCGCGCCTATGGCAAGGGGCACGACAGCCTGCTCGGCCTCGTCGCCGGCATGGTGGTCATGGCGTTGAGCCTGTTGCTGATGAAGTAGGCTGGGGAGGGGCTGTCAGGTCGTCATGGTGAAGGGAGGCGGGGAGGCGAGGATGAGTTGTCCATGGAAGATTGGGGAGTTTGGCGGGGATCATTGGCGACCACGCCCCTGACCAATTCGGTACGTGATTTCGGGAGGGAAACGCATGCAAGAATCGTATCAACTATTTTCCGATGAAGTTAGGGTCGGAAGTCAGGATCAGCTCTATCTGAACTTTCTGAATTCTAGCGAGGCTGATTTGACCATGACGAATCAATGCGTTGGCACGCCTTATTTCATGAGCCCGGAGCAAGCTTGCGATAGTAAAGGCGTTGACTGTCGTGCCGACATTTACTCTCTCGGTGCCACCCTTTACTACCTCATTACGGGGAAATTTCCCTACCATGGCGAGACGACAATGGAGGTGGTCAGCAATGTACTGAAAGGGAGTCTGGCTCCCCCCGAACAGCATAATCAAAAGATTTCGCGCGAGTGTTCGCAACTTTGCCTTGCCATGATGGCCAAGAACATTGACGACCGGCCGGCGACCTGGACAAGCCTCATTGATGACATCGGTCGTGTGATCAAAGGTCAGATGCCGAGGACCGAACCGAAATTGCAGCCGCAAATATCCTCCGATGTTGCTCAATTGGCTTTGAAAATGAGTTTTTGGAACAAGAGCAAGCTGCAAGCGGCCGGGCCGGCCCCGGAAGTGGATGAATGCGCGTTACGTGAAAAGTTGTCGGCGAAACTCGACGCGAGTGGTTTGAGTGAAAAGTATGTTGGGGTTGGAACATCCGTTGCAAATCCAGAGGCGTGCCGGGAGGCATTGCTACCCAGCGGCGCCCCTTCTCAGGTGGATGTGCCAGAAGTTATTGCCGCCCCAGAGGGGGATGTTTGGGTTGCCTCGAATAAGGAAGTCTCTCAACCTCATAATGGGCATTGCATTTTGCCGAGTGCCAACGGCAAAGATCCAATTGGAGGCTTGGGCGAAGCAAATGGGTCAGTCTCCGTATTGCGGCCGTCGCAGGTAAATGACAAGTTGATCTGTCTCGTTGTCGTCCTGGTGGGGATTATTATTGCACTTCTTGTTTTGTTTGCGGCCGTTGTTCTGGCTTCTCCAGGCCCGAAGGGGGGGTGACGGGCCAGCCCCCTTGATCCCGCCGAGGCGGATTGCCATTCGCCTCCCGGAGGGAACGCCTCCGGGACCGGCAACAGGAATATGCCGAATATGTGGAACAGGGACTGACCGAAGAGCTGTGGGAGCCGGCAGCGCTCGCCATTGCCCAGACTGTCATCGGCAGTGACAGTTTCCCGGACCGGATTCGACGGGCAACCACGTCGGTCGCGGAGAAGGTGTCCGGCTTGGCGAGGGCGCACGAGCGCATGACAGCCAGGCTCCGCACAAACCCCGCGCTCCGGTCCCGTGTGCAACGCTTGAGCAAGAAACTTGAAGAAGAGTCTAATTCGTAGGTGTGACCCGAATGCCCATTGCCCCTGCCTCAGTCCCTCAGGTGTCCGTTGCCGTAGGCGATCCATTTGGTGCTGGTGAGTTCGTCGCAGCCGACGGGGCCGCGGGCGTGTAGTTTGTCGGTGCTGATGCCGACGACCGCGCCCAGACCGTAGTCGCCGCCGCCGGAGAGGCGGGTGGAGGCGTTGACCATGACCGAGGCCGAATCCACGCCGTTGACGAAGTCCGCGATCCAGTCGTTGCGCAGCGAGACGATGCCGTCGGTGTGGCCGGAACCGTAGCGGTTGATGTGCCCGACGGCGGCGGTCTGATTGTCCACGACCTTCACGGCGATGACCGGGGCCAGGTATTCGGTGGTCCAGTCCTCTTCGACGGCAATCTGGCAGGTCGGCACGAGCTCCCGGCAGCGGGGGCAGCCGCGCATCTCCACGCCGTTGGCCTTGAAGGCTTCGGCCAGAACCGGCAGCAGGCGCTCGGCGCAGGCGGCGTCGATCAGGACTTTTTCCAGGGCGTTGCAGACCTCGACGCGCTGGCACTTGGAGTTGACAACCAGCTTGATTGCCATCGCTTCCGGGGCATCCGGGGCCAGGTAAAGGTGGCAGATGCCGTCGTAGTGCTTGATGACCGGGATGCGGGTGCCGTCGGCGATGCGCCGGATCAGACCCTTGCCTCCCCGGGGAATGAGCACGTCGATATAGCCGTCCAGCTTGAGCAGTTCGCCGACGGTCTCGTGTCCGGGAGTGCGCACGATCTGGATGGTTCCCTCCGGCAGCCCGCTTTCCACGGCGGCCGCGGTCATGGCATCGGCCAGGACCAAGTTGGTGCGCAAGGCTTCGGAGCCGCCGCGCAGGATGACCGCATTGCCGCTCTTCAGGCAGACGGCCGCGGCATCGGTGGTCACGTTCGGGCGGGACTCGAAGATGATGCCGATTACCCCGATGGGCACGCTGACCTTCTCCACCCGCAGGCCGGTGGGCCGGGTGTGCCCTTCGAGCACCCGTCCGACGGGGTCGGGAAGGGCGGCCACCTCCCGAAGGCGGGTGCTCATGTAGGCGAATACCTTGTTGCTGACCTCCAGGCGCTTGACCAACGGCTCGGCCAGTCCGGCAGCCTTGGCGGCGGCCACGTCGGCGGCGTTGGCCTGTACCAGCTCGGGCTTCGCCTCCTGCAACCGCACGGCCATCAGGTCAAGGGCCTGCTGGCGGGCAGCGCCAGTGGTGGAGGCCAGTGCGCGTGCCGCTTGCCGGGCGCGGCGACCCATGGCCAGGATGGTCTCGGAGATCGGTTCGGGAATGCTCATGGTGGGCGTAATCCTAATGGTGAAAACCATCATTGCGATTGTCAGCGGTTAAACCCCAGGGCCATGGAACGGCTCAAACGGGGATGCTTTTCCGACTCTGAACGTAGGCAGCAGCCCGCACTTTTCAACTGGTCAGCCCGCAATCTTGCCGGGGGCTAGCCCGCACGTGGGTAGAGCGGCCCTGTTTGTTCCAGGAGTCCACTGTTCTGCACTGCTCTGTGGAGCTGTGGAGTGGCGCGCCTGCGTCTTTGCCGCCGGGACGACCGGCTTTGTGGCCGTATTCAGGGGAGGGTCAGGCCAGCGATGGTGGTCGGGCGGCGCGGAGGCGGTGGTAGTGGGTGGGTTTAGCGCGGGCGAGGGTGTCCAGGGGGAGGGTGTCCCAGTCGGGTAGAGACAGAAGGAATTCGAGCAGGGTGGCGCAGGCGATGGCGTCGTAAAGGGCGTCGTGGGCTTCCAGTCCGGGGCATGAGGCGTCGATTCGGGGTTTGATGCCGAGGTCGGCGATCAGGTCTTCGAGCTTATGGCTGGGGTGGTCGGGGTAGGCGATGCGGGCCAGCTTGAGGGTGTCGACCCAGGGGCCCATGGGGTGCAGCGGGAACGCCTGGGTCAGGACGTTTTTCTCGGTGGCGATGTTGTGGGCGGCCAGGCAGCGGTTGGACAGCCAGGGTTTGAGGTAGGGCCAGAGTTCCTGGAGGGTGGGGGCGGCGGCGATCTGGTCGCGGAGCTGGTCGTGTCGTCCGGGTGCGTAGCGGTTGAAGGGCCGGTCCCCGACGCGCAGGAGGCTGGTGAAGGAGGTGTCGGTCACGACTTTGCCGTGGTGGAACAGGACCATGCCGATCTGCCAAGGCTCGTTGGGAAGGTTCCGGACGGTGCCGGTGGTCTCGAAGTCGAGGACGGCGAGGGTGGCCTGGGAGGCGAGCATGGGATAGTCAGTAGTCCGTTGCTTGTTGTCCATTGCGGGATGAGGAGTCGATTGTTGGGCGGTCGGATACTATGGCCGTTGGAGGGCAGATGTCTATAGGAAGGTGAGGGAGGAAAGCTAATAGCTGAGGCCGTCGGCAAGGTGATCTCCGCTGTCGCAAGGCCTCGTCGCGGAACCTTGTCGATGCCCGGTAAGCCATATCTGCCGGTTCCGCCAAAGTGAACAGCGACAATGGGCTTCGACAAGGTCAGCCTCCGGTTTCACCTTTCATCCTTCCGCCCTCCGAAGGGGATCTTGGGTGAAAAGAGCAGGCGGATGTGTCGCCGGCCCTGGTCGTTGCCGTATTCGAAGAGTCGCCAGAGCACGGAGAAGCGGCGCCAGCCTTCGCCGGACTGGGAGGAGAACAGTGGCTGCATTTCCAGCAGTTTTCCCTCTTTGTGGCGGTGGTAGCGCAGGAGGCGCCAAAGCACGCGGACGTCGGTTTCCTGCTCCGAGGTGGCGGTGTAGGCCAGGGGCAGGATCAGGGATTTGTTGTCCCAGTGCCAGAAGAGCGGGGCGATGTGGAAGTAGTTCTTGCCCCACCAGACCGGACCGACGCCCTTGTGGTCGTTGATATTCCAGGCGAGCGGGTAGAGGGCGCGGTTGTCGTCCCACTGATGGTAGAATGGGAAGACGATGAGCGATCGGTCGCTCCACCAGACGGGGCCAATCCCCTTGTGCCGTCCGATCTTGTAGGCCAGGGGCAGCAGAAGCTTGTTCTGGTTCCAGCTCCAGTAGAGGGGGGGCACATGCAAGTAGTTCTGTCCCCAGAAGGCGGGAAAGATGGCCTTGTTGCCGGCGATGTCGTAGGCCAGAGGCAGGAGCAGGCGGTTGTCATTCCATTGCCAATAGAACGGCAATAGGTGAAAGTAGTCCGGTCCCCACCAGACCGGTCCAACGCCTTTGTGGCCGCCGATGCTCCACAGTAACGGGAACAGCAGCTTGTCGCTGTCCCCCCAGCTCCAGTAAAAGGGGAAGACATGGGCGTAGTCCTTTCCCCACCAGACCGGCCCCACGCCCTTGTGGCCGTCGATGTCCCAGGCCAGGGGTAGAAGCAACTTGTTCTGGCCCCAACTCCAGTAGAGTGGCGCGATGTGGAAGAAGTCCTTCCCCCACCAGACCGGACCGATGCCCCTGTTGGAGTCGATTTTCCATGCCAGTGGGAAAAGCAACTTGTTCTGGTACCAACTCCAGTAGAGTGGTGCGATGTGGAAGTAGCCTTTCCCCCACCAGACCGGTCCGATCGCCTGGCTGTTCCTGGTCTTCCAGCCCAGCGGCACGACGACGGTGTTGTCGCCCCAGTGCCAGAAGAGCGGGAGCAGGTGGACGTAGTCCGGTCCTTTCAGGACTGGGCCGGCCACGGTGTGTCGCCCGATGCGGCCGCCTAGCGGTATGATCAGCCAGTTGTCGTTCCAGTGCCAGAACAGCGGAGGCACATGCAGATAGTTCTCCCCCCACATGACCAGGCCAACCCCGCGCTCGGCATTCACCTTCCAGCCCAGCGGCACGATGATGGTGTTGTCGTTCCAATGCCAAAACAGGGGGAACAGGTGGAAGTAGCTGGGCCCCCAAAAGACTGGGAAGGCGCGGGCCTGAACGTTGCCCTCGGCGTCGCGGCCGCCGCCGAAGAGCGAGAACAGGACCTCGGTCTGGCTGCTGCCGTCCGGACGCTGCTGGTGATAGAGCAATGGCCATAGCCGGATGTCGTTCTCCACATCCCGCAGCTGGGCGCTTGCCGTGCCTGCCATCAGGGCCATTGCCGCCAGAAAATGGTACAAACCTCCGCGTCGCATGCTGCACCTCCCGTGCTGTGGCCTTAGAACTGATGCTGGTGGTTACCCTAGCAACGGGAAGGGGTGTATGTCAATGGGGCGGGAGGCCGGATTGAGGTAGCCGAGACGATGCGGTGGAACCGGTTATCGTGCGGGGCTGGGCCCAAATTTCGAGCATCCAATTTCCAGTTTCGGATATTCCCTGTACGTTAAAGCCATTCCAACCCGGCCATTGGCTTGCCGGGCTTTTTTTTGACGCTGCATGCCCGCAAAGGAAACTCGTGATGCCCGTAGTACTCAAGACAGACGACCAGAAGACCAGCTACGCCCTGGGGCTGGACATCGGCTCCTCCTTCAAGAATCTGCCCGTGGAGGTGGATCTGGACTGCTTCTTTGCCGCCGTGAACGACGTGTTCGCCGGGAGCCCTTTGCAGATGAAGCCCGAAGAGTTCAACGCCACCATGCAGGCATTCCAGAAGAAGATGCAGGCCAAGGCCGCCGAGCATCAGCAGGCCGCCGCTGGCAGGAACCGTGAAGAAGGCGAGGCGTTCCTGGCCGAGAACAAGGTCAAAGAGGGAGTGCAGGTTACCGAGAGCGGTCTGCAGTACGAAGTGCTCAGCGAAGGCGACGGTGCGGTGCCAGCGGTGACCGACACGGTGTCCGTTCACTACGTTGGCAGCCTGATCGACGGCACGGTCTTCGACAGCTCGGTCAAACGCGGAGCGCCGGCCACCTTCCCGGTCAACGGGGTCATTGCCGGCTGGACCGAGGCCCTGCAGCTGATGAAGGTTGGCAGCAAGTACCGCCTGACCATCCCCTCCGGTCTGGCCTATGGCGAGCGCGGTGCCGGACAGGCCATCGGCCCCCACGCCACGCTCATTTTCGACGTCGAGCTGCTCGGGATTGAATCCGCTTGAGCAGAGAAACAATGGCCGGCCTCCAACGAGGCCGGCCAGATTTGCGGCAACTGAGGCGGGAAGGCGGCGTTGCCCCCCCCGCCAGCCATAGGCATACGGTATGCACACTCCGGATATTTGGGCTCCGTGGTCATTGTCGGACGGACAAACCGCCCGCGTGACGCTCGGCCCGCTCACCCTATGGATTCGTCGTTCGAAAGACGAGTGGCACCTGGCCGAGGAGCGCAGCTTTCGCGACAATGGCGAGGAACCCAACGGTTCGGCGCTGGAAGTCGGAGCTGAGAAGCCGGCCGACGGGCCCCCGTGGTGCCGCTGGATCGGCGAACGCCATTCGGACGCCATTCGTCTGGTTCCCTGCATGCCGCGGCGGCCGGTGGTCGTCAGGCCCGAGGATCCGATCTTCATTCCGCCTGAACGCAAGGCCCGGTTTTATGTGAACATTCCGATCTGCATCGGGGTGGAAGTCGGCTCCAAGCTCACCCGGCTCAAAGAGGTTTCCACTCTGGAGCTTTCCAAAACATGGTTCGGCGATCCGGTCGAGGGGGAAGCCTGCTATTGCATGCTGACCACCGCCAGGCGGGAACTGCAGCAACTGTATGTGCGTCCTCACCGGGCGGTCTGCGTGGTCAACGTCGTCAACCGGGCCGATGAGCAACTCGGCTTTGAACGCCTCTGTCTGCGGGTGGATTCATTGGCGCTGTTTATGGCCGGAGGCCGCCTATTCACCAACCAGGTTCATGTGGTGTTCAAAGGGGCCGGGGAACTTAGCAAGGTGACCTTCTCCAATACCCCTCCCGCGGAATTCGGGGCGGCCGAGCGCATCGCGGCCGAACGGAACCCCGCCACCGGCGGGCTGCTGACCCGCAGTTTCTCTCTTCTTCATCTTCTGCCCAACCATTAACGAGGTGAGTCTATGAACTGGCAGAGCCTGCTTGAAAGCCTGGATGCCGAGAAGCTCGTGCGCATCGCCCTCCTGCTGTTTGCAGGCCTGCCGCTGAGTTTCATTGCCAGTGGTTTGGCGCGTCGCTTCGGCAAGAAACGTTTCTCGGAGCAGGGCCGCATGCTGCTCGGCAAGGCCATTCTCTATGGTGGCGTCAGCGCGGTGGTTCTGGCGTTGATGCCCGAGTTCGGCTTTCGGCTCAACGCTCTTCTGGGGGCGGCCGGTATCTTGGGTATCGCCTTGGGCTTCGCCTCCCAGACCAGCGTCTCCAACGTCATCAGCGGTCTGTTTCTGATCGCCGAGCGTTCCTTCAGCGTCGGGGATGTGATTCAGGCCAATGGCCAGACCGGCATCGTCACCAGCATCGATCTGTTGTCCGCCAAAATCCGCACCTTCGACAACCGCCTGATCCGCCTGCCAAACGAGATGCTCATCAAAACCGAACTCATCAATATCACGCGCTATCCCATTCGGCGCATGGATCTGAAGCTAGGGGTGGCCTACAAGGAAGACATCAGGAAGGTGCGCGAAATCCTGACCGAAATCGCCGCGGACCACCCGCTCTGTCTGGACGAACCCAAGCCGGTTTTCATCTTCACCAACTTCGGGGACTCGGCCCTGGAGATCCTCT
>JBFJXC010000119.1:0-9652 GCA_041623325.1 Lentisphaeria bacterium | reverse complement strand
CGGGCACAACGCGCAATACACTCTCTGGACCGCCCGCGTTTCACACTGGGCTATAACTCCATGTCCCCTTCGGGGACCGGGCACAGCGTACAATACACTCTCTGGACCGCCCGCGTTTCACACTGGGTTATACATGTCCCCTTCGGGGACCGGGCACAGCGCGCAGATCCGGCCACCTCTTGGGCTTTCAACCCCGAAGGGGTGTCGGAATAAAGCCCGGGGTGAAACCCCGGGATAGGGGATGATGATTGCATTGCTCCCTGAAGGGGAGCCGGAGTCAATCCCAAATGTACCGCTCATCGTATCCCACTTGGTGCTTTTTCAAAAACGTGCGAAATTCCTCTTGAAATGTGTGCCCGCGATGGTGCTCTATCTGTTCGTCGATGTATTCACGCACTGCATCCACATTGGAACAACTCACCGAAAAGGCGCCGTATCCATTCTGCCAGTGGAATTTTGTTAGCATTCCCCCTTTGTCCTTGACCCATGTCGAGGAGATGCGTTTGATGTCGCCGACAAGCGTAGAAACCGACATGGATTTATGAACAGCGCAAAGCAAATGAACATGATCGGAGGGGCCGCCAATGGTGATGGCTGGGCAATTCGCATTGCGGCAAATTCCGCCCAAGAAAGAATGCATATCGCGGCGAATGGTTTCCTCTTCAAGGAACCGGTAGCGGTCTTTGGTTGAGAAGACGATGTGGACCAGAAGATTGGTTAACGATTGCGGCATGATTCCCCCTCCCTGTAGTTCAGATTCCGGCTCCCCTTCAGGGAGCAAATGGTTTATCCGGCCATACCCAGGGTGGAACCCTGGGCTATACTCCATGTCCCCTTCGGGGACCGGGCACAGCGCGCAGATCCGGCCACCTCTTGGGCATTCAACCCCGAAGGGGTGTCGGAATATAGCCCGGGGTGAAACCCCGGGATAGGGGATGATGATTGCATTGCTCCCTGAAGGGGAGCCGGAATCATTCTCCTGCAGGCGGGCACTCGTCCGCGGGCACGGGTTCCAGGGGCAATCTTCCCAAACGCCCCTCCCGGTAGTCCTTCAACAATAGCACCGCGCTCTGCCGCCGGTCCACCACCCCGCCGGCCCGCAACAAACCCCGGCGCCGGCCGATGGCCTCGAACAACTCGTCAGGAGTCTCGGGGCATTCAGCCAGATCGTACAAGTCCCAGGCCACCGCGCCAGCATGGATCCTGAGCTGATCCCATAAAAACTCGCCCAGCAGCTCCTCCCCGACCAGTTCATCCTTGATACTGCCGACCAGCGCCAGCTTCAGTTCGGCCGTCTTGTTGGCAATTTTGGGCCAGAGCACCCCCGGGGTGTCCAGCAGGTCCATGCCGTTATTCAGGCGGATCCACTGCTGGTTCCGGGTCACGCCCGGCCTCGGCCCCACGGCGGCGCGCTTGGTGGTAACCAGCCGGTTGACCAGGGTGGATTTGCCGATGTTGGGAATGCCCACGATCATCAACCGGATGGGGCGCAGCAACGGCTGAGTCGCCCCCCGGCGTTTGCGGGCCGCATCCACCAGCTGCTTCATCTCGGGCAGCAGCCTGTGCACGTTGGTGCCATGCAGCGCATCCAGAAACAGGGCCCGTTCCCCCCGGGACCGGAGAAAGTCCGTCCAGGCCCGGGCGTAATCCTGCCCGACCAAATCAGCCTTGTTAAAAACCACAAAGCGGGGTTTGTGCTCCATCAGCTTGCGCAGGGCGGGATTCCGGGACGTGGAGGGGATGCGGGCGTCGAGCAGCTCGACCACCGCATCCACCAGCTTCAGGCGCTCCTGCATGTCGCGCCCGGCCTTCAGCATGTGACCGGGGTACCATCCGGTCAGATTCAGGCGGTTGAAGTCAATCGTCAGCAAGAAACACCTCTCCTTCAAAGCCGTTGGCGGAGAACAACCCCTGCATGGAGGGCAGCTCGGCCAGCGGGCCGGAAAGCTCGGCCCAAATGGGCCATTGCTCCCCAAGCTGCTTGCGGGTCCAAACGGCGAAATCCAGGATGGCGGCCATATCCCAGTGAGCGATGCCTTCGGCCTTGCGCCGGTTCAGATGCACCGGATCCCAACAGGGTGCCGGCTGCAGATTACGCCAGACAAGTGGGATGGCCTCGGGACAGGCGGCAATTTGCCGGATCAGACGCCGGACCCGCTTCTGCAAAGCCGGGCTTTCCCAGCAGACGCTGTCCGCATGTTCGCCGCGCACATAGTGCAGGTCGCTGGCCGCGCGCCTGGCCGCCGCTGGCCACGGCTGTTTGTCGGCATCCACGCACAATGCCGGGATATCCTGCCCCCCGGCCAGCACGGCGGCCGCATTATCCAGGGTGATGTCCATTTCGCGCGGAACGGGGGTCGCCCGAGAAGGAAAATCCGGGGCTTTCCAGGCCACATACCAGCTGAACCGGTAGTCACGGCAGGCGGGCTGGAAATCTTCGCAGCACATCAGAGGTTCGCGGACCACCTGAATGCCCTCTGAGCTGAGCATGAGTTTGTAGCTGCCGCTTTCCGGGCCATGGCCCAGACACTGCTCCCAGCGCCAGATATCCGAGCCGGTGCCGATCTCCACGGCCGTGCCGTCGTGGCGTTCGAACACCAGGGCCAGAGGCGGGCGATGCCAATGGCCGACCATCACCGGTTTCTCCCCGGCCGGCGGCAAGGTGTGCCACTGGGGCGTTTGCCCCATGGCCAGATGGGAGGCCGGCGGCAGGCAATACAGACGGGCCCACTTGCCCGGCAGGAACAGCCCGCCGACCCCCAGATGCCGCTTAACGGCCATGCCTTTGGGCCAGTGGACATCCAAGGTCATCCGCACATGATTGGCGGCATAGCGACAGGTTTGCGTGTAGGAAACCTCGTTGCCAAAGGGCAGGTATCCCTCGCTGGCCACCACGGCGGCCCCGCCCTTGCGAAAATCGCGGAGCCGGCGCAGCACCGCGCTTTCGTCGGTCAAATCATCGATATAGGTGCGGCAGTCGCGCAGTATGGGCTGCCCGTCCAGCAGGATCTCGACTGGCCCCCCAAAGGCTTCTGCCGAGTGAAGCGCCTGCCAACGGCCGCTGTCATGACACACCCGCACCTCGGTCTCATTACGTTCAATCATGTACTCGCCTGTATTAAATGACTTCGATCAGTTCGTCCAGTTGCTTATGCTCTAGCTCGCGGGGCTGCTTGGTGGAATACCCCAGCGGGGTCATAGCCACCGGCTCCCATTCCGCATCCAGGCCCAGGCAATCGTGGAGCCGGCCTTGGTCGAAAGCGCAGATCCAGCAGGTTCCCAAGCCTTCGGCGGTGGCAGCCAGCACCAGGTGCTCCATGACAATGGCCGCATCCACATCGTGGATGCTGCTCCCGTCCAGACGCTTCCAAGCCGAATTCCTGTTGCCCAACACGATCACGATCAGCGGGGCCTGGCCCAGCCACTCCTGAGGGTAGCACTGGCACACGGCCGCCTTTTTCTCCGGAGAACTGACCACCAGCAGACGGAACGGCTGCAGGTTGCAGGCCGTGGGCGCCAGACGGACGGCTTCCCAAATGCGGTGCAGTTTCTCCTCCTCCACCGGTTGGGACACATAGCCCCGAATGCTCCGGCGCTGCTTGATGACCTCGTAGAATTCCATGGTCGCTCTCCATATGTGGCCGCCTTCCCCCTTGCCGGAGGGGCGAAGACTTCCGTCTTCGTCCCACCGGGACAAGCCCGGCGGAGACATTCCAGCTTAATCGACTGCAGCCCTACCGCTTGGCAATCTGGGAGATATCCCGCACCGCGCCCTTGGCCGCCGAGGTCGCCAGCAAGCCGTAGGCCTGCAACGCCTGCGAAACCTGCCGGTCGCGCCTGGGCTGCCAGGCATCGGCTCCCCGGGTCTCCATCTCCGCCCGGCGCCGGGCCAGGGTTTCGTCGCTCAGCAAGACGTCGATCTTACGGTTTGGAATGTCGATTTCAATAGGATCGCCATCCTGCAGCAGGCCGATGTTTCCACCTTCCGCGGCCTCCGGGGAGACATGGCCGATGGACAGGCCGCTGGTGCCGCCGCTGAAGCGGCCGTCGGTGACCAGGGCACAGACCTTGTCCATGTGTCGGGATTTGAGGTAGGAGGTCGGATAGAGCATCTCCTGCATGCCGGGGCCGCCCTTGGGACCCTCGTAGCGGATAATCACCACGCTGTCCGGCTTGAGACGCTCGCCGAGAATCGACTCGATCGCCTCCTCCTGGGAATCGCACACCATGGCCTTCCCCTTGAAAGTCAGGATGCTGGCATCGACCCCGGCGGTCTTCACAATGCAGCCGTCCTGAGCGATATTGCCGAACAGGACGCAGAGTCCGCCATCCTGGCTGTACGCGTGCTCCACATCCCGGATCGCGCCCTTGACGGCGTCCGAATCCGGGGCCGCGAACATTTCCGACTGGGCAAAGCCCTGCAGGCAAAACCGCCCGCCCGGAGCGGCCAACGCCCTCTGCCTGGCAAACTCGTCCACGTCACCCCCGCGGCGAATATCGTTCTTGGCCATCTGCGTGGCCATCGAATCGCCGCTGACCGTGGCACATCCGCCGTTAATCAGACCGGCCTTGTCCAATTCGGCCATGATCTGGGGGATGCCGCCGGCGTGGCTGACATCCTCCATGTGATACGGCGCGTTGGGAGCGACCTTGCAGATGCACGGCACCCGGCGGGAGAGTGCATCGATGGTCTGCATGGTGAAGTCGACCCCGGCGGACTGGGCCACGGCCAGCAGATGCAGGACCGTGTTGGTCGAGCCTCCCATGGCGATATCCACCGTCATGGCATTCTCGAAGGCCTCCATCGTGGCGATGCCCCGGGGCACGACGGAGTTATCCCCCTGGTCATAATAGGCATGGCACATCTGCACGATGCGGGTGGCGGCCTGCTCGAAGAGCTTTTTGCGCAGGGAATGGGTTGCCAGCAGGGTTCCGTTGCCGGGCAGGGCCAGGCCCAAGGCTTCGGCCAGACAGTTCATGCTGTTAGCCGTGAACATACCCGAGCAGGACCCGCAGGTCGGACAGGCCGAGACTTCCACCTCGTGCACGTCGGCGTCGGAGACGCTGTCATCGGCAGCCATGACCATGGCATCGACCAAGTCGAGGGATTTTTCCCCCTGGCTGGTCACCGCCTTGCCGGCCTCCATGGGGCCGCCGGTCACGAAAATGGTGGGAATATTCAGACGCATGGAGGCCATCATCATGCCCGGGGTGATCTTGTCGCAGCTGGAAATGCAGATCAGGGCATCGGCACAATGGGCGTTGCACATGTACTCGACGCTGTCGGCGATCAGCTCGCGGCTGGGCAGGGAGTAGAGCATGCCCTCGTGCCCCATGGCGATGCCGTCGTCGATGGCGATGGTATTGAACTCCACCCCCACCCCGCCGGCGGCCGCGATCATCTTGCGCATCATCTGTCCGTAGCCGTGCAGGTGCACATGCCCCGGCACGAACTGGGTGAAGCTGTTGGCAATGGCAATAATCGGCTTGTTGAAGTCCGCGTCAGTCATGCCCGTGGCCCGCCAGAGAGCCCGAGCCCCGGCCATCTTGCGGCCCTGCGTGGTCCTGGCACTGCGGAAATTGTTCGCCATCGTCTGTACCTCGCTATGTTAAACTTAAGGTTGGATGCTGGATCCCGTTGCCAGATGCCGGATTGGATAGGCCTGGCGCCCGAAAAAACGCAGACGGTAAGATACCGCCGATTCCTCTTTGGACCAGGTCGAGCCGTGCCGACCTGTTTCAGGCCGCCGCCCGGCGGGGAGTATCGGCCAGCCGGGCGGGACCGGTTTCTCCCGGCCGCAGAACTCGCCACCGGAAAAAATCTCCGATCCGGTCCCAAAACGGATTGACGCGCCCCGCTCAGGGATCTATTTTACGGGCTCACGCGCCGCACAATGTCCGGAGAGGTGGCTGAGTGGCCTAAAGCACAGCTTTGCTAAAGCTGCGAACGGGTAACCGTTCCGAGGGTTCGAATCCCTCCTTCTCCGCCAATCTAACCAGGCCCGCATTCCCCAGTGGAGTGCGGGCCTTTCGTTTTGCATTTGATTCCCCGGCTCCGTGCCGTAGATTGAGGTTTTTTACCCAGCCCCAGCAAAGGAGCAGATCATGGTTACCGTCATCGCATCCATTCGCGTCAAAGCCGACAAAATCGAAGAATTCCTGAAAATCTTCAAGGCGAACGTACCTGCCGTCCGGTCGGAGAAAGGCTGCCTGGCCTACACCCCCACCATGGATTTGAAAACGGGGCTTCCCCCCCAGCAGCTCGACCCGCAGGTGGTCACGATTGTGGAAAAGTGGGAAAGTCTGGAGGCCCTGCAGGACCACCTGGCCGCCCCGCACATGCTGGCCTACAAGGAAAAGGTCAAGGACATTGTCGAAAACGTCAGCCTGAAAGTCCTGCAGGACGCCTGAGCGGGTCCGAGCAGCCAGGTTTCAGTGTTCAGGTGCCAGGACCGCTAGTCCCGCCCGGCGGGAATAGAGACTCCGTCTCGATTGGTTTCGGGATGGCCATTTTGGGGGCGCACACCTACGGCAAGCAAGGCTATTTGCTCTTCTACCCCTAGGGCTTCGCGCTCCGCAATTTCAATCCCGAATCCAGAAGGATAGCTACGATGTGGAAGCAGTTGAATAGCCCGATCGTCATCACCGCCATGGCCATTGCCGCGATCTTTGTCTTGAAGGCCACCAGCAAACCCCGGCTGGCGCAGGAGATCCGCGGCGTCTACCAGGAGTTGAACGACATCGTTCAGGATGGCGCCTCCGATGCCCAGAAGAGCCAGGCCATCCAGAAATTCGCCCAGGAAATCGGCAAGCAAATTCGCGAGGGCTTCAGCAGCGGCTTCACGAAGCCGGACTCCCAACGGGAAGACACGGACAAGACCTTCCTGGAGACCAAGGCAAAGATCGAGATCAAAGGCTTCAAATACGTCCAGCCCAAGTGGAAAGGCCGGGAGGAGTTTCTCTTCATTATCCGCAACAACTCGGACCAGCACCTCAGCCAGCTGAAGCTCAACTTCGAGTACTACAAGAACGGCGAACTCATCGATTGCGCCAACCAATGGATCAGCGAATTTAAATTCCTTGAGCCCAACCAAGAGATCGCCGTCAGCAAAGACCGCTCCTTCCCCAACGGCACCGCCAAGGAGGAGTACGACCTGCACAAGTCCGACCAGGTGAAAATCAAGGTCACCTCGTTCAATTTCAAAGAGATCAAGTAACCGCGTCAGCGTCGGCTATTCGGCATTGGCCACCTCCGCCTCTTCCTCCGTGCCAATCTTGATGCGCTTGGAGAAGAAGAGGCGGATGGTGCGGGAGCCGTCGGCCTCCCGGCGATACTCGAACAGCCGCCAGAACAGATTGAACTGGGTGATCCCGGCGCTTTTTGAGACGGAGAAGAATGGCTGTACCTCGGTAAAGCGGCAGTCCGGGCAGGTGTGCCGGTGGTAGAGGCGCCAAAGAACACGGACATCCCGGGTCCTGAGATCTTGGCGGACGGAGGCCAGGGGCAGAAGCAGCTTGAAGTCCGGCCAGCTCCAGTAGAGCGGGAAGACGTGAAAATACTGGTGTCCCCACCAGACCGGGCCGACCCCCTTGTGCTCGTTGATGCGCCAGGCCAGCGGGG
Organism: Lentisphaeria bacterium; assembly: GCA_041623325.1. Taxonomy (GTDB): domain Bacteria; phylum Verrucomicrobiota; class Lentisphaeria; order Oligosphaerales; family JBFJXC01; genus JBFJXC01. Next base: position 2,031 of record JBFJXC010000119.1, on the reverse strand, counting down.
CAACCACCATATTCCGATCCCATCTCCAATAGATCGGCACGAAATGGCCGTAATTGTCACCCCACCAGACCGGGCCGACACCCTTGTGCCGGTCCACATCCCAGGCCAGCGGAAACAGGATCGTGTCGGAGCGAGCCGGGGCGTTGGCATTATCGGGCTGTTCCGCGGCATTCTCCGGCCCCTTCCCGGCCTGCCTTCTGGATTCGGGGGGAACGTTCCAATGCCAATAAAACGGGAAAACATGCAGATACTCGCGCCCCCACCAGACCGGGCCGACGCCGCGACGGTCGTCAAAGCGCCAGGCCAACGGCACCAGCAGAAAATTTTTGTCCCAGAACCAGTATAGTGGAAAGCAGTAGCCGTTCTCGTAGCCGTTGGGTTGACGGGTCTTGCCGTACAGACCGAACAGCGCATGGGTCTGCAGAAGATCATCGGTATCAAGCAAGCGGGTATAGAAGGGCCACAAATGCATGTCCCGGGGCGGCTCCCAGTCGCAGGCGTCGCCTTCCTTGGCCTTGGCCGGCGTGGCGGCCAGCAGAAGAAAAAGGAGCATGAGAACTCCTCGGACGGCGGGTAGGGGGCGGTGGCAAGGCTGGCAGGTCGGCATGGCTGTGTCCTTTGGATAGTGGGCTCTGGCCAAAATGGTCCGGCAAAGCACGAAGTCAAGAGAAAACCCCCAAAGGCAGTGGATGGAAACTCGGAGGAATTGCACATGAGCAAGAGGGTTAGCACTACCGGGCGGCAAGCGGCCTTGCGCCACCCCGCGCCGGCGTTTCGGTTTCAGTTAGGGGTTCTGGCGTTGAGTTGCCTCCTAGGTTGCGCAGGAGCCAATGCCAACGGCGCTGAAGCGGCAAGGACGACGGCAAGCCAGGCGAAGAATCTGACCGAGAAACTTTGGCACGAGGGGATCGAACGGACCTATCACCTTCACCTGCCCCCTGGCTATAGCCGGGACAAGCCGGCGGCGCTGGTGCTTGCCCTGCACGGCGGTGGCGGCACCGGTTTAGGGTTCGACCGGTCCGCCACCAATGGCACCCTCACTGCCGCCGCGGACAAACGGGGCATGGTCCTGGTCTTCCCGGACGGAATCGACAAACGCTGGTGCGACGGCCGCACCGTGGCACTGCAGCCCAAACCCGTCTACGACGATGTCGGATTCATCGCCAAAATCATCCAGACCATGGTGACCCGCTACGGCGTGGATCCCCGGCGCGTCTATGCCACGGGCATCTCGAACGGCGGCTTCATGTCCGTTCGCCTGGCCATGGACCTGTCCGACCAAATCGCCGCCATCGCCCCGGTCACCGCCCAGCTGTCGAAGGCCCTCGAACACCGAACTCCCAAGCGGCCGATCTCGATCATGATCGTGAACGGGACCCGGGACCCTCTCGTCCCCTTCGAAGGCGGTCATGTGCGCCTGTTCAAGTTCGGACGCAGCCGCGGCCAAATCCTGTCCACAGCCGCGACGGTCGAGCATTTTCGACGTCACAACGGCTGCGGCCACACCCCCGAAACCCACACCCTGCCCGACACGGATCCCGACGACGGCGCGACGGTGCACGTCCAGCGATATACCGGCGGCAAGGATGGGACCGAGGTGGCTTTGGTGACGGTCGTTGGCGGCGGGCACACCTGGCCCGGCGGCAAGCAATATCTGAGTCATGGCCTGGTGGGAACCCTCTGCCGGGACTTCAATGCCAGCGACCTGATCCTGGACTTCTTCCTGCGCCATTCGCGCCCAAACCCCGGCTCCACACCCGGGCAAGAGGCCAATTGACGCAGCCGTACAGCTGCTGGAAACACGTTTTTACGGCTTCATGCGCCAGGCCCTCCCATCAAGAAATCGGCCGGTTAGCACAGGCAGATACGGGGTAATATCATTTCTCATTACGGGGTCATTACCATTACGGGGACAGAGCATCTTCTAAATTGCAAGCCATTGTCTCGACAAAAAAAGCGCAAGAATCCCCTCCTGTCTCCCGCGAACCAATAAAAAAAACGGGAGCTGCCGGGTGATTCTAATCTGATGGG
>JBFJXC010000118.1:0-9709 GCA_041623325.1 Lentisphaeria bacterium | reverse complement strand
GAACAACGCGATGCCTACTTCCGGTTCAAGTGCTTCGACGGCGAGCGCCGCTGGGGATTGCTGGTCTCGACCTTTTCCCGCAACGACGGGCTCTGGAAGGAAATCTCCGCTGTCCAGCATAAGAATTCCTCGCCGCGCCTGCAGGAGTTCAAAGACTGGCATCTGGACGAGACCGACCGGTTGCCCCGGCCGTTTGTGCTCACCCAACGGGAACGTTTGATCCACCTGCGGGAAAAAGAGCGCACTCCGGCCTTCGCCCCGCTGCGGGAACGTCTGGCCAACTGGCGGAGCATCGGCAACAACTACGACCAGTTCGGGTCTCGGGGGCTCGACGCCATGCTCGCGGCCGATCCCCTCAAGCTGTGGGCTCTCAAGAAAGAAATTGCCGGAGTAGCCCATATCCGCAGCCGCATGACCTTGCTGGGCCGGGACTACTCGGATATGTACAGCCCCGTCGGCGGACGCCCCATCACCCCCTGGGCCGAGGTCTACGACCTGATCGCCGCCACCGGCGTCTTCACCCCCGACGAGGAGCGCCTGACCCGCGCCTCTCTGATGCTGATGGGCCACATGTACATGCAGACCGATTTCATGAATTGGCGCTTCAACTCGCGCAACGCCAACTTCGAAGCGGACCGCGTGGACATTGTCGGCGGCGTGGCCCTGGCCTTCCACGACAACCCCGACGCCTCGGCCATGCTCGACCATTGCATCTCGCTCATGCAGCGCTCCCTGGAGATCTACTGCACGCCCGGCAGCGGCAAATGGTACGAGAATCCGGCCTGCTACTATCTGCACGCCTCCAACTGCCGGCTCAACCTGGCCTTCCATCTCTGGCAGCACAAGATCTTCGACGCCACCGCCATCCCGCGAATGAAGGACTACCTCTCCTGGGCGCTCAATCTGGCCACCGCCCCCTATTCGAACGACAACGCCCTGCTGCGCGACGGCACCGACGCCGCCGGCTATGCGGCCGCCACCAAGGTTCGCCGCATGCCGCCCATCGGCGACCACGCCCGTCTGGGGCAGTGGTTCAGCGAATACTTCGCCCTGATGGGCAAGGCCTACCGCCAGCGCGACCCCGAGTTCGCCGACCGGCTGACCTGGCTCTACCAGGCCGGCGGCAGCCACGGCGGTCACTTTTCGCGCCACGCCCTGTTTTACGCCACGATGGAGGAGGACGATCTCGCCCCGGCATCGGCTCCGGATCTGCACAGCCGCCGGCTCGAAGGTTTCGGCTCGGTCTTTCGCGGCAACGTGGGCACGGACGAGGAATTCTACCTGCTTTTCAAACTGGGCCCGGGCGGCTACCGCTATCACCGCACCGAGGGCAGCATTATTCTCATTGCCAACGGTCAGCCCCTCATCTTCGACGGCGGGGAGGCGGGCGAAACCTGGCGCCATACCACGCTCTCCTTCGGCGAAACCCACATGCCCCTGGCACCGGGACATGTCGAACGCTTCCATTCCTTCGACGCGGTAGATTTTTGCCAGGGCGTCAACCCCAAAGCCCTGCAGCCCGGCGAACCGGTCTTTCTCAGCGACCGATGCGAGCATCAGCTGGTGGAGTTGGCCCATGAACGCTACCACGAGCCCAATCCGGCCAACAGCCGCGGCGTGCTCTGGGTCAAGGACGACTACCTGATTCTGCACGACCAGCTCAATCTGCCCGCTGATCAGCTGACCCACTGGCATCTGCAGGCCGTGGCCGACGGCCACGACGGCGACTGGCGACGTGGCTACCGCTTCAAAGGCCGCTTCGGCACCGATCTGCAAGTGCTCCTGCCCGGGCAGGACTTTGCAGACGAGCGGATCACCCAGCAGCCGATCCTCGAATACCGGCAAAAGCCCGAAGACACCTTCTCCATGCGTCACCTCCAGCTCTCCGCCACCGCCCCAAACCACGTCCTAGCCGTAATTCGCCCTCTGACCGCCGGCAAACAACCGCTCCAGAGCGAGTTGCTACTGAATGGTGGTCGACTGCAGGGCGTGGCCGTCAGCGGAACGGGCATTGACGACCTGCACTGGTTCGACCGGGACGGACTGGAGTTCGAGGCCGAGGGAATCCGCTTCAGCGGCCGCTATGGCAGCCTCCTGCGCCGGGGCGACACCACCCATCTGATCCTGCAGGATGGCACCCGGCTCGAAGCCGCGGGCTACACCCTCACCACCACCGGCCCCGCTGTCTGCCTCACCGTCACCAATGGCCGAGCCAGCCTCGAAGCCTCCGGTCAGGGCGATGCAACCGTTTCCGGCCTGGTCTCAGCCAGCTTGGCCCTTCAGGGCAATTCCGCACGCGTCCTGCTGGAACGTGATCAACAATAGGGCGGAGGCCAGAGCTCAGGGGACTGAACTGGAGTTGCGGTACCGTTCACAACGGTTCGTTCTCCGCGTGTCTCATTTACTATCCAAAGGGAGCAGCCTTTCAGGAATACCGTTGTGCGGATTCCAGAACCGTCATGCGTGCAGAATTTCTGAACATCATAGACAGTCCCTTTCACTCCGGCATCATCAGACCGGGGGGTGCCAAATCCGTAATCAACTGCCGTTGCATTCAGTTACAGAGACTGCTCGGTTCGTGCAATAACCATATCCTGCCATTTCCGGTTGAGAGTGGCAAATCTGGCCGACCATCCGGAAACCCGCACAGCAAGATTGGGGAAATCTTCCGGATGATCCTGAGCCTTGCGCAGCAGCTCGCTGTCCACAACATCAATCTGCATAAAGATACCCCCCAGTGCCACAAAGGATTTCATCAATCCGACGAGCGTGGCTTCCCCGCTTTCTCCCTTGAGTGAGGAGGGAGACAGCTTCAGCTCCAGTGCCGTGCCGCAGGGGAGTTTTGAGAAATCGACTGAACAGTGCGACTTGATCACCGCTGTGGGTCCTTTGCGGTCTGTGCCGGGGGCGGGGCTGAAATTAAGCGCCAGCACATCTGCCTTGCGGGTCCCTGCTGCCGATGCAGTCCGATCCGGCAGATAGGCATCACTCTCCCGTCCGAAGGTACTGATACCCGCCGGACGCAGCACTCCGTTACGCATGGGCACCTTTGCTACAAGCCCGGTGTAGTCCTCAAACACCCGCTGAACCATGCCGTCCGCTTCTGCTGAGTCATTACCATAGAATTCACCGCTTTCACGTATACGGCGACGCAGCGTTTCCTGTCCGTCCCAGTCTTGGCGCAATATCGTCACCAATTCTGGCAGAGAAAACGCCATCTCGTCATATACCAGCTTTTTAATGCTAAGCAGGCTGTTGGCCACGTCCTGAAGGCCACCCGGATGGGGAGAAAAGACAGAGTATTTCGCCCCCCTGTCATAATACGAACGCCCCGACTCGATGCACCCCTCAACAAAGAGGTCAACCAGCACTGTCGCGGCAGACCTGCTTGGGTATGGCGGAAGGTTTATGTTGTCTGCTAGCTTGCGTGCAAGTCGCAGGAGGAAATCATGGTACAGCTCATCGAACGTTTTATATTCGGGAATTTGATCCTCTTCATTGTTAAGACACAGCGTATCCTGCAATAGATACAGTGCATCAAACGGCTGATAAGAGAATGCGGTTTTTCCAGGAATCAGCGCTTCCCAGCACCCATCATTGGCAAAGTTGCGTGCTTCATGATCGGGATAACCGAATGTGATCAGGTTTGAGATGACACGATCCTCGTTGTAGACCGCGACAATACCGCCACCCAGCTTCTGGACCTGCGCAACCCGCCTCATCAGTTTTTCATCGCTGTTCTTACTCAGACGCACCGCAATCGGAAAGTCTGAAATGTGCAACTCTTCCACTATGTCCAGCACCAGATGGGTAACCTCGTTGGTAACCTCATGGCCCTCTTCATCCACGCCGGCCAGAACAATATTCTGATAGAACTGCGCATCTCCGCTAGCCCAGTGCCCCGCGCCAATCCATTCACAGCCTTTGATCCAGAAGTGCGCCAGCAGTTCGCGTGCCCCGTCGAGAGTGATGGCGCCTCTCGCAAGATCCGCCTTGAGGAAGGGGCCAAGCATCTTGTCGATTCGACCAATGCCACTCCAGTTTCCACAAAGTCGCTGGAAATCCCAGAGAAGCCAGAGAGCCTGCACCGCTTCACGGAAATTCTGCGGTGGATTCTCCGGGACAGCCTGCATATACTGCGCCACCTCATCCAGACCAAGGGCCCGGGCTTCCTGCACATACCTGTTTTTCCAGATTTCGAAGCATCCAAGGCACTCCAGCATGGAATTCAGCAAATCCGTTCCGTCGACATCCAATCCGCCCCGTTTCAACCGCTCCCTAATCTCACGGCGCAGTCCATTAAGCCCCACCTTCAGGGCCTTCTCAAACCCTATGGTTGTGTGGGAAACGGAGCGCACCCCCGATACCGACACAATGTGACCCAGGGCGTCTCGAAGTGTTGAGGCTCCCGCCAGTTTTTCCTCCGGCAACAATCTGACCGGCGCTTTTTCTGCAATCTCCCGTATGGCCCGGGCATAGAGCTGGGTGCTGGATGGCACCTGCAGATAAAATTCCTTGGGGATTTCCATCGGCGGCCTTCCTGCTTCCGAGGCCTGCCTAAGGATTGCCCCTCGCACAGGCCGCTAAGGTCGCGCAATGGTCCTATGAGTTTCTCGGCATCCTCTTGAACTACCTTGAGAATCGTGGGAATGTGGCGACATTTGATCCGGAAATAGAGCGCTTTCTTCCGGCGCTCACTCGTATCGATCAGCATATGCACAGTTCATTGTCCGTGCGTGATTTGGCCGAAGTGGTCAGCCTGTCGGTTCCACGGTTTCATGCCGAGTTCAAACGACTTTTTGGTATAACGCCAATGAGCTATCTGAAGCGCTCGCGCCTGCAGAAAGCCGGTGACATGCTGCGCAGCACTGATTTGACCGTCAATGAAATAGCCATCCAGACCGGTTTCTGCAGCCAATTCCATCTCAGCAGGGAATTTCGACGATTTTACGACGAATCCCCGACGATGTACCGCTCACCTATCTCGGAAAACCTTCGGCATTACTAGAACCAACTCGGAGGCAAGATGTTCCGGAAGAAACGGCGACCCGGCAGCCATTCCTGGACTATCGCCGGAAGCCGGAAGAGGACGCCAGGAAGGCTTCTGTAAAGGCATGAGTTACCAGGACGAAGAGAATAAGCTTGTGGTCCGATGTATGCCCGACGCAGGTCTGCGGATAGTTGGTTTTGCCGAGGCTTGCGATCTCCTGATTCTGAACATGATCGGAGGCACAGGCGGAATCGATCACCCCGGTCTCAAGGCGGAATTGGCGGTGAAGGCCTACCTTGAACAAGGCAAAACGCGGACATCGTAGTTGTTGAATTTTCGGTCGCTGGTAACGACGGCCGCCTTTTGAGTATGGGCGGTGGCAATGATAAAGCGATCGACGGGATCTCGGTGATGCCAGGGCAGGCGGTTGGCGCCGATCAGGATGTCGACCTCGAGAGGTGCGAGTATTAGATTGTGGTGATTCAGAACCTCCCGAAACCACTCATCGGCCGGAAGTGGGAGCGACAGTTGACCTCGCTCTGCTTTCAGGCTGATTTCCCAAGCGCTGATGGCCGAGACAAAAACAAGCGAGGCGCCTTCAATGAGGGTCAGCGTCTTGGGTGATAAGCGTTTGTCGCCGCTGGCCAACCAAAGCAGAGCACAGGTGTCCAGAACCAGCTTGGATTCAAACATCTCCCCATTCCCCCTCGGTTGGTTCCGTGGGGTCATAGTGCAATTCGATGTTTTTCAGTCGCTCCGATGGTTTGGTGCGATTTCCCTTGGGAAGAGGGACGATTTCAGCTACCGCATGTCCGTGACGGCAGATGATGACCGGCGCCCTCAAGTTCTCGACCCTGCTGACCAAGGCGGAGAGGTGAGTCTTGGCTTCATGGATACTGACGGTGTTCATGAAAACGACCCTCGATTTTGGTTCTTTAAACTAAATTTAGTTCTTTGGATTCAATCGTCAAGTTTGAGTTGGCCTTGCCTGAACGGCTGCCCCCTCGCCAAAACTTGAGTTCGACGACCTCCTTATGCGTCTTTCCGTAGGTGACCACGACATCCATGGCAACGCCGCGTTCCCGCGCATAATCGTTCCGCATGGCACCGATCTCGGCGGGGTTGAAACTCAGATCCACATTGAAGGCGGCGGCGATATTCCAGGGGCTGTTCAGCTTGGTCCCGCCGGCGTCGCGCAACTTCGATTCGATAGACTTGACATCGTGGCCGCCGGCAAACACAACCGTGAGGGGTGAAAGGCGTGTGCTATCGCTTCAGGATCATCAGCGGCCAGAGGCGGGGCTGCCTCTGGGGGTGCTCATCGGCCTTCCCGCAAAGGCTGACGGCCTTGTCTTCAAGCCGGTCCTGCGGATCGTCGCGGTCGTGAATGAAGACGCAGAACCCGGCGGCGGTATTTCGTTTCAGCCAGAACGGTTCGATGAAGCGCTGCTCGAAGACGATGGTATAGACGTATCCGGTCTCCGTCAGCTGGAAGTCGCATTGAATCTGTTCGGCCGCTTGCTGCTTGCTCGGGAAGACCCCCACCCCGCCGGCGAGCTGGTGATCCACCTCCTTCAGGCGGTACACCATACCGGGGCCATTTTGATAGTGGCGGTTCACGGAAAAATCGTACCGGTAGTCGTCATCGTCGTAATTGTTGGTGCTGTTGGTGCGCCCGTTGGCGCCGCAGTCGAAGTAGACCTCCAGGCTTCCGTCATGCTTGTAGAGCGCCTTGTCGGAGGTGGCGCTCTTCCACACCTCGGGGAACCGGACGTATCGGTCGTCGACCACCTCCACCCGGAGATAGAGCGCTTTTTCGTTCCAGGCCATCCGGCAGACGGCGGACAGATCCTTTTCGCCATTGAAGGCGACCTGATGCTTCACCTGCTTCAGAATCCGGCCGGTTTTCTTGTCCTTGACCGCCTTGAGCTTCACCGGGTTGAAGGGAGTCGCCACGGGCAGTGCCGGAATGGTCGACCAGTCGGGCAGCTTCTCCGAATAGGGAACGTAGAAGTAATTCATCTCCCATTCGTTCGAGAATGTCTTTCCGTCGGCCGGAATGATGGAATAGGGACTGTTCAGAGCGTACATGACGCCTGGCTCATTGCCCTGGTCCGCACCGGCGATCGGGATCCGCCCGGTGGCGTTGGCATCCAGTTGATAGGGCACTTTCGTATCCCCGAAAGCGATTGTCCCCTTTTGGGGGAAACTGGTGGTGTTCTCAATGGTGGCGACATTCGCTCCACTCTCCTGTGGCTGGATGGCGATGTTGAGCGCACTGCGCGCATCGGTCAACCGGCAGGCAAGAAGGGACTCCGCCAGTTTATCCACGTCTTTTGCCTTGATCAGCAGAGGAGCGGGGGTCAACTGGATAGCGGTGTAGCCATCCTTGTCGGGTGCGGCGGCGGAGCGTCGGTTCCCCATCAGGTCGACAAAGGTCACGTCCTGGGTGAATTTGACCTTGATCTCCGGGCCGCGGCGGTAGCCCTTCTCCACCTCGGCATCGATACACCAGATCGGCACCAGCCCGGAGCCGTCCTTGAGCTTGAAGGCGTAGCCGCGGATGCCGGCGTATGGCCTGACATCCCTCTGAAACTCCACGTATCCCATCTGATGCCCGAGGGTGTTGATCATCTTGCAGAGAAGCAGGGGGGTCAGGTACTGGTCGATCATTTCAGGGAAGGTCCAGATATTGGAGTGCCGGATCTGCGGCCAGTACTTCAGGTCGATGATAAACTGCCGGGCATAGGTCGCGGCCTGCTGAAATTCCTTGTTGCTGAAGTCGTAGGACACCTTGCCGCTGTGGTAGTCGTCATTGCTTCGCGCGGACCATTGCGGCAGATTCATATGGCAGGTGTTCCCGCCTTCGTCGTGGAAGATGGGCACGTCTTTCCCATACCCGAAGCGTTTCATCTGAGCCACGATCCTGGCGTTCTCCTTGTCGCGGTCGCCGTAGGAGAGCCAGCCCTTGTCGACACTCCCGTAAGGATGAAGCGCCACGGCGTCGTACCGGAAGCCCGCCTTCTCAGCGGCTTTGAAGTACCCCTCCATCTCATCGTAACCCCGCAGGGCATTGTATCCCGACGGCCCGGAGGTCGGGGCGACCATGGCCTTCGGGTTGGCCCGTTTCACGCCGCGGTAGGTGGCGAACTGCGCCTTGCAGTATTCATCGAACATCTTGTTTCGGACCATGTAGCCGCCTTCCTCCTCGTTGCCGAAGCCGAAGACCTGATAGGTGTCCAGCGGCGCATCCTTCACCATGTTGTAGGCGATCTCCTCGATCGCCTTCTCGCGCTCGGGGGTGACCTCTTTCCACTCATACTTCGCCTCATGGTTGTATCCCTTGAAGCGGTAGACGCCCGAGAAGATGTTCTGAATGCCGTTGTTGCGCAGGAGATCCAGATGGTGCGGGTAGTACGGATAGCCGGCGTCGGGTTTGATGGGAAGCTGCTTCACAATGGAACCGAAGCCCCACTCCATGTACTTCCTGGCCAGCGCCTCGCCGCGCCAGATGCGGTAGAAGGCGGGGTAGCCGTTGCCGAAGACCGTTCTCGTCTCATGCCGGTTCGCAAGCGGCTTCATTACGCTAAAGCGGTAGAAGTCGTAGTAAGGAGCCGTACCGGGGAGCGTGTACGTCGCCTTGACCACGAAGATGCCCTCGCCAAAGCGCGCTTCGGAAAACGGCAGGTCGATGGTCTGCACGCCGCTGTCGCCGATGTTGATGTCATGAACGCCCCGGTAGAGGGTCTCGCGGAAGGCGTTCTCGGCGGTCACCTCCACCGTCCCGGTCAGGCCGGTTTTGCCGACACAGCGAAGCGACGCGTGGAATGAATTGCCTTTGACCAGATCATTGTCCGGATTGTAGGTCTCAAGCTTACCTTCCACCGGCGGGGCGATGAACGCGGTTGGCGTCTCTCCCTTTTCAATCTGGAGGCCGTCAATCATGACCCGGTCGGCAGTTCCGCCAGCAAGAACGACAAAGTATCCCTTGTCGTCGGCGGTAAAGGTTCTGGTGAAGCGTTGCCAGTCTTTGGTCACCGTATGGGCGGCATCATTCGGGTACCAGTCGCTTCTGTTTCCGCCCTTCGCCGCGCTGATCAGGAAGACTCTGATCGTGCCGGGGACCTCCGCTTTGGCGTAAAAGCTGAAGGTGTATGGGTTCCCCTTGTCGAGAGCGACTGGGAAACTCTGACTGGCGCCGCATCCCTTGGGCCTGCGAAACAGCAGAGCCTTCCTGCCGTAGAGTCCGCCGTCCACGATTTCAGTCTGATTCTTGTCCTCCGGCCAGTAGCTCCCGCCCCGGTAGGTCACCCAGTTCCAGTAGCGCAGCCCCTGCTCAAAGCTGGGGTTGGGCATGACATTGCGGGTGGCCGGCAACGGCACGTGCATGGCATCGTACTTCCAGAAGTCAATCCCTCCCACCGGCGGTGGCGTGTCTTCGGCGGGAACCGAAACCTTCCCGAGATCGATGACCAGCCGGCCCGGTTTTTGATTGTTCCGCGCATGGTAGGCGAGGTAGTAGCGTCGGGCGTCGGTTTTCGGGTTCACCTCGATCCGCTCATGCGCAACTCCCTTCAGGCCGAGGAGGTCCAAGGAGTATCCAAGTTCAGGAGAGTCCATGTTGAAGTCGACCTTGCCTGCAAGGTTCCGGGTCCAGACGATATCCTTTTCCAGCGCGGCGTCCGGCGCGGGCTCAAAGCGCTGCCCGCCAAAGCGAAG
>JBFJXC010000117.1:0-9741 GCA_041623325.1 Lentisphaeria bacterium | reverse complement strand
GGGGGCCAAGGTGGCCAGGGGCCAGCGCGGCTTCGCCCTCCAAGCCAATGGTTTTATCTTTCTGCCCTGGATTCAGGCGGCCGGCGGCGACCCCATCGTCCAATTCAAGACCAGCCCCACCACCGGCAAGGAACATGCCTTCCCTCCCGATGCCACCCGCTTTGTCACCCCTGAGGGCGAGGATCTCGCTCAAGTCCCCTCCAGATGGCAGGCCGATTTCACCTCCGAAGGCGCCATGGCCGCGGCCAAGCTCTACCATGACATCATCTGGAAACCTTGGCTGATCCACCCCGAAACCGGCGAGCCGGTCGACTTGACCCCCGAGGACATCCAGGCCAAGACGGTCGAGGTCGACGGCAAAAAGATCAGTTTCAGCGAAAAGGAGATCATCAAAGGCGTGGGCCGGGCCCAGGGCGGGCAGCGCGGCGAAGGCGTCTTCGACTACCTGGCCACCGGGGAGGTGGCCATGCTGTCCTCGTTCGTCAGCGACCTCAACAGCGTGGGTCAGCGGGTGGGTATCAACCCCGACCTGCTCTCCTGGTTCCCCTTCCCCGAGGGTCCCGGCCCCAAGGGGCGCCGGGTCGTGCAGGTGCAGAATCATTACGCGGTCATGTACGAAGGCGTCAGCCGCCGGCCCAAGGCCGAGCGCGACATGATCTGGAAGACGTTGACCGCCGTCACCGACGAGGAGGTCCGCGACAATGCGGTGCGCGAGAAAGTGCTCTCCGGGCTGGCCCGCTTTGCCAACCCCAAGGATTTGGCCCGCTTGGGCTACGACGAGTACCTCCAGGATATCCCCCAGGCGATCCGCCAGAACTTCGCCGAGCTGGAGTCGGGGGCCATTCTGACCCAGACCGAGCCGTTCATGGGGTTCTGGTACACGGTCGACGTCGCCTTGTACAATGAGGTTCTCAGCCTGATCATCGCTCAGACCGGAGAGCACTTCGACTACCGGGCCGCCATGGCGGAGGTCGAGCGCAAGGCCAACAGCGGCATGATGTTCAAGAAGACCTCAAAGGATCTGGACAAGTACCGTCCCCGCACGCGCCTGGTGTTCGCGGTGATCGTGGCGATCATGGCGACTTTGGTGGCCAAGATCATTCGCCAGAACATCCGCAACAAGGGCGGGCAACTGGGCGGGGGCCGCGCGGGCAGCCGCAACGTCTACAACCCATGGATTGCCTGGGGCATGGTGGTTCCCGCCCTGGGGCTGATCGCGCTTTGGTCCTATTATCCGCTGCTGCGCGGCATGGTCATGGCCTTTCAGGACTACAAGATCGCCGGGGAATCCCCTTTTGTGGGACTGGACAACTTCATCCTGCTGTCCCTGGATGTCAGCTTCTGGAAGGCTTTGGGACGCACCTTCTATTTCGTGGCGCTGAACATGGCTCTGGCCTTTACTGCCCCCATCCTGCTGGCGGTGCTGCTGACCGACGTGCCGCGCTTCAAGATTTTCTTCCGGACCCTGTTCTTCCTGCCGCAGATGTCCTCCGGCCTGGTCATCGCGCTGCTGTGGAAGCTGATGTACGAGCCGACCCCCCAGGGATTCTTCAATCAGATCATTGCCCTGTTTAACAAGCTGCCGCTGGTGGACATTCCGGTCCAGCAATGGCTGCTGGATCCCAAACTGGCCATGCTCTGCTGCGTGATTCCCACCGTCTGGGCCAGCATGGGGATGGCCTCCCTGATCTACCTGGCCGCCCTCGGCTCCATTCCCAGGGATCTCTACGAGGCCGCCGATGTCGACGGCGCCTCGATTTTCAGCAAGTTCAAGAACATCACCTTGCCAACCATCTATCCGCTGATCATCATCAACTTCGTGGGCGCCTTCATCGGCACCTTCCAGAACATGGGCAACATCTTTCTGATGACTTTCGGCGGGCCCGGGGAGGCGACCACGGTCGTCGGTCTGAAAATCTGGATCGAGGCCTACGCGAACCTGCGCTTCAGCATGGCCACCTCCATGGCCTGGGTGCTGGGTTCGCTGCTGATCGGCTTTACCTACTTCCAAATCCAATTCCTCGGCAAGATCGAGTACAAACGCGCCAAATAAGGAAACGACGATGTCACATCTATCCACCGTTGGGGGCAACGCCTGGCAAAACCGGCTGTACGTCTTCGCCGTCTACGCCCTGCTGATCTGTCTGGGGACCACCATGGTGGTGCCGTTTCTGATCACCATCAGCGGCAGCACCACCAGCGACTACGATTATCAGCGGTTCCGTCCGGTGCCCCGCTTCCTCTATAGCCAGGAGGACCGCTACATGAAAGGGCTGGTCAAGTACTTCAACCGCTATCGGGATTTCGAAAAGCAGTTGCAGGTCTACTTCCCGGAAGCCCCGACCACCTGGAGTTCCTGGCTGCGCATCGGCGAGGATACCGCCGGAAGCGATGTCCTGGCCGAGCGCCGCATCCGGGCGGTGCTGGCCGAGCGGGAGACCGCCAACCGGATCGCGGCGGACTACTCGGCCTTTACCGACACCTATCCGATGATGGACACCCAGGTGGCCGTGGAGCAGACCGAAAGCATCGAATTTCTGCGCCAGTACTACGAAGGCGAGTATCTCAAGGCTCATCCGGAGCGACAGGGCAAGCTGTCGGGCAAGGCCCTGCGCTCCGAGTCGCTGGAAGCGCTTTCGGAGGCCTGGAATACCCCCTATACCACCTATTATTCCATCCAGTTCAACACCGAGATGCGCTATCCCATGGGGTTCCAGGGCTGGTATCCCCCCGCCATGGATCCCAAGTATGTGGATTTCCTGCGCATCAAGGACGCCTACCGCCTGCAGATGTTTGTCCCCGGTATGAAAGAGGCCTGGCTCAAACACGCCGCCGGCCGAAGTCTGGACCCGATATTCCCGGTTAGGGAGGACGCCCCGGTTGCCGTGCGCCAGGCGTGGGCCGAGTTCAAGGCCGCCAAGGCCCCGGCTTCCATGGCCGTTCCCTTTGCCATGCGGGCGGAATGGTACACGTTTCTGACCAACTCCGAACAAGCCCGCCAGTTGGCCGGCATCGACCCCAACGCCACGTTTTCGGTCGATATTTACAACCAGCTGGCCGGCACGGCCTACGACTCCATCCGCAGCACCCCCTTTCCCATACCCGCCGACTTCAAACCAGGCATCCAGACTCTGTGGACGGCGTTCCGCCAGGATAAATATCCCCTGCGTCTGACCACCATCGCCATCAAAGCCGACACCCAGGCCCGCTATGCCGCCTTTCTCCAGAAGGAAATCAAGATCCTGCGCATCGCCAACGAGTTGCTCGGCACCCGGCACAGCAGCTGGAGCCAGTTCAAGGTTGGCGCCTCGGCCCCGGCCGGCTTCACCAGCTTTGAACAGAATGCCCGCTCGGTCTGGATGAACTTCGTCAAATCCCTGCCTTTGGAGGAGCGGATCGTCACCTCCTCGGAGGACGCCTATCAACGCTTTCTGCTGGCCAAATACGGCAGCCTGGGGGCGGTCAACCAGGCCTACGGATGGGCGCTGTCCTGCATTCAGGAAGCCTTTCCGCCCCTGGCCACGGCCTACACCATCACGTTCCTGGAGAACCAAACCGCCTTCACCACCAAACCCATCCTGGCCAACTACAAGCTGATCTTCGACTTCCTGGTCCTCAACGGCAACGCCCTGTTTGTGACCTTGGTTCTGATCTCCATGGTCATTCTGGCCACCCTGACCATCAACCCGCTGTGCGCCTATGCCCTCAGCCGGTTCAACCTGCCGGGCAAGAGCAAGATCCTGCTGTTCATGCTGGCCACCATGGCCTTCCCCGCCATGGTTTCGGCCATTCCCGCCTATCTGCTGATGCGCGATCTGGGCCTGCTCAACACCTTCTTCGCCCTCGTGCTGCCCGGGGCCGCCAACGGCATGGCCATCTTCATCCTGAAAGGTTTCTTCGACTCCCTGCCCCAGGAACTCTACGAGGCCGCCACCATCGACGGTGCCCGGGAGATGCAGATCTTCAAGATGGTCGCCATGCCCATGGTCAAGCCCATCCTGGCCATCAACTGCGTCAACGCCTTTATCATGGCCTACAACGGCTGGCAGTGGGCCTTGATCATTTGCCAAGACAAGGACATGTGGACCCTGGCGGTCTGGATGTACCAGGCCTCCCAATGGTGGCGCGAGTTTCCCTGGGTGGTCAGCGCCGGCTTCGTGGTTATCTCCATCCCCACCATGATCGTCTTCCTGTCCTGCCAGAAGATCATCCTCAAGGGTATCGTCATCCCGTCCATGAAATAGGCCGGGCGACTCGGGGAAGGGGTGTCGGTCTGCATGCCGGTGTCCAGCATTCTGGCGTGGCGGATGCTGGCACTGACGGGCAGGCCGGGGTTGGCGATGCGGTCGTGCAGGGCCTTCATGGCAGTAAAGCCAATGTCCTCGCAGCGGACGGTCAGGGTGTTTTGGCCCTCCAGAAAGCGGTTCATGCCGCGCATCACAGGCAGGCTGTTCGCCCAGGTTTCGCTGTGCACGATGAAAGCAATCAAGTCGGGCTGCCTCAGCTGCCGTTTTGGTTTCGTGTAGCCAAGTTCCTTGGCCTTGGACAGAATCCTCTGCCGGGTTTCCTCCGAGGCGCGAACGCTCTTGCCGCTCAGCACTCCCGAGACAATGGCCTAGGAGACCCCCAGGCTGTCCGCAATCGTCTGTTGTGAGATCTTCGCCATGCTATCCTCGGGGCCCATCTCTGCTTATAACCGCTGCTGTTAGAAGCCTATATGGAGCCCCAGGCCGGACGAATGCAAGCGGGGAAAAGCCCTCTCGGCCCAGTGCGGTCAGATGAGGTCTTGCAGGGTGACCACGGCCTTGCCGACGGTGTGCCCGGATTCGACCTGCCGGTGGGCCTCCGCCAGCTGTTCAAACGGGAAGGTGACCGAGACGTGCGGCTTAAGGATGCCGGCTTCGAGCATGCGCTTCAAATTCGGGCATCGTGGCCAGGTGGCTGGCCGGCGCGGCCACATAGTCGGCGTAGGCTTGGCCATGTCCGGGGAAGTTGACCATGCCGAAACCAGGTTTTCCACCCCGTCGGCTTGCTTCAGGATATAGGCTTTCATGTCGGTCCCCTTCCCGATTCGCGGTTGACGATAACGATGGACGATCGTGTCCGCCCTGTATGAGACCCACTCTTTGCGGCCGGGACGATCGCAGTACAAAAGCAAGTACCTGGCCCGGTTTTGCAATACACTTTTGACACTGCCTCTTTGCCTCGGGCAGGCCGGACCACCACCGGCTTGACTCTTTGATTATACAGCTTGGCGGCAATGCCATTCAAGTCGGCTTGTCCGGAGCATGCCGGGGATTTTCTGTAACGAGTTGCCTGTACCCCGCTATCGTGTCCCGGGCCGCGTACGTCTGCGGTTTTTCCGTGTGTTTTCGCGTGGTTCTGTGGGTTGCCGTCCACCATTGCCGAGGGGAAGTCTCAGACAACCTGCCTCAACCTTCTCTGGTGTTCCATATTGCCCATGACATCCTCGTATTCGCGGCAAACCAGAGAGAAGAACTCGGCGGTCTTGTCGGGATCGTTCTTGCACAGAAAGCGTCCGCGAATCGCCTCGAACGCCAGGATCGGATTGGCGTGATCCAAGCGGACCAGATCGACGGCCTCAACTCCTGGAATCTGATCGCAAAGGTCGGAGTAGAACTGGAGGAACTCCTCCGCTGGAAGGGGGGTACGGAAGAGCACGGCCAGGTCCAGGTCGCTTCCCGGGCTGACCCGGCCGTCCTGGGCCGAGCCGAAGATGGTGGCCGCAACCACGCGCGGATCTGCGGCGAGGTAGGCGCTCAGATGGTTCAGATCCACTTCGACGCCGGAACGGCTGGAATTGGCTTTGTTGTTCCTAGCCATGCTGTTCAATCTCTTGGGTGAAGTGGTCGAAGTCATCCAAACATTTGTTGAGGACCGTGACCAGAACGTCCGTGTCGATCTGTTCGTAACGGTGGACGATCAGATTGCGGAATTTGATCATGTTGCGGTAGCGCTCAGCTTCGGCCAGAATATGCAAATCTTGCAACTGCTGTAACGAGCCGAAAGAATCGCTGGATGCGGCCCGTTCCTCCAGGCAGATAATGCGGTTGGCAACATCGATCATGGCTTCGATGCAGACCTGAAGCGTGCGCTCTATGCCGCTTCTCAGGAAGAAATCCTCTTCCAGTTTCGCGGTCGTAATCGGGGTTAAGCTGCGCAGCCGCGACACGCGCTGCGCAATTAACTCCAGCTTCCGAATGATGACGCCATTGTATTTCATATCAGTTCACCTCATTGAAAATCAAACTATAGCACCAGCCGTGGGACTTGGGAGTCCCCCATTTATATTGGATGCTTGTGTAGGTATTGGGTCTGCCGTCTTGAGCGGGGCGGAACCGCGATCAAAATGTTAGAATGTGGTGTGGCGTCTTGAGGGGGGCGTTGTCGGGCGGTAGAGTGATCAGGTTTCGGGTTTCGTAATCGCGCTCTCATGTAATCGCGCTCTCGTAATCGGGTTTCAGGTTTCAGTAGTCTAGTCGCAGGTCGCAGGTCCCCGAAACCTGAACACTGAACTACTGAAACCTGAACTACTGAAACCTGAACTACTGAACACTCATATAGGATACCGGAATACCGATGGCGGAACTTTCTGAGGTGATTGTGATTGGCGGCGGTCTGGCCGGGTCCGAAGCGGCCTGGCAGTTGGCGGAGCGCGGGGTGGGGGTTTGCCTGCGCGAGATGCGGCCGCAGGTGTCCACGCCCGCGCATCAGAGCGACCGGCTGGCGGAACTGGTCTGCAGCAACTCGCTGGGCTCTAAGCTGACTGATCGGGCCACCGGTCTGCTGCAGGAGGAGATGCGGCGGATGGGGTCGCTGATCGTGTCGGCCGGACTGGAGGCGCAGGTGCCTGCCGGCGGGGCTCTGGCGGTGGACCGGGAACGCTTTGCCGAGGCGGTGACCGGGCGCCTGGAGGCCCATCCCAAGATCCGCATCGAGCGGGGCGAGGTGACGGCGATCCCGGAGGGGGCGCCGGTAATTCTGGCCAGCGGGCCACTGACCAGCCCAGCGCTGGCGGTGACGATCAAGGAGTTCACGGGCCAGGACCAACTCTACTTCTACGACGCTATGGCCCCGATTGTGGATGTTGAATCCATCGACATGTCCATCGCCTTCCGCGCCTCGCGCTGGGGCCGCGGCGAGCGGGAGGAGGGCGACTATATCAACTGTCCCCTGAACCGGGAGGAGTACGAGGCGTTCGTGGAGGCGATTCTGGGGGCCGAGACGATCGACCTCCGGGAGTTCGAGAAGGAGGACAAGCATTTCTTCGAAAGCTGCCTGCCGGTGGAGGAGATCGCCCGGCGCGGGATGCGTTCCTTGGCTTTCGGGCCCATGCGGCCGGTGGGCCTGGACGATCCCCGCACGGGGCGCTGGCCCTACGCGTTGGTGCAGCTGCGGCAGGACAACCTGGCCGACACCCTCTACAACATGGTTGGGTTCCAGACCAATCTGCGCTGGCCCGAGCAGAAGCGCATTTTTCGCATGATTCCGGGCTTGGCAAACGCCGAGTTCGTGCGTTACGGGCAAATGCACCGCAACACCTTCGTCAACGCCCCGAAGCTGCTGCTGCCGACCATGCAAAGCCGGCAGCGCACCGATCTGTTCTTTGCCGGGCAAGTCGCCGGGGTGGAGGGATACATGGGCAACGCCGGTTCAGGGCTGGTGGCCGGAATCAACGCGGCTCGCCTGGCGCTGGGAAAGGAACTGCTGACCTTGCCGACCACGACCATGCTGGGCGCCTTGCTGCATTACATTTGCCACGCGGACGTGAAGGCGTTTCAGCCCATGAAGGCCAATTTCGGTCTGCTGCCGGCTTTGGAGACCCCGGTCAAGCAGAAACGGGAGCGCTGTCAGGCCTTTGCCGTTCGGGCACTGGAGGCGTTGGAGGGTGTTGACTGGCGGTGAGGTGGGCGTGTCGTCCGGGCTGTTCCGAAACCTGTCGGTCCAAAAAAAGTCCCCGGCCCGGAGATGGTCTCCGGTCCGGGGACTGATGTTTCGCGCGCGGCTAGCTGTCTAGCCGATGAAGCGCAGGGCGTTGAGCAGGATACCGGCGGCCACGGCCGAGCCAATCACGCCGGCCACGTTGGGACCCATGGCGTGCATCAGCAGGAAGTTGTGGGGATCGTCCTCAAGGCCGACCTTGTTGACCACGCGGGCGGCCATAGGCACGGCGGAGACGCCGGCGGCGCCGATCAGGGGATTGATCTTCTTGCCGGAGAGGCGGTACATGACCTTGCCCAGCAGCACGCCGGCGGCGGTGCCGATGCAGAAGGCGACCAGCCCGAGGGCCAGGATGCCAAGCGTCTGCATGTTCAGGAACTTGTCGGCGGACAGCTTGGAGCCGACGGTCAGCCCCAGGAAGATGGTCACCGAGTTGATCAAGGCGTTCTGGGCGGTGTTGCTGAGGCGCTCGACCACGCCGCACTCGCGCAGCAGGTTGCCGAACATCAGCATGCCGATCAGGGGGGCGGCGTCAGGCAGCAGCAGGGCGCAGAGCAAGGTGATGCTCAGGGGAAAGCAGACCTTTTCGACTTTGCTGACGTGTCGCAGCTGCACCATCTTGGTCATGCGCTCCTCCTTGGTGGTCAGGGCGCGCATGATGGGCGGTTGGATGATCGGCACCAGGGCCATGTAGGAATAGGCGGCCACCGCAATGGCACCGAGCAGGTTAGGCGACAGCTTGCTGGCCAGGAAGATGGCCGTGGGGCCGTCGGCGCCGCCGATGATGCCGATGGAGGCGGCGTCCTTGAGGGTGAACTCAATGCCCGGCACGTACTTGGTTAGGACCAGGGCGCCGATGAGGGCGAAGAAAATGCCCGCCTGGGCGGCGGCCCCCAGCAGTGCGGTCTTGGGGTTGGCGATCAGCGGCCCGAAGTCGGTCATGGCTCCGACGCCCATGAAGATGAGCAGCGGGAAAACCCCGGTCTGGATGCCGACCGCGTAGACCATTCCCAGCAGCCCGTCCGGTCCGGAAAGGTTTGCCAGCGGAATGTTGGTCATGATCGCCCCGAAGCCGATGGGCACCAGCAGCAACGGCTCGAAGCCGCGCACGATGGCCAGATACAACAGTACGATGCCCACCAGCATCATGATGATCTTGCCTACCCCGAGGGTCCAGTCGTGACCGGTCTGGGAGATCAAGTCGTAGATGCCCGTGCTGTGCCACAGGTTCTTGAGCATTTCCTTGATGTTCAGGCCTCCGGAGGCACCGGTGGTGGCCGAGTCGTGTGTCAGCGGCTGGGGGGCGAAGACGAACAGCGGTTCGGTCGCGCTGGGCTTGAGGTGCATCCCCGGCTGGATGTTGACGGCGGTGACCCGGTAGGTCTTGCCGGATTTCAGGTGGGCTTTGCTGCGCTCGGCCGACTTCTTGGCCTTGATTTTCAGCACGCAAAGATCCCGGCCAGGATAGACAACCTGGCCGGGTTCGGCGGTCACCGCGTAGGCGATGGCCTCGTCGTCCCAGATGTAGTAGGCATGCTCGCTGCCGTCGGGCTGCACGACCAGATTGAAGACCTGGTCATCCAGCGTGTCGGCCGCGGCGGTTGGGGCGGCAAAGGGCAACATCAGGCCCAGCAGCGCCACACCCAAAAGATACAGCTTGTTTTTCATGGTTGGTCAACCTTCTGCTTGGCGGTTCCGTGTCAGGTTCGCCCAGTTTGATTGTCTCGGTAAACAAAAAACGGGGAACCGGAAGATTTCCGGCTCCCCGCAGGCGTGCGG
>JBFJXC010000116.1:0-9770 GCA_041623325.1 Lentisphaeria bacterium | reverse complement strand
GGGAGCGCCAAGGGACTTAAGGGACCAAAGCGACCCAAGAGACAACTCGGCATCGCGCGGCCGATTCCTCTGGTCCCTTCGGTCTCTTATGTCCATTCGGTCCCTTGCCGCGCTTTTTTCTTGCCTTTTCCTAGAAACACTTCCATTATGCAACATAACCTAAACGAGGGGGATATCATGTCCGACGGATTCATCCCGCCACATGGCGGATACAAGGATCTATTCTCGTATCAAAAAGCGGAAATCGTCTTTGATGCCACCGTCTACTTCTGTAATCGCTACCTCAGCAAACGAGACCGCACTTTTGATCAGATGGTACAGGCCGCCCGTTCCGGCAAGCAGAACATCGCGGAGGGCAGCCAGGCGTCGGCCATGTCTAAGGAAATGGAGATCAAGCTGACCAGTGTGGCCAGAGCCAGTCTTGAAGAACTGCTGATCGACTACCAGGATTTTCTCAGAAGCCGGGGCATTTCAGAGTGGAACAGGGATCACCCCTACGCCTTGCGGCTTCGCCAGTTGAACAAGGCGAACCCCCACGCCAATTATGAAACCTTCAAGAAAGGCATCGAACATCATGATCCGGCCATTGGCGTCAATGTCATCATCGGCCTCATCAACCTCACCTGCTACCTGCTCGACCGCCAAATACGGCATCTCGAACGAAAGTTCTTGGAGGAAGGCGGGTTACGCGAGCGCATGACCCGGGCCCGGCTGGCCAGACGAGATGCCCAAAAAAGGGAGCGCCAAGGGACTTAAGGGACCAAAGCGACCCAAGGGAGGATTCTCCCTGGGCGGCAAATGGCAGACTGTCCGGTTGGGTCCAAAAGGGACTTAAGGGACCAAAGCGACCCAAGGGACGTTTCCCCCTGGGCGGCAAATGGCAGACTGTCCGGTTGGGCCCCACAGGGACCAAACGGACCCAAGCGACCCAAGGGACTGTTCTTCATCTGCGCGGCCGATTGCGCGGGTCCCTTCGGTCCCTGGTGTCCCTTAGGTCCCTTGCTGCCGCCAAATTCTCAACTCTTACTCCAAATACTCGTAGCGCTCGATCCGGTACTGATTAGTGAACGCATCCCGGTACACCACCGCCAGGATCTTCTGCTCGCCCAGGACCATCACATTGGTGCTGCCGGCGCTCACGTAGCCACTCGGCGTGGCGGAACCCACATCCTTCACCGCTTGCGCCACCACGATCACCGTAAAGTAGTTCTGGCGAACCGTCAGCAGGTTCGCCAGCTTGCCGATGATTTCCTCCTGGGAACGGTCGTCCGCCTGAGTTGCTTCAGTTCCGTTCGTCAACTTGGCTGAACCGAGTATCGCCCCCCTGGACGTCCATGCGGCTCCAAGCATGGCACCGTTAGTGTACAAAATGCCGTCCGTGGTATCGTGGACAATGTCATAAATTGCATTATTCATGCTCCAGGTAGGGTCGAGTGGAGTGCCGCCACTCGGATTGCTGTAAGTGCCTCCAACCGTGACCCCCGTCAACAGTGCCTTCCAGACATTCGCCACCGGCGAGTTCGCATTGACCTTGCCGCGAACCTCGGTGGCTGAGCCAAGCTTGACCTGGTCCAGAATCTTCCAGTCGCCGTTGCCGTATTTTCCGTCCGGGCTGGCCGCGTAGTCGTGCAGATTGATTGTCCGCCAGGGCTCCCCGCGGTGGATCGCCCCCAGCTCCCACAGCGACTGCATCGGACCGTTGCGGATGTAGGCGGTGGATAACGAACCGGCAGCGGGGTCTGCGGCTGTTTCAGCATCATACCCCGCGCCCACGGTTGAGGGATTCGCCAACGAATGTTGCAGGTTAACACTGCCAATATCGCTGGCAATCGTCAACGTTGGGTTCCCGATTTTTATCTCGTCATCAATCCACTGCCAATTCGCAGAATTGCCATTGCTACGGGCATCTCCGATTTGGGCACAGGCAAGAACCCTGCTGCGCCCTAAGCCAGGATTGAAGTTTACACTGTTAGTCCCAGGAACCGGAAGATGGGCATAATCAAGCAAATTTGTTGAGGAATCCTTGAGGTAGATCTTAACATCCTCTATTCCAAAAGTCGCGTTGTTGACCTCTTGACCAGTAGCGCTAGGCCTGGTGTAGGTAAAATTCCAGATTACGGTTCCTGCAGGGCTATAAGTATCGAGGGTGACGGCTCCGATGGTCGCACTGCTACTGTCATTTGTCATACTGAAGTCTGTCTCGTCAACATAGTCGATTTCCACTGAAACCGTCATGTTGTTAAGGTTGATGTCCTCGGTAAAATAGTTAACCAGCTCCGCCTCCACCTGAACATCGATCTGATCAAAATCGTTGCCATTGCCTGACTGAGGCGCCGCATCGCTGGTGGTAACGGTTACGAGCACTTCGTTGATGAAAGGCACTTTTTCGATACCGACGAAAGTAGGCGGAGTTGTGCCAGGATAATCAGTAGTTGGCGTGGGGTTACTATCGCAGTAGTCGATCAGATTGGCCGCGACCTGGTTGGCGACTGATGTGGTGCCATCTTCCTTTTTCATGGCATTCAACCATTTAATTGCTGTGGCATTCCCAGGAAAAGCGACATCCGTACCAGAGGCTAGAGTGGTTAAGTTCACCGCACTCCAGTCAGCAAAAGCCAAGTTGAAGCGACTTTGGTCACCGCTGTCCCGATAGCTCTCCTTATCGTAGCTAAAAGGAAACACGATCTGGGAATAAGTTTGGGCCTGGGCCTCATTAAGAAAAACGCCAGCTTCCCACATGTGCTTCCAAGAAAACCACTTCTTTGCGCCAGTCGACATCATAGTCCTAAAAGCATCATCAAGCGCCACTTCCTGAACATGTCCGCCAGCGCGCACCTCGCTCCCCTCGGAAACGAATGAGGAGTCGTACAGTCCATTCCTATTGACGTCATGAAAAAATTCTCCTGCATCATAGCTGCCATTCGAATTCTCGTCCTCAAATGGCTCACGCTCGGCGGTCACCACCGCTCCCGGATCAATCTTCCCAGACTCGTCCACAATTAGGAAGGCCAAGCGACCAATCAAGTAATCATCATGACTGCCGCTACCATTCTTGTCGACATACGGCTCGCCAATGTCGAATGAGCCGTTGGAATTGCTGTCAGTATAGGGCTCCGGAGTCTCGATGTGCTGCCAGCTTATGTTACTTCCCAGCTCCTCCGTATCATCTATCTCGGTGTCCAATCGCTGGGGAATGAAGGCAAAACCCAGATCGGTGGCCAGCGCTGAAGCAATTCCCGCCGCATCCTGGCTGCTATTCAGGCGGCTGACGGCATAGGACCGGCCAGACCAATTACCATCGGATCCGAGCCCCGAAGAGGCGTTCGTTTTGGTAAACAAATCCTCGCCGGTTCCCAGGAAATTATGTCCAGTTGCCGTGGCGGGAAAGACGGAGGACCCGCAATAATGCCGCATCAACGCCATCACCCGTTCCAGTCCGGACTCGGCCAGGAGGCGGGCGCGGGTCAGGTCGGCGCTGTTGCCGGCGGCCTGGCGCTCGGTTCGGGCGGTGAAGGCGAAGCTCATGCCCAAGATCAGCAGCAAGGCCAGGATCCCCAGGGAAAGCAGCAGGGCCACGCCGCGTTCGTTCCGTGGGCGGTGGGACGTGGAACGTGGAACGTGGGACGTTGGACGTTGGACGTTGGACGTTGAACGTTGGTCTGTGGGAAGGTGTGGCATCGGCGTCTCAGTGTTCAGTGGTTCAGTGTTCAGTGGTTCAGACACTCGTGATCGAATTCATGGGCGTTCACTGGTTCAGTAGCCACAACCATCCATTACCATGCCGGGACTCGGGCGGAAGTCAACGGCTGTGGCGGCAAGGGACTTAAAGGACACAGGGGACCAAAGCGACTTGCTTCAGCCACACTGCCACGCCGCCGCCCTACCGTCCCTTCGGTCTATTGGGTCCCTTAGGTCTCTTTGGCGGCATCCAGCCAACCTCGCGCTTCACAAAAAACTACCGCCCGCCCAGGAAGATCGTCTTGCTGAAGCTACGGGCCCGCTCCGTCTCCCATTGGGTCTTGGCCGCCCCGCTCAGCAGGTTGTACCTGACCATCGACTTGGCATCCATCAACGTCACTTTCAGGTTGACGGCGGTAGGCAGGCTGGTTTCGATGTCACCACTCCAGGCGGTGGGGCTATAATCTGCATCAAAGCAGGTAAAAGTGGCGGCCAGCACACCGTCTACGACCGTGCCGGTCGATGCCCCTGTTGCACCTGCCAACGTGCTGTAATTACTTCGGTCACCATACGGATTCCAGGTCACCCCGGGAGTATCAATGGTAAAGGCCCGCTGGACCTCGTTATTGACAAAGCTGTAGGCGACTTCGGCGAGCCGCCCGTTACCCTCCTCGATCGCCGAGACAAAGGCCAGTTCACCCTCCCCTACCCTTTCAAATTTCAAATGCTGGCCTTGGACATCATCGGCCCGCGCCACGCTGCCCTGCAGGTCGCGTGCGAGCACATCGAAGAGGATGCGGGCGTTCTGGTAGACCTCGGTCGTGGCGTTGGAGGCGGTCCAGGCCCGCTGGGCCGAGCCGATGAACTGAAACATCACCGCCATCAGGATCAGAAAGACCGCCATGGAGGCCAACAGCTCAACGAGGGTAAATCGTGCTTTTTTCATGGAATGTCCGGCGATATCCAATTGACTCCGGCTCCCATTCAGGGAGCTATCGACTGATTACTCAATATCCCCAGGGTTGCACCCTGGGCTTTACTCCACGTCCCTTTCAGGGACCCCGCCCTCCGGCCTTAATTCGGATTGAATATCTCCAATAGGAACTCGGATTTCTGGCGGTTGCCGTACGGCAGTTCCGCCGGCCAGCTGGCCTCCACATGCAAGCACGCGGCGATGCCGGTATCGATGTTTGTCCCGCTGATGGTCAATCCGGTGTACCAGACCCGGTAGATGCCGGTAAAATCCGCCACCGCGCCACCAGCGGCCTTCTGAATAATCTGGTAGAAACTTCGATCACCACTGGTATAAATGCTGCTGTCTCCGACTTGCGAAAACGTCAGGGATGACTCATCAGCGCCCGGTTTGGAAGTATCTAACGTACCCGCGGCCGGCCCCATGTAGCTCGACCACTGACCACTCCGTTTGGCCTGGACCGCCAGATAGTGCAGCAGTTCCTCAGCCGAATCCGCCGAGTAGTTTTCCGCAATGGCATCGCGGTTGGCGGAGAGTCCGACGGGGAAAAGGGCCATGATGCTGACCATGCCGACGGCGATGGCGCCGATGGCCAGCACGATCTCGACCATGTTGAAGTTTTTTTTGTTCGTAGTCATCTGTCCGTGGTCCGTTGTCCGTGGTCAATCGTGATCGCCCGGGAATGGCTCTTGTGCGGCAAAAGACCTAAGCGACCCAAGGGACCTCAGGGACGGTATCGTTCACTGTGCCGCAGCCGCTTTGTCCTGTCCTTTTGGTCCCTTGCGTCCCTTACGTCCCTTGGCGGCCTCCTGTGAACCTCCGATCAGAATCACGGTTCTTCGATCTTCACCCGGCCGGTGTACTGGTTGATGGTGATATCCAGCTTGTTGCTTGCGTTCTTCGTTGTCACAGCCGTTCCGTTGAAAAAGCCCTCGACGACCGAGATCGTGACATCCCCGCCGCTGCCGAACAAGGCGCCAGTCGCTTTGAAAATGACCGACCGTGAGTAGGTCGTTGCCCCAACCGTCACATTTTGTGCTGGCGCGGGATCAATGGCAGACCCCGCAGGCAGAAATTCTCGTTTGGTGTTCTGGACCGGATTCCAAGTGCCCGAATCGTCCTGATACACTGCCAGGCTGGTAAAGCGGCCATCCTCCGGTCCCTCATTCCCCGGCATCACCACCGCCACCTTTTTCCGCTGGGTAATGGCGTACTGGCGGGCGAGGCGGAGCTGGGCGGAGAGCATGCGGGCTCCGGCGTCGACGCCGGAGCCGCTGAGCAGCTTGCCGAAGGGGGCCAGAACCAGACCCATCATGATGCCCATGATCATCATCACCACCAGCAGTTCGGTGAGGGTGAAGCAGCAGCGCAAGTTGGGCGGGTGTTTTGGCATTCAAGTGTTCAGGAGTTCAGTGTTCAGTGTTCAGGTCGCTGGTCCCAAGTCGTAATCGCGCTCGTCATCGCGCTCGCAATCGAACTCCTGGGGTTTCAGGGTCCATCGTCCGCCGCATCCGGCCACGGCAGGATTATACAGCCAAGTGCGCACAAGTCAACAAAGTAATTATATGGCGCGGCAAGGGACCTAAGGAACCCAAGGGACCTAAAGGACGGCCACCAACCGCGCCCCACACCTGTGTCCCTTACGTCCCGTTGGTCCTTTAGGTCCCTTGCCGCGCACTCAAGGCCCAATCACAAATTTCCAATCTCCAATTTCAAATCTCCCCTCGCCCATTATTTTTCCAGCCACCATGATCAAGCCCATCGACCAACCCGACATCGTCAGCCTCACCGCGGAATTTTTCGGCGAGGACACGCCGTTGAAGCGCGCCGCCGAGGTGGGCGGCCGTCCGTACGAGCCGCGCCCCCAGCAGGTGAGCATGGCCACGCACATCGCCGACGCCTTCCGGCGCGGCCGGCACCTGTGCATCGAGGCCCCCACGGGGGTCGGCAAGACCTTCGCCTACCTGGTGCCGGCCATCCATCTGGCCCGGAACAAGGACATGCCGGTGGTGCTGAGCACGCACACCATCAGCCTTCAGGAGCAGATCCTGAACAAGGACGTGCCCGTGCTGGCCAGCCTGATGGACATGCCCATCAAGGCCCGCATAGCCAAGGGACGCGGCAACTACATCTGCCTGCGCCGCCTGGACTCCATTGCCGGCCCCCACCAGGACTATCTGCCCAGCGACGACATGGTCCCCGAACTGGCCAAGCTGCAAACCTGGAGCCGCACCACCACCGACGGTTCCCGCTCGGATCTGGAGTTCGAGCCCGACCCGGCCGTCTGGGATCTGGTCTGCTGCGAGGTCGGCAACTGCCTCAACGCCCAGTGCCAGCACTTCAAAGGCTGCTTTCTGATGCGGGCCCGACTCCGGTTGCTGGACGCCGATCTGATCATCGCCAACCACGCCGTCTTCTTTGCCGACCTAGCCATGAAGCTGACCGCCGAAAACGACGAAGCCGGCATCCTGCCCGCCTACGCCGCCGTGGTCCTGGACGAGGGCCACACTATCGAGGACACCGCCGCCACCCACCTGGGTCTGCGCCTGACCGGTTACGGCCTGCGCAAGATCCTGAACCGACTCTACAACAACGACCGCGGACGCGGACTGCTCAGCGACACGTACTGCACCGAGGCCCGCCTGGCGGTGATCGACGCCACGGACGACGCCTCCCGATTCTTCACCCGCCTGCTCGGCTGGCTGGAGCGCTGCGAGACCAACCCCCTGCGCAGCACCCAACCTGGACACGTGCCCGATCTGCTGGGCGCACCACTGGAAAAAGCCGAGCGCCAAGTGTCGGTCCTGGTCAAGGAGGAGGAGGACGACGGCCGCCGCCAGGAACTCAAATCTCTGATGGACCGCCTGCACGACTACCGCGTCGCCCTGCACAGCTTTCTGGACATGGAGCTGGAGGGGCACGTCTACTGGTACGAACGCGAGGGCCAGAACCAGCGCGGGGTGAGCATGTACGCGGTGCCCGTGGACGTGGCCCCGGTCCTGAGCCGGCATCTCTTTTCACAGGACTTCACGGTGATCGTCACCAGCGCCACCCTGGCCGTGCGAGGCCGCATGGACTACTTCCAGAAGCGCATCGGCGCCCTGGAGGCCGAAAGCGTGATTCTGGACTCGCCCTTCGATTTCAAGGACCAGGTCACCCTCTACATTCCCCAGAACATGCCCAACCCCAACCAGACCGCCGACTTCCTGCCGGCGGCCGGCGACCAAGTCCGCCATTACCTGAAGCAGACCGAGGGCAAGGCCTTCGTGCTCTTCACCAGCTACCGGATGATGCACGACATGGCCGCCGATCTGGCGGACTTTTTCGAAGAGACCGGCCTGCAGCTGCTGGTGCAAGGAGATGGCATGCCGCGCTCCCGCATGCTGGAAACATTCAAGCAGGACGTGAATTCGGTGATCTTCGGCACCTCCAGCTTCTGGACCGGGGTCGACGTGCCCGGCGAGGCGCTGAGCAACGTGATCATCACCCGCCTGCCCTTCTCGGTGCCCGACCACCCCCTGATCGCCGCCCGGCAGGAGGCCATCGAGGCCGCCGGCGGCCGCGCCTTCTGGGACTACACCCTGCCCGAGGCCGTCCTGCGCTTCCGACAGGGCTTCGGCCGCCTCATCCGCAGCCGCCACGACCATGGCATCATCGTGGTCCTGGACAACCGCATCGTCAAAACCAAGTACGGCAAGATCTTTCTGGACTCCATCCCCCCCTGCAACCTGCAGATTGTGTAAAGGTTGCGACAAGGCCCTGGAGGTGCGCTTTTCCCAAAGCGCCAAGGTTGATTCAAAGTGGGAGGCGATGTCCCATCGGCGATCAAGGGGATACTGGAGTGTTTTCGGTTGGAGACAAGTCAACCGGATCGCCGGCCGGCTTGTCCTGCCGTAGCCTCGCGGTGCGAGGCGAAGGAGGGAGGCTGCCTCCCACATTGAACCCCGACACCCGATCGCTGCCCGCCTCCCAACGTATTTTTTTAAAAAAATCTTCCCTCCCTCCTTGCCTTGCCTCCAAATCCGGCCTAGGGTGCAAGCATCCGCATTTGGAAACCTTGGGAAGGGGAACATCACCATGGGGAGTCTGCACCGGCGGCGCTGCCGCCGCTTTACCCTGATCGAACTGCTGACGGTCATCACCATCCTGTCCATTCTGGTTTCGCTGCTGCTGCCGGCCCTGGCCCAGGCCAGAGAAAAGGTCCAGGCCACCTCCTGCCTGGGAAACCTGCGCCAGATCGGGTTGGCCACGCTGGCCTATCCGGACGACTACGACGACTTCGTGCCCCCGGCCGACTTCGGGGGCGACATCGACAGCTGGATCAATTGGTTCCACGCCACCGACCTGCGCGATGCCGACCTGCTCCGCTGCCCCTCCCAACCCCTGGACACTTGCTTCGATCCCTACGGCGGCAACATCGCCCCCTACAACCAGGTGACCCGCGCCAGCTACACCATGAACACCATCACCCCCGGACAGTGGACCGGAGCACCCATTGCCACGCCGCCAGCCAAGACCTGCGGCTGGGGGGTGAACACCACAACCCCCATCCCCCGACGGCTGATTTTAAAACCTTCCGAGACCATCTTCCTGACCGAAACCAAACGCAACCTGTCCTCCAGCGAGGCCAGGGGCATTCTGGCCTTCGACCAGACCGACCATGGCCTGCATGACACCACCCGCAATGTCGCCTGGGAGCACAAAGGACGCTTCAACGTCCTGTTGGGCGACGGCCATTTAGAAAAGATCTTCCGCAGCCAACCCGAGCAGTGGGCGGCCGCCGTGCTGAAGTGAGGCGGGAGGTGTGAATCGTGAAACGTTTTCAACAAATCTAGCAGCGCCTGACATCACACCGCTTGGTCAAGTCCTGGTTACAAGTTGACACCTGAAAATCGATGACGAGCGCGATGGCGAGCGCGATGACGAGCGCGATGACGAGCGCGATTACGAGCGCGATGACGAGCGCGATAACGACGACACACAGCTCACAACTCACGGCTCACAGCTCACAACTCACAACTCACAACTCACAGCTCACAACTCACCGCTCACAACTCACAGCTCACCGCTCACAACTCACCGCTCACAGCTCACGGCTCACAACTCACCGCTCACAGCT
>JBFJXC010000115.1:0-9823 GCA_041623325.1 Lentisphaeria bacterium | reverse complement strand
GTCGCCGTGGATGCCGTTGATATTGTTCAGGCTGTTGAGGGGATTTAGCCCCCAGCGGTCATCATTCGGCTTCTTCTTGGCGTCGAAGCCGTTGAAGAACATGACCACGATGTAGTAGCCTCGCGTTTCGAGTTCCTGGACGCGGCTGCTCAGCAGGTCGAAGTAGACCGGGTTAAGCTTGTCCAGGTCCACGCGAAGCCCGCCGTCCGTGGCCGTTCCCGGTCCGGTGCGTTCCCAGATGGTGGGCGTAGCGTGCAGCCGTGTGCGCACCACGAACTTGGTGGCGTTCACCCCGGCGCGCTCCAAGAATTCCATGTACTGGTCCCAGTCCCGTGGCGTTCCCGTCCAGTCCTGGAGCAGATTGCCCGGATAGAGGGCGGCCAGGTAGACCGCCTTGCCCCCGGGATCGTCGAAGTAGCGGTACTGGTTGGGGCTCTTGCGGAGAGGCCCGGGCGTGGCCGCTGTCCCGCAGGTTAATAGGGCCAGGGCCAAAAGCAGCCCCGCTGTCGCCTTCCAGTAATGGAACGTTCTTGACTGAACGATGCGCACCATGCAACCCCCCTTGCCGACGTGACCAGCTGTTGTTTCGTGGCGGGTCAGGAATAATTCCTACTACTTTGACGGCGGGAAGGCTCAAAAGGTTCGTGGACGGGTCGCCGGGGTGGGTCCGCGGCAGGTGCGTCCGGTGTCCGCCGGAGGTCAAGGGACCGGTGGGCCGGTTGCGAAAAAGCCCCTCCGGAGTGAACCGGAGGGGCTTTGGGGTTGTGTGGGTCTAGGGCTCAGGCGCCTACTTCAGCACGATGTTGGTGTCTTCGGAGGCGAAGATCCAGTAGCCGGCGCCCGCCTCCAGGCAGGTCGCGTTTTGGTATTCGCCGGTGGCCAGGTCCAGAGTCCAGATCGCGTCGGCGATCAGGGCTGAGTTGGCCGGGACCGGGCAGGTGCCCAGGGCTCCGACCAAGTTCCAGCCGCGGCTCAGGTTGACCTGGCCGCTGGTGGCCGGGGTGCCCACGTGGACGAGCAGGGTTTCCTCGGCGCTGTAGAACCAGTAGCCGAGGCCAGGCTGGATGGCGCTGGCCGCCTCGTAGCTGCCGGTGGCGGCGTTGTACTTCCAGACCGGGCCGTCGTTGAGACCGGCGAAGACGGTCTCGACACGGTCGTCCTCACCTTGCAGGGTGAAGGCGATCAGATTCCAACCGGCCTTGATGTCGATCGTTTCGTAGGTGACGGCCTGGGAGATGTAGGAGATCCGATAGCGGCTGCCGGCGCTACCCAGCGTCAGCTCGGAGGCAACGGCCATGTCCGTTTCGGTTTCCGGCACGATCGCCCCGTTGGCGTCCAGTTCGTTGATGGTCAGGCTGGCCTGCTCCGGCAGCTCGTCCCGGTTCCAGCGGAGGATGGCGCCGGCGGGGGTATCGGAGGCCACCGCCAGGATCCAGTTGACGCGTTTGGAGTAGGAGCTGCGCACGTCCGTGGCCAGTTGGGGGTTGGAGGCTGCGCCTTCGAGGTAGGCGGGCAGACCGGCGGCGGCTTCATCCAGTCCGGCGTCGAAGTTGTCTCCGGCGGTCGTGGCCTGGCTGATGTGCAGCTGGCCGGTGGCCGCGGCGGCCTCGATGTCCAGGGCCAGCGACCAGGTCATGGCCGCGTCGCCCCGGGTGGCGGTGGTCGGCAAGTCGGGCAGAATGGTGGGATCCAGAACCACGATCACGAATTCCTGTGAGCAGCTGCCCGCTTCATTCTGGACAGCCAAGGTAACCGTGAAACTGCCGGCGGCCAGGGGGGACCACTGGAGGTGGCCGCTTTGGGCGTCCAGGCTCATGCCGTCCGGTCCGTTGGCCAGGGAGACGGTGGGGGTGGGGAAGCCAGTGACCGTCAGGTCGTACACGTAGGTTTCGCCCACCAGCGCTTCGGTTCCGGGGGTGGAGGTGATCGCCGGCGCCTGGCAAACGGTGACGGTCACGGTCGCCGTGGCACTGCCGCCTTTGCCGTCCGAGACAGTGTAGGTGAAGGTGTCCGTGCCGACGAAGCCGGCGGCCGGGGTGTAGGTGATCTCCTGGCCGTTGTCGGCAACCTGCCCATGGGTGCCCTGGATGAGGCTGGTCACGGCCAGGCTGTCGTTGTCCGTGTCGCGGTCGTTGGCCAGCACGGCAATGGTTACCGGCGTGCCGACTTGGGTCGCGGCGGTGTCGTCTCCGGCCACCGGCGCCGAATTGGGG
The DNA here is from genome assembly GCA_041623325.1 of Lentisphaeria bacterium. GTDB lineage: Bacteria > Verrucomicrobiota > Lentisphaeria > Oligosphaerales > JBFJXC01 > JBFJXC01. The sequence continues at coordinate 7,610 of JBFJXC010000115.1, read as the reverse complement.
ACGGCGTTCAGAACGGTGAAGTCCGCACTCAGGGTCAGCTTGCTGCCGTCGGTCATGTTCATCACCGCGGTGATGTTGTGGCTGCCGTTGGCCAGGGTGCTGGTGTCGAACGGGTCGGCCGTGTCGGTGGATCCCGTGGCGAAGTCGAAGGGGGCGTACTTTTCGAATTGATGGACCGGGCCGCTGCAGGTTGGATCATTCAGGTAGAACGACACCCGATACACGCCGCTGTCCGGACCGGTGAACACATAGATGGGGCCCGAGACTGTCTGCCCCGCCAGCGGTACCGGGGTCGAGCGGTCGTTCTGGAGGCTCAGCAGCAGCTGATAGGCCGGCAGAACCGCTTCCACAACCAGTTCGTTGCTCGTGGCGTCCAGACCCGTATTGCCGACCGCGTCCGTGGCCGCGACGGCCACATCATAGGTTCCGACGGTCAGTTCCGACAGGGTGTTGTCCGCCAGAGTCCAGGTGCCGTCGCCGTTGTTTTGGGCCGTGTAGGTGCGGCCGGCGACCTGTACGCTGACAGTGGCGGCCGCGTCGTCGACGCCGCCCGCGAGGGCGGGCGTGGAGTCGGTGGTTTTGGTTGTGCCGACGCTCACGACCGGCGCGGTCTTGTCGAGGCTGTAGGTTTCGCCGGAGGCGTAGCTGCCGTTGCCGGAACCGCTGCCGCCCAGGGGAGAGCCCGAGGCGTTGACGATGCTGTCGTTGTCCACCAGGTCCAGCCGCAGGGTGCCCGAGCCGGTTCCGGTGGTGACGCTGACCGTGTAGGTGCTGCCCGTGCCCACGGTCGCGCCGATTGCGGCCCCGCTGAGGTCGCCTGTGGTCGTCAGCGCGAAGTCGGTGGGGTCGACACCGCTGACGGATTCGTCGAAGGCGACGGTGAACTCGACCGATCCGGCGTTGGTGGGATTGGTGCCGGCACGAACGATTCCGGACACGGCGGGTATGGTCACCACCGGAGCTGCATGGTTCTGAACCGTGAAGTCGGCCGTGAGGGTCGTGGTCGTGCCGTCGGTCATGTTCATCACCGCGGTGATGTTGTGGCTGCCGTCGCCCAGCGTGCTGGTGTCGAACGCGTTGGCCGCGTTGGTGGATCCCGTGGCGAAATCGAAGGGAGCGTACTTCTCAAATAGGTAGACCGGGCCGCTGCAGGTCGGGTCATCCAGGTAGAACGACACCCGGTAGACGCCGCTGTCCGGACCGGTGAACACATAGATGGGTCCTGAAACCGTCTGGCCCGCCAACGAAACCGGGTTCGAGCGGTCGGCCTGCAGGCTGAGCAGGAGGTCGTAGGCCGATTGGCCGCTGTCGGAGCCAGTGCCCGTGCCGCCGGAGCCGGAGGTCGGCACCGTGTAGGATACCGCTGTCGAAAAGTCGCTTTCGACACCGGCGGTGTTGTAGGCGGTGACCGCGAATTGGTAGGTGACGCCTTCGGCCAGACCCGAAATCGTGGCCGAGGTCTGAGTCTTGGCGTCCACAAACTGGTCGTAGCTGGCGCCACTGACCGCATAGTAGACATTGTAGCCGGCCAGATCGGACTCGGTGTTGGGGGTCCAGGCGAGGGTGGCCTGTCCGGCGGCGGCCAGCGAACAGATTCCGGTCAGTAGCAGCGACAGGGCGGCGGTGGCCAGCCACGAGGGCCGGGAACGGGGACCGGATACGACCATAATCTTGCGACGCGATTCCATGAACTTCTCTCCTTGGTTTGCGTGTTGCGACAGACGCCGCACGCCAAGACAAGTCCATGTCTCAGGTCGCATCTGCCTGGCGGCTCCGCTGCCATATCCCGCGTGGCGGGACTTAGGCCGGTGGCTTTGCGTCCACACTCTTTGAAGTGGGTTGCCTTTTTCAGGCTCTCTTGTTGCTATTCAGTTGTGGAGGGTCCGTCGCGTCCGGGCTGGTTGGTTGTGCCCGTGGCGACGACTGGCCGGGATTCAGCAGGAGCGATGCCAACCCCCGACGACCGCCGCCGGCCAATGCTCGTCTTCCCGCACGGTTTGTGCGGGCCGGAATTTCAGCGTCGGGGGGGCGTTTTGGGGGTTTCAACCCGATGCCGGGGGCCGCGGAATAGGACTTTGTCTCACCGCTGAGAAGAGGTTTGGCCTGGTTTCGGGGGAAGGGGATATGCCTTGGGTTTGACAAGCTTGTCAGGGTGTGTCAAAACTGAGACGGTTTCGGGGCTGGAACCGTCAAGGCGGCGGGGCGTGCGGGAAGAGTTTTCCGGTGTTCGGAGATGCCGGTGCCGGCCTTTCGGCCGTGCTTGTGAAGCGCGTGGAAGTGGAAAATGCGGTTTTGGCGGGGTCCGGGCCTGCCTGCCTGGGCCGCTTCCACGGGGTCGGCCGGTCCAGTTCTGGAAGAATGGTCCGATTATTGCTTGCAAAACGCGTCGTCCGGATGGGCGGCGTTGGCATTCAAGGGGGCGAAAGGTGTGAGACAATGAAAGGTGCGGAGACCGTGAAAGGTGTGGCGAAGATGAGACAGGGACTGATCGGGCTGGTGATCATGTTGGGCAGTTTGGTGGTTCGGGCGGAGTCTGAGTGTGGGCAAATCCTGCACATCAAGAGCCCGTCCCAGTTTGCCGAGGCGGTGAATGGTTCCGACAAGCTTTGTCTGGTGGACTTTTATGCGGACTGGTGCGGCCCCTGTCGCCGTCTGAGCCCGGTGATCCAGGAGGTGGCGGCGGGGAACCCGGGCAAGCTGACCGTGGCCAAAGTCAACGTCGACAAGCTGGCCAGTCTCAGCGGCCAGTACAACGTCTCGGGCATCCCTCATCTGCTGCTGATCAAGAATGGCCGCGTGTTGGCCACCCGGACGGGATATCTGGGCGAAAAGGCCCTGAACAAATGGCTGGCCAAATATCTGTAGAGTCGGTTTGGCGCGGCCGGGTTCCGGCCGCGTGGCTTATCCGACGATCAGCAGAGCCAGGTACGGAATCAGGTTGAAGACCAGAAAGACGATTTTGAACAGGCCCAGAAAACCATAGATGGCCACATCGAAGGTTTCCCGGGATATGGGGAAGAAACAGCGCTGGGTGCGGTAGACCAGGTCGGGAGCCATCATGCACATGCCGGTCCAGAGAGCCAGGAGAGCCCCGTTCAGAATCGTGCACCACATCAAGAAGCGGGTCAGCGTCTGAAGATCCATGATCTGCCTCCTTGGTTTATACCCCTCACCATAGCGGCTGGGCGGAGTTCTCGCCACGGTTCCCTGTTTCCACGGCCGGTGGGCCCGTCTTTAGCCGATTTTGTGTTGGGCCCGCACTTTGATGCTGATGCCGCCGCGCGGATTGAAGTCGCCTTCCACAATCATCTCCCGGGGCTGGCAGGCGGCCACCAGGTCGGTGAGCATGCGGTTGACCGACTCTTCGTGGAAGGTGTTGTAGTTGCGGAACGAGAACAGATACAGTTTGAGTGATTTGCTTTCGATGCAGGTCTTGTCGGGGACGTAGCGGATGGTGATGTGGCCAAAATCCGGCTGGTTGGTGACCGGGCAGAGCGAGGTGTACTCCGGGCAGTCGAACGTGATCCAGTAGTCGCGGCCCGCATAGCGGTTTTCGAAAGTCTCCAGCGTGGCCTCGTCGGGGCTGGTCGGATAGTGGGTCTCGCCCTTTTTTAGAAGGGTGAGATCGGCAAAGCGCTCGGTGTTGGTGTTCGGCATGGTTGTAGATCCTAAAGGTTGCACGGCTTGGTCGGCCCATAACATACCGCCATTTGGCAACTTGGGCGCTGGTCGAACCCGGGAAACCGCCGGGGTTGTCCAGTCGTCAGGCAAGGGTCTCTGGCACACAGCCGACCAATGCCAACCCCGGCCAATCCCGGATCAGTCCCGCCTGCGGAACCATTGGCCGGCTTTTGGGGGTGGTGTGGCTTTTTTCGCCGGACCTGCCGGACTAATTTGAAAATAAAACTGACACGACTTTTGTAATATTAAGTAATATATCGTCATAAAAGACACGGCGGCGTTTTTTGTCGAAAACGTACTCGATCTTGGGCAAGGCTTCCCAATAAGGGATGGAAACGGCTCTTGTCGAGGCTAAGTTATGGTTTGACCTCGGATTGTGAGGGTTCATGGGGAATCCGCCTCGAGGTCGTGGGAGTGTTTTTTCGCTTTGAAACCCATCGACGCCCAGCTTTGTCCCGCAATGTCCATTTAGTCTAGTTTGGCATGATTTATTGGCAAGAGGTCGCAAAATAATACCGCATGAAAAATTCAACGAAACGATTGGTTAGTTCTCCTCTTCAGATTGCCCTGGTCTATCTGTTGCTCGGCTCGCTTTGGTTCCTGTTTCTCAATGGATTTGTCGCGAATCTGGCGGTCGACCCCGAAACGAGGTATGCGCTCCATGTGGTCAAGAATTGGCTGTTTGTCATGATGTCGGCCCTAGTGATCTATCGGCTGACGGCCCGAAGCCTGGGCACCTTGCGCGGGAAGAACCAGATGCTGAAAGGGATTCTGGACGCGATTCCGGACGTGATCGTGGTTCAGGATGTCGATCACCGGATAATCCGGTGCAATGCGGCTGGTTATGCGGCCCTGGGCCTGGAGCCGCAGGACGTGCACGGCAAACACTGCTATGAACTCCTGGGCCGGGACAAGCCGTGCGAGGTCTGTGCCTGCAATTCGGCTTTTCTGAGCAAGTCGCTGAGTCAGACCGAGAAGCATGTCGAGGAGAACGATACCTGGCTGGAGGTGCGCGGCTACCCGGTGCTGGACACACAGGGCGAGGTGGAGTACATCATCGAGCACCGCCGGGACATTACCGAGCGCAAGCGGGCCGAGCAGCAGAACCGCAGGCTGGCGGCGGAGGCCGAGGCGGCCCGGGTGGCCACGGACACCATCGAAAGCATGGTCGACGCCGTGGTGCTGACCGATCTGGGGGGGCGGATCCTGCAATTCAATTCGGCCTGCGCGGAGATACTGGGTTGGAACGCCGAGACCATCGGCAACGCGGTGACCGATCTGATCGCTGAAAACGAGAAGGCCGCCGCCTTGGAAACCCCCCGGCTTGTTCTCGAAAAGGGACGGTTGACCAATATCGAGCGCACCTTTCGGGGGGCGGACGGGCGCCAGGTGGCCATGCTGATCAATGTCTCGGTCCGCCGCGACGAAAGCGGTCGGCCGGTCGGGTTGATCGGAGTGATGCGGGATGTGAGCGAGCAGCGGCGCATGCGGGAGGAACTTCGCCGAAACGAGGCGCGGCTGCGTTTGGTGATCGAGACGGCGGAAGTGGCCACCTGGGACTACGACTATGCGGCCGATGTGACCGTTTGGGGAGAAAGCATGGACCGCCTGTTCGGCTACGCGGGGGGACGAATTGAACACGGGATGCAATGGTGGCGGGATCGGCTCCACCCCGAGGACGAATCCCGTGTTCACGATCAGATTTTGGAGGCCGCCGAGTCCGCGGAGGGCAGCTGGCAGATCGAGCATCGCTTTCGGTGCGGCGATGGACACTATGCCCACGTGCTCAACTGGGGGGCGGTGGTCAAGGATGCGACGGGTGCCCCGGTGCGGTCGGTCGGGGCCCTCATGGACATTACCGAGCGCAAGCGCAGCGAACTGGCTCTGGCCGCCGCCCGGGATGCCGCCGAGGCCGCCGACCAGGCCAAGAGCGCTTTCGTGGCCAACATGTCCCATGAAATCCGCACCCCCATGAACGCCATCGTCGGGCTGACCCATCTGGCGTTGAAGACCGATTTGTCACCCAAACAGCGCGACTACCTGAGCAAAGTCCGGCAGTCCTCCCATGCCCTGCTGGCCATCGTCAACGACATTCTGGATTTTTCCAAGATCGAGGCGGGCAAGCTGCAGCTCGAACATGTCGAATTCGAGCTGGAGAGCGTACTTCAGCATCTGCTGGATCTGTTCGGGGTGCAGGCCCAGGAAAAGGGCTTGCAGCTGTTCTTCGACATTGCCGACGACGTGCCGTCTGAGCTGGTGGGCGATCCCACCCGGTTGCGGCAGGTCTTGAGCAACCTGCTCAGTAACGCCGTCAAGTTCACGGATTCCGGCCAGATCACCATTGCGGCCCGTTTGGCGGAAACCGGCCCGGCCCGGACCGTGCTGGAGTTTGCTGTGCACGACACCGGCATCGGCATGTCCAACGACCAGATGGCCGGACTCTTTCAGGCCTTCAAACAGGCGGACGCCTCCATGACCCGCCGGTTCGGCGGAACGGGACTGGGTCTGGCGATCAGCAAGCAGTTGGTAAACATGATGGGCGGCGATCTCCGGGTGAACAGTCAACCGGCACAAGGCGCGACTTTCACTTTCACCGCCGTTTTCGAGAAGGTTTGCTGCAAGACTCCGAGGCGTCTGAGGGTCGGTCCCGAACTGCGAGACTTGCGGGTCCTGGTCGTGGACGACGAGAGGAACTCCGCCCGGAGCGTGGCGCGCATCCTGGGCGGCTTTGGCTTGTCCGCTTCCATTGCCCATTCGGCCGACGAGGCCCACGAAATGCTGCGGCAGGCGCCAGTCTCGGACCCGTATGAGCTGGTGATGATGGATTGGCAAATGCCCGGGTTGGACGGCATCGAGGCCTGTGACCGGATCCGGAATGACGACTCGCTGCCGGTGACCCCGCGGCTGATTCTGCTGAGCGGCTACTGGAATTCGGAAATCATGGGCTGCGTGGATGCCCAACGGGTGGAGGCGTGTCTGCTCAAGCCCTGCACGGCCTCCACCCTGTTCGAGACGACCCTCCAGATTTTCGCCGATCGACTCAACGATGACTCAACCCCCAATCTGGACGAGGCCTCCGATTCGGTCATCCCCGACCTGAGCGGCCTGCGTGTGCTGTTGACGGAGGACAACGAGCTGAATCAGGAAGTCGCCTTGGGCCTGCTGGCGGAGACCAAGTGCCGGGTCAGTATCGCCAACAATGGCAGGGAAGCGGTCGAAATCGTCAAAGCGGACCATATCGATCTGGTGCTGATGGATATCCAGATGCCCGAGATGGACGGCTGCGAGGCGGCCCGCCGCATTCGGCAGTGGGAGCGGGAGTCCGTTGCCGTGGCCAGGCCAGGCCAGGATGGTTTTCCAACCTCTGTCCACCAGTCGCCGATCACTGATTGCATTCCCATCATCGCCATGACCGCCGGGGCCCTGAAGGAGGACCGCAACAAAGCCCTGGCGGCCGGGATGGACGATTATGTCGCCAAGCCCGTGGAGCCGCGCATGCTTTACAGCGTGCTTGCCAAGTGGGCCAGCCGACTCCAAAGCGCCGGCCCCGGTCAGGCCGGAGAACAAGCCGCCACGGGGCCAATCGGACTCCACGCCCTCAGGCGTGTCGACGTGGCCGCCGCTTTGGATCGGCTCGGAGGAGACGCCGAGCGCCTGCATGGATTCTTGTTTAAATTCGCGGACAACCAGGCGGATACGGCCGAGAAGATCCGGGCCGCCCTGGACGCCGGCGATATGGAAACCGCCCAGCGTCTGGCCCACACCCTGAAGGGACTGGCCGGCATGATCGGAGCGGACCGGGTGCAAAACGCCGCTTTCGAATTCGAGTCGGCCCTGAAAAAGGAGGATGCTGAGCTGACCGAGTCGTTGCTGACTGTATTTACGCAGCAGCTGGGCGATCTGCGCGCCGAGATTTCCTGTCTGGCACC
>JBFJXC010000114.1:0-9842 GCA_041623325.1 Lentisphaeria bacterium | reverse complement strand
TGCAATAAGAGATTGCTTGCATCCCGGCGTTCCTTCGCCTTGACGCAAAAGATGCACTTGGCGGGCTTGCGCGCATTCTTGATGTAGGCCATGCGCCAGGGCGCCCAGAGCACCTTCACCGGGTCTGTCTCCTGCGTCCCTTCGCCCGGCCCTTCGATCGCGGCCCCCGCACGCGAGCCAGCAGGCCGCGTGCCCGCGCCCCTTGCGGGATGAATCCGATCTCGCGCACGTTGGGGCTGCGGTGTTCCAGGTGAACCTCCAGGCGATCGGCCGGCAGGGGGGCGTGGGCCTGCAGGGTGCGCTCCACCACGGCGGGGATGTCCGTGAAGGCGACGGTCCCGTTGCAGAAGGCCTGCACGGCCACTTCGTTGGCGGCGTTGTAGACGGCGGTCATGGTGCCGCCGGCGGCCATGGCCTGGCGGGCCAGCCTCAGGGCGGGGAAGCGCTCGTGGTCGGGAGGGATGAACTCCAGGGTATGGAGTTTGGTGAAGTCGAAGGGCGGCAGAGTGCCGGGGCGGCGGCGCGGGTAGGTCAGGGCGTACTGAATGGGCAGACGCATGTCCGGCTGGCCAAGCTGGGCCAGCACGCTGCCGTCGGTGAACTCCACCATGGAATGCACGATGGACTGGGGATGGATGACCACATCCACTTGCGAGGGGGGCAGCCCGAACAGGCGGCAGGCTTCGATCAGCTCAAGACCCTTGTTCATGAGGGTGGCCGAGTCGATGGTGACTTTAGGCCCCATGTCCCAGGTCGGATGGGCCAGGGCCTGGGCGGGGGTCACGGCCTCCAGCTCTTGCCGGGAGGCCTTGCGGAAGGGACCACCGCTGGCGGTCAGGATCAGACGGCGGATTTCGCCGGAATTGTGCCCCTCCAGGCATTGGAAGATGGCGGAGTGCTCGCTGTCCACGGGCAGGATGCGGACGCCGCAGCGCTTGGCCTCGGCCATCACCAGATCGCCGGCCAGCACCAGGATCTCCTTGGTCGCCAGGGCGATGTCCTTGCCGGCCCGGATGGCCGACAGCACCGCCCGCAGCCCGGCCGTGCCCACAATGGCGCACAGGACCATGTCCACATTTTCCTGGGCCACCCGCTCGATGATGGCCTCATCCCCTGCCAGCGCCTGGCAGCCCTCCGGCACTGCGGAGGCCAGCTGCCCCTGCAGGGCCGGGTCGGAGGTGATGGCCCAGCGGCAGCCCAATTCCCGGGCCTGCTGGCCCAGACGCGCCACGCTCTGCCGAGCCACGACACCGGTCACTTCGAACTCGCCCGCCAGGTGTTTCACCACCCGAATGGCGTTCTCCCCGATGGAGCCGGTCGATCCCAATATGGCCAGTCGTTTTTTCATGGCCGGTAACATAGTGCCGATTTTGGGGGATGAGGGCGCAATACCTAAAGCTCAGGGGATGCTTTGCGCACGGGTCTGTGGGTCTGTGGATCTGGCGGACAGGGCAAACACAGCAGGATGGTCAGCGCCCCGGCCGAAACAGCCCGCAGAATCGTGGCTTTGGAAAGCAGGTCCCTCATCTACGTCACATTCCACAAGGCCAGCCAAAGTGGAATGGTCAGCAGGCACAGGATGTGGGTCACCACCACGGTCGAGGCCGCGAAGTCGGCATCGGCCTTGTACAGTTCGCTGAGCATGACGCTGGCAATGGCCGACGGCATGGTCGCCACGAGCAACAGAACCTGGCGCACGGCCGGATCCATGGGCAGCTTGATAAACAGCACCCCGGCCAGGAAAGGCAGCAGAACCAAACGCAGGCCGGCCACCAGCAGAGTGTCGCGGCCGAGCAGATGGTGCGGTCTCAGTCCGGCGGCGCGGCTGCCGGTCATGACCATGGCGATGGGGATGGTGCCCTTGCCGAACAGGGCCAGGCCGTCGAGCAGGCTGGTGCTGATATCCCGGAGCTGGGCGACATCCTTGAATGGATTGTGACCGAGGGTTCCCAGCAGCTGCTCCGCGGCCAAGGTCAGCAGGGCGGCGGAAATGGCCAGCATGGGCATGCTCAGCAGGTGGCGCAGCTCCCCGATGGCCAGCTTGCGCCCTTTGAGCGCGTAGATTCCCAACGTCCAGACAGCCAGTTCCGACCCGATGGTCGAGAAGACCAACAGCGCCACGGCGCGCTCCCCGCCGAACACCAGAGCCAGCGGCATGGGCAGAAACGAATAGTTGTTAATGGTACACTGAAAGAGAAACGCGCCCTCCCGCGTGGCGTCCTCGAAGCGGAACAGACGCAGGCAGACCTGGCCCACGGCAAAACCAACGCCCATGATGATGAACGCGCCGATGGGCAGCAGGCGGTTGTCCCACAGCTGGGAAAGGGTGAAACCTCGCACGATGGCCGAATAGATGAGGGCCGGGTAGATGAGGTTGGTCACCAGGGCGGCCAGATGGCGGGTGCTGGCGGCGTCGACCAGCTGGCGTTTTCGGGCCATGAAGCCCAGGAAAAGCATGAGGAAGACCGAGCATAGCTTGAGGAAAATGGTCCACATGGGAGGGGGATCCTTTACTTGGCAAAATCAGGAAAATAAATGGGGTTGAACGGAAAGCAAGAGAGTGGAAGTTTGGCGCTTGACGGTTAATTTGATTCAGCCGCGCAGTGGGCGGCCTGAGTATTCCATTATTCCAGGACAAAGACATGACGTACTCACACGCAAATCACGACAAACAAGGCCGGTCCCAGAAGCCGGCGGACCGCGACCTCGAGGACGAACTGGACAACGACTTCGACGACTTCGACGAGGACTTCGACGACGAATTCGAGGGTTTCGAGGAGGACTTCGAGGAATTCGAGGACGAGTTCGAGGAGGACTTCGAGGAATTCGAGGACGAGTCCGAGGAGGAGCTGGACGACGACCCGCCTAGCAAGGAATCCCGCCGCCGCCCCACGCGCAAGGTGGGTGGAAACGATCCTTGCCCGTGCGGCAGCGGCCGGAAGTTCAAAGCCTGCTGCGGCCCCTAGGCCGGATTGGCGGCCAGGCCTGAGGGACCCGGGAAGCGCAGAACACGAGGGAAACCAGCATGCAACCGTTGAGCGCGTATTTAAGCCTGTCTCCGGAATTGCTTGAAAAGCTGATTCTCTCCTCCGGCATTCTGCTGCTGCTTTCCGTGGTCCGTGCCATGGGCCACTTCGTGATCCGCCGGCGGTTCTCGAACCCCAGGCGGATCTATCGCTGGCGTCGCGGCATTCTGTATGTCTACACGCTCCTGCTGGTCCTGCTGGTGGGCCCGATCTGGCTGGAGGGAATCGCCTCGCTGACCACTTTCCTGGGCCTGGCCAGCGCGGGCCTGGCCATCGCCATGCACGACACCATCGCCAACATCGCCGGCTGGTTCTTCATTATCTCGCGCACCCCCTTCAAGGTCGGCAACCGCATCCAAATCGGCGACACCGCCGGGGATGTGATCGACATCCGCCTCTTCCAGTTCAGCGTGGTGGAGATCGGCAACTGGGTAAAGGCCGACCAGAGCACCGGCCGCATCATCCACATTCCCAACAGCAAGGTGCTGCGGGAACCGCTGGCCAACTACCAGGTCGGCTTCGACTACATCTGGAACGAGGTGCCCGTGCTCATCACCTTCGAAAGCGACTGGAAGAAGGCCAAGCAGATCCTGACCGATATCACCCAGGCCAATACCGAACACCTCTCCAAGGGCGCACAGGAGCAAATCCGCAAGGCCGCCGAGAATTTCATGATCTTCTATGGCAAGCTGACCCCCATCGTCTATACCAGCGTCCGCGACAGCGGCGTGCTGCTGACGATCCGCTATCTGGTGAACCCCAGGCAGCGCCGAAACACCGAGCAGCAAATCTGGGAATCGATTCTGGACGCCTTCGCCAAGGAGGATTCCATCGACCTGGCCTATCCCACCACCCGCTTCTACAGCATGGAGGAACCGCCCCAGGCCAGGCCCCAAACCGGTTCCAACCTCACCTCTTAAATGAACTAAAATGTTTTGGGCCAATACGGGGCGCTTTGGGAAAAGCGCAGCTCCAGGGACAAGGCTTCATCCGACATCCACGGGGCGCCTTATTGACGCGGGTCGAACCTTGATCCTGGAGATGCGGCAATCCCTTGCCGCCGCGCCTTGCCGCCGCGCCTTGCCGCCGCGCCCGCCGGGCGCCGCGGCGATGCACCCCGAATCGAGGTGGGGCGCTTTGGGAAAAGCGCAGCTCCAGGGGCCCGGTTTATCCCGAGTCCCTGAGAGATGCGGCCATCCCGTGCCGCCGGGGTCAACCGGGATGGGTCAACTGTCGCCGCAAGGCCTGGACCGTCTCCGCAAAGGTGGCGAAGGCATCCCGGTAGGTCTGGGGCCGGGTCAGATCGACGCCGGCGGCCTGGACCAGATCGAGGGGATCGGCCGAACCTCCCGCCCGTAGCAAGCCCAGATAGCGATCGCGCTCCTCAACCGACTCCAGGATGCGCCGGTAGAAGACCTGGGCGGCGCAGAAACTGGTGGCGTATTTGTAGACGTAGAAGTTGTAGTAGAAGTGGGGGATGCGGGCCCACTCCAGGCCGATGCGGCGGTCGGCGCTGACCTCCGGGCCGTAGTAGCGGGCGTTGAGGTCGTAGTAGGCCTGCCCCAGGGCGTCGGGGGTCAACGGCTGGCCTGACGCGTCGGTTTCGTGGATCAGCTTCTCGAACTCGGCGAACATGGTCTGGCGGTAGACCGTGCCCTTGAAGGCGTCGCACAGATGGTTCAGCAGGTAGGCCCGGAAGGAAGGTTCGGTACGGGTCTGCAGCAGATGGTGCAGCAGCAGGGCCTCGTTGGTGGTGGACGCGATCTCGGCAATGAAGATCGGGTAGGAAGCGGTGTGATAGGGCTGGGCGTGGTTGGCCAGATGGGTGTGCATGGAATGGCCCAGCTCGTGGGCGAGGGTGAACACGTCGTCCAGGGTGCCTTGATAGTTCAGTAGAATGTAGGGGAAGCTGTCGTAGCAGCCGCTGGAGTAGGCCCCTGAGCGCTTGCCGCGGTTCTCGTAGATGTCGATCCAGCGGTCGGCAAAGGCGGACTCCAGGATGCGGCAGTACTCCTGGCCCAGCGGCCTGCAGGCGTCCAACACCCACTGCCTGGCCTGCTCGAAGGGGACGCGGATCTGGCAGTCGGGCACGATGGGCACGTACATGTCGCACATGTCCAGGTCGGCCAGCCCCAGTTGGTCCCGGCGCAGGGCCACGTAGTCGTGGAAAGCCGGCAAAGCCTGGTGGGTGGCCGCAATCAGGGAGTCGTACAGCGAGGTGGGGATGTGGTCGTCGGCCAGGGCGGCCTCCAGAGCCGAGCCATAGTGGCGGACCTGGGCGTGGTAGTTGTGGGTTTTGACGGTGTGGCTGAGGGTGCTGGCCAGGGTGTTCCGGAAGGATCCGTAGGTGTCGTACATGGCCGCGAAGGCCTCGGTCCGAACCCGGCGCTGAGGGGAAATGAGAAACGTGATGTAGCGTCCCTGGGACAAGTCCCGGAGCTGGCCGTCCTCCCCTTTCACCTGGGGGAAGCGCATGTCGGCATTGGTCAGCATGGAGAAGGCCTGCTGGGGGGCCGCGAAGATCTCGCCGGCTTTGGAGAGCAGGGTCTCCTCCGGCTCCGAGAGGGTGTGGGCCTTGCGGCGCACCAGTTTGGTCATGCGCTGCCGGAACTCCCGGAGCGCTTCGGATCCGGTCCATTCGCACAGGACGCCGTGGGGCTGGGCCAGGATTTCCGGCACCGCCCAGGCCAGGCGACCGGCCAGTTCGGCCAGTTTGCCGCGCATGCGCGTCTGGCGCCCCTGGTTCGGAGAGTCGGCCGTGTCCTCGTCGGCCTTCAGGTGGGCGTAGACGTAGAGTTTCTCGGCCAGCCGGTCCAGATCGGCCTCTTGGCGGAAAAAGTCGGCCACCGCGGCGGCACGGTCCAGACTGCCTTTCAACTGCTCCAGAGGAGCGGCCAGCTGGTCCAGCCGCCTGAAGTCGGCCTCCCACTGCTCGGCGCTGGAATAAACCTCCTCCAAATTCCACTGCTGTTCGGCGGGCATCTCCCGGCGTTCCCGGATGCCGCTGTCCGGCCCGGCCTCTTGCTGACGCTGATAATCGCTCATCGTGCTGTTCCGACGTCCTTCTTCCATGTGTGGGATGGACAGGCCATGCCCATTTTCCGGGCCCGTTCCAGGCGCGGACACGGGCAAATTCGGCCCTCTTTGCCAAGGGGCGTTGAAATTTCCAGTTTCAATCCTTACATTAACCGACTTTTGACCAAACCAAGAACCGTTACAGGCTCCTTTGGAAAACGCAATCGGAGATTTGCACCATGGCTACCACAATTTACCGTAATAAGAACCTGCGTCGCCCCACCAAGAGCGCCGCCGCCCGCCGGCAGCGCAACAAGGTCCATCGCCGCCGCCTGATCGCCCTCGGGCTTCCGGCCGAGCAGGTCGAGAAGATGGGCGCCAAGGAAATGCGCACCCTCCTGCGCAAGCCGGCCAAAATTTCGGCCTGATTGAGACCGCACCCGGTTTTCTGAAGCCCGGCCTGTTTCGCAGACCGGGCTTTTTTGTGCCTGGCACTGGCCAGACCGGCCGCAGCCACAAGGTTGCCCAGGCCCCCGACGCCGCCGGATACCGCCTGCCCTGACCTTGACGTGGTATACTAAACCATGCCTGCAAACCACACATTCAAAATCGCCTCCGATTTCGCCCCCGCCGGGGACCAGCCCGGCGCCATCGGGGCGCTGGTGGCGGGGTTGCGGGAGGGCCGGAAGAACCAGACGCTTCTGGGGGTGACCGGCTCCGGCAAGACCTTCACCATTGCCAATATCATCCAGCAGGTTCAGCGCCCCACGCTGGTCATTTCCCATAACAAGGTCCTGGCCGCCCAGCTCTACAGCGAATTCAAGACCTTCTTCCCCGACAGCGCCGTCGAGTACTTCGTCAGCTATTACGACTACTACCAGCCCGAGGCCTACATCCCCCAGACCGACACCTACATCGCCAAGGACTCCTCCATCAACGAGGAAATCGAAAAGTTGCGACTGGCCGCCACCAGCGCCCTGCTGGAGCGGCGCGACGTGATCGTGGTGGCCAGCGTCTCCTGCATCTATGGCCTGGGCTCCCCGGAGGATTTCGAAGCCATGCGGGCCGATCTGCAGGTGGACGCGGCCATGCAGAGGGACGAACTCCTGCGACGCCTGGTGGACATCCAGTACAGCCGCAACGATGCCGCCCCCGGCCGCGGCGAATTCCGCGCCGCCGGCGACACGGTCGACATCTATCCCTCCTATAGCGACGACTATCTGCGCATCGAGTTCTGGGGCAGCCACATCGACCGCATTACCCGCCGGGACGCCTTGAACCACCGCGTGATCGACGACCTCCAGCAGATCGCCGTCTTCCCGGCCAAGCATTTCGTCATGCCCCAGGAGCGCATCGAGCAGGCACAGGCGGCGATCCTGGCCGAGCTGGACCAGCAGGTGGCCAAATTCGAGCGGGAGAACCGCCTGATCGAGGCCCAGCGCCTGCACCAGCGCACCCTGTACGACCTGGAGATGATGAAGGAGCTGGGCTACTGCTCGGGGATCGAGAACTACTCGCGCCACCTTTCCGGGCGCCCACCGGGATCCCGCCCCTTCACTCTGATCGACTACTTCCCGGACGATCTGCTAACCATCATCGACGAGTCTCATGTGACCGTGCCGCAGATCGGGGCCATGCACAGCGCCGACCGCAATCGCAAGCTGACGTTGGTCGACCACGGCTTCCGCCTGCCCTCGGCCTTGGACAACCGGCCCCTGGAGTTCAAGGAGTTCGAGTCGCTGATCAATCAGTCCATCTTCGTCTCGGCCACGCCGGGACGCTACGAGCTGGAGCGCACCACGCCGGTCGAACAGGTGGTCCGGCCCACCGGACTGCTCGATCCCGAAGTGGAGATCCGGCCCCTGGAAGGACAGGTCGACGACCTGATGGAGGAGATTCGCCTCCGCGCCGAACGGCACGAACGGGTTCTGGTGACCACCCTGACCAAGCGCATGGCCGAGGACCTGGCCGACTATCTGCGCAAGCTGGACCTGAGGGTGCGCTACCTGCATTCCAATGTGGACGCCATCGAACGGGTGGAGCTGATCCGCAGCCTGCGCCTGGGCGACTTCGACTGCCTGGTGGGCATCAACCTGCTGCGGGAGGGGCTGGACCTGCCGGAAGTCTCCCTGGTGGCCATCCTGGATGCGGACAAGGAGGGATTCCTGCGCTCCGAGACCGCCCTGGTCCAGACCGCCGGACGCGCCGCCCGCCATCTGCACGGCAAGGTCATTCTCTATGCCGATGCCATAACCGGCAGCATGCAGCGCATGCTCGAGCTGACCCGCCAGCGCCGCGACCGCCAGCAGCGCTACAACCGCGAGCACGGCATCACCCCGCGCTCCGTCCAGCGCTCCGTCCAGAGCAGCCTGAAGCTATACGAGAAAGCCGAGCAGGTGGTCGCCGAGGTGATCATGGAAGAAGGCGGCGACTACGACCTGACCGAAACCATCCGCCAGCTGGAGGCCAAGATGGCCGAGGCCGCCGAGGCCCTGGAGTTCGAGCGCGCCGCCATGATCCGCGACCAGATCCGCACTTTAAAGAAGGACCACCAGGCCTAATGGGACAGTCTCTGCAACACGGGGCGATTCAGCTCTACGACCGGGCCAGCGCCCGGCTTGTGACCGAAACGGTGCTGGGAGACCGCTTTCTGCGTCTGGCCTACCGCCAACCCTGGCGCCGCTTCTGCAACCTGGCCATGTTCGGATACCCTTGGCCAAGCCGCCTGCTGGGATGGTACTGCGACAGCCGTTTATCCCGCCCCAAGATCGACCGCACCATTCGCGACCTGGACATCGACATGGCCGACTTTGTGCAGCCCGACGGCGGCTACAGAACCTTCAACGAGTTTTTCCATCGGCGCCTCAAAGCCGGTGCCCGCCCCTTCGACCCCGACCCCGCCGTCCTCTGCGCCCCCGCCGATGCCCGCTATTTCTGCTATGACCGGATTGACCGGAACACCTGCATACCCGTCAAGGGCAGCCAGTTCACCATCTCCCAGCTGCTGGGACTGCCCCCCGAAAAGACCGCCTGCTTCGACAACGGCTGCGTCATGGTTGCCCGGCTCTGCCCCGTCGACTACCACCGCTATCACTTCCCGGCATCGGGCCGCCTGACCCGCCAGTGGGAGATCCCCGGCCGCTACGACTCGGTGAACCCGGTGGCCCTGGCCCTGGACATCCCGGTCTTCGCCCAGAACTGGCGCAAGGTGTCGCTGCTGGAGCTGGAGGGATTCGGCAAAGCGGCCTATGTGGAAGTCGGCGCCTTCGGAGTGGCCGGCATCGTGCAGACCCACAAGACGCCAAGCTTCGGGAAAATGGACGAGAAGGGATACTTCAAATTCGGAGGCTCGACCATCGTGCTGGTGCTGCCGGAAGGAACCCTGCGCCTAGACGACGATCTGGTGGCCAACACCCGGGCCGACTACGAGACTCTGGTGAAGGCGGGCCAGCGAATTGGAACGGCGGGCAGCGCCTGCCTCACCCAGGCGACGAGCGGGTGAAAGTGGAGATTTGGGGTTCAAAACCTGCGGGCGGGAGCATGGGGCATCGAGGAAGGAGTGGGTGGGTTGGAGTCGTTGTCTGTCTGATGTGGCTGTGGGTGGGATTTGGGGCGCTGGACGGTCATTCAGCGAGCGCTCCGGGGTTGTTTAAACGGGGACAGAGCATCTTCTAAATTGCAAGCCATTGTCTCGACAAAAAAAGCGCAAGAATCCCCTCCTGTCTCCCGCGAACCAATAAAAAAAACGGGAGCTGCCGGGTGATTCTAATCTGATGGGGAAGGGACGCAGGCGTTGATCTG
>JBFJXC010000113.1:0-9875 GCA_041623325.1 Lentisphaeria bacterium | reverse complement strand
GCGGCGATGAACAGGTACAACGGATTGACCGTTGGTGAAAGTTGAGTTTGGGTTGACCATCAACAAGGAGATAGAGATATGAAGAGTTATGAAGCAGTCTTCATCCTCGACGAGCGCAAGCTCGAGGATGGCGAGAGCGCTTTCATCGAGGCTGTGACGGCTCAGATTCAGAGCCTTGGCGGCAGTGTGAAGGCCAAGAAGTCCCTCGGCCGCAGACCCTTTGCCCGCATGATCAAGAAGCAGAAGGCCGGCACGTATTGGGACTTCGTGTTCGACCTGAGTCCGGATCAGGTGTACACTTTCAAGGACAAGTACCGGCTGAACAGCGCCGTGCTGCGTCTGGTGGTCTTCAACTACGAAGAACCCCCGGCCCAGCCCCAAGTAACCGACAACCAAGCGGCCTACTGAGCCTTCTCAGGACCAGGCGGTCGCGGTTCAAAGCGCGAGGAATCACATGGCTTCTTTCAACAAAGTCATCCTGATGGGCAACTTGACTCGAGACACCGAGTTGCGCTACACCAGCGGCGGCACGGCCATCTGCACCTTCGGCCTCGCCATGAACCGGCGTTACACCACAGGTCAGGGCGAACAGCGCGAAGAGGTCTGCTTTGTGGACATCGAGGTCTGGGGACGCCAGGCCGAGACCGCCGATCAGTACCTGCGCAAGGGCGCTCCGGCGCTGATCGAGGGGCGGCTGCGCCTGGATCAGTGGGAGGACCGCGAGTCCGGTCAGAAACGCAGCAAACTGCTGGTCAGGGCCGAGCAGGTGCAATTTCTGGGCTCTCCCCAGTCCTTTTCCGGCCAGCAGCCCCAGCCCCAAGGGCAGCCGCAACCGCGTCCTCAGCAGTCGTATCAGCCGCCGCGGCAACAGCAGCAGCCATACCAGTCCCAGCCGCGGCAACAGCCCCCGTACCAGGCGGCGCCGCCTCAGGACCAGGCCGCACCGCCCCCAATGCCGCCGTTTGAGCCCATTGACGAAATAGACGATAACATTCCTTTCTAACCAAGAGCCTGAATAACCAGTAACTCGGTAAGAAGATAACGGGAAAGTCGAGGTAGTACCCATGCCTATGCAGAAGAGAAAACGTACCAAGCGAAAGGTGATCCGCAAAAAGGTTTGCCGCATGTGCGAGAACCGGATCCTTTTCATTGATTTCAAGGATGTCGACCTGTTGCGCCGCTATCAGACCGAGGGGGGCAAGATCCTCTCCCGGCGCATCACCGGCAACTGCTTCAAACACCAGAACATGCTGGCTCGCGCCGTCCGCCGCGCCCGCAATCTGGCCTTGGTTCCGTAACACAGAAGGAGGTTGAAAATGGCTATTAAACTCATCCTCCTCGAGGATATCCAGGATCTGGGCCGCATCGGCGACACCGTCAGAGTCAGAGACGGCTACGCCCGCAACTACCTGCTGCCTTTGCAGAAGGCCGCCCCGGTTACGCCGGCCACCATGCGCCGGCTCGAGGCCCGCAAGAAGCAGCTGCTGCAGGAGAAGGCCGAAACCCTCAGCAAGGCCAAGGCCCTGGGGGAAAAGCTGAGCAAGGAATCGGTGACCTTGGCCGTCCAGGCTTCCGAGGACGACAAGCTCTACGGCTCCATTGGCGATGTTCAGATCGCGGCGGCTCTGGCCGAGAGCGGAATCAACATCGACCGTCACGCCATCAAGCTGGAGGAACCCATCAAGGAACTGGGCGTCTACACCGTGGACGTGCAGCTCCATGCCGAGGTCAAGACTTCCTTGAAGGTTTGGGTTGTCAGGGCCTGACCCAGGCTCTATCTTAAGCGAGCATTCACAAGGCGATGCGCCCCCCCGGCGGATCGCCTTTTTCGGCTCAGGCAGGATATGATCATGGCAGAATCCATCTACAGCAAGCGCAACTCCACGCCTCCGCTCCTGTCGGGGGACCGGCCCCTTCCTCACAACAAGGAGGCGGAGGTCGCGGTTCTGGGGGCGATGCTGCTGGATCCGGCCAATGCCATTGACGTGGCCGTCAGTCGCCTGAGCGCCGACAACAGCTTCTACGTGCCCGCGCATCAAACCATCTTCACTTGTCTGGCCCGACTGGGCAACGAGAAGCCCCGCGGCAGCGTCGATCTGATCACCCTGGCCGACGCCCTCGAGAGCGAGGGGCGGCTGGAGGAGGTCGGCGGCCGGGCCGTGCTGATCCGCCTGATCAACAGCGTGCCGACCGCGGCCAACATCGAGCACTACGTCGACATTGTCCACCAGAACGCGGTGTTGCGGCGCCTGATCGTTACGGGGCTCAGCATTGTGGACCGCTGCTTCGACCCCGGCGAGGACGTCAACGGTCTGCTGGACGAGATTGAGCAGCAGGTCATGTCCGTCAGTGGCGACCAGAGCGGCGGCCACAGTGTGGTGGTCGGCGACAAGATCGTTGCCGCCATCGAGTACATCGATCGCCTGCGCTCCCAGGACAAAAGCGCCCTCGGGGTCAGCACCGGCTACCCGGATTTGGACAACATGCTCACGGGCATGATGCCCGGCGACATGATCGTGCTGGCCGCGCGTCCTTCCATTGGCAAAACCGCCTTTGCCCTGAACCTGGTGGAGAACATTTCCATTGGCAAGGATCCCACCCCGGTTGGGGTGTTCAGCCTGGAAATGGGCACGGATCAGCTGGTGCTGCGCCTGCTCTGCAGCCAGGCGCGCGTCAATCTGGGCGATATCCGCGAGGGCGCGCTGTCGGCCGGGCGCTGGCAGAACATCATGGATGCCGGGCAGCGTCTGAGGGAGGCGCCCATCTACATCGACGACTCCGGCGGCTTGGACATCGTGGAGCTGCGGGCCCGGGCCCGCCGCATGAAACGCGACCACGATATCGGCTTGCTGGTCATCGACTATCTGCAGTTGCTGAAAGGCTCCAGCCAGAACAAGAACGCCACCCGCGAAAACGAGGTGGCCCAGATGTCCGGCGGCATCAAGTCCCTGGCCAAAGAGCTGTCCATCCCCATCATTGTTCTGGCCCAGCTCAACCGCCAGGCCGAGCAGCCCGGGGCCCGTCCCAAGCTGGCCCACTTGCGCGAGTCGGGCGCCATCGAGCAGGATGCCGATGTGGTGGCCATGCTGCACCGCGAGCGCGAAACCGACAAGGCTTCCCCCACCGGGAGCGAGGGCATGGAGGCCGAACTGATCGTGGCCAAACACCGAAATGGCCCAACCGGGGTGGTCCCCCTGACCTTCCTGCCCCACTTCACCCGCTTCGAAAGCCGTTCCATGATTTCCGACGAGGACGTGCCCCGCGTTTAATGTCCGCGGAGGGGATGGAACCTCAGACGTTCCGGTGTTTCTCCGGCAGCTGGTCGGCGGCGGTAAAGCAGGTGTCCAGGTCTTTCAGGATCCCATTGTCGATATTGTAGATCCAGCCGTGAACGGAGAGGTCCATGCCGTTGGCCCAGGCGGCCCGAACCGTGGTGGTGTTGCACACGTTGGCGACCTGTTCGATGACATTCAGCTCGCAGATCCGGTCCAGTTTCTGTCCGTCGTCCAGATCCTTCAATTCGTCCGCGTTGAAGCGGCAGACGTCTTTGATGTGGCGCAGCCAGTTGTCGATCAGGCCGTGCTCGTGATTCTCCACGGCGGCTCTGATGCCGCCGCAACCGTAGTGGCCGCAGACAATGATGTGTCTGACCTTGAGTATCTCGACCGCATACTGGATGACCGACAGGCAGTTCAGGTCGGTATGCACCACCACGTTGGCAATGTTGCGGTGGACAAAGACCTTGCCCGGGGGCAGGTCGACAATCTGGTTGGCCGGGACCCGGCTGTCCGAGCAGCCGATCCACAGATATTCCGGGGCCTGCTGTTTGGATAGCTGGGAAAAAAAGTCAGGGTCGTTCTGCGTGATCGCGGCCGCCCACTGCCGGTTGCGTTCAAAAAGGTGTTTCAGTGTTTTCAAGCGTCGTCAGCTCCTTGGTTCGGGTTGGCAAATTAACCGCGGCGGTGGGCGTTTACAACGGCTCCCCGGGAAAATCGGGCCTGGCTGGCCAGTGACGGCCTGGCCGTGTGGTCGGCGGGCAAGGGTTGCATTCTGGCCCCGGGTGAATACCTTGATCGGGTCCGGAGGGGCAATGCCGACATAGATTCACGTTTAAATTGGAGATGACGGGATGAGACGACCGTACGGGCTGGTTGGGGTGGCGATGGTGGCGGCGATGCTGTTGTCCGGGTGCGGCTACAACCGCATGCAGGCAAACGAGGAAATGGTTTTCAAAGCTTGGGCGGATTTCGAATCTCAGTTGCAGCGCCGCGCCGATTTGATTCCGAATTTGGTTCAGGTGGTCAAGGGTTACGCCAAACACGAGACCGAAACCCTGCAGGCGGTGGTGGAGGCCAGAGCCAAGGCCACTCAAACCACCCTTTCGGTGCAGGACCTGGGCAATGGCCAGGCGGTCGAGAAGTTTCGCCAGGCTCAGGGCGCTTTGTCCTCCACCCTGTCCCGATTGATGGTGGTGGTGGAAAGATATCCCGAACTCAAGGCCAACCAGAATTTCATGGATCTGCAGCACCAATTGGAAGGCACGGAAAACCGCATCAGCGTGGCGCGACAGCGCTACAACGATGCCGTGAGTGTCTTCAACTATTCGCTGCGCAAGTTTCCCAATTCTCTGACCAACAGCCTGATGCTGCACTTGGAGCGCAAGGAGTACTTCAAGGCCGACGAGGGAGCCAAAGAGGTCCCCCAGGTCCAATTCTGAGCGACCCGTGGTGCGTAGAGGAGTCCCGATGCGTTTTGGTTTTTCGTGCATTGCCCGTCTGTCCCGCCTTGGGGCGCTGGTCCTGTTTCTAGGCTGTGCCGTGGGCGCCGGCGCACTGGAAGTGCCGCCTCTCCGGGGGCGCGTCAATGATTATGCCGGCTTGCTGGGCCCCCGGGCCGTGCGGAATCTGGAACAGTCTCTGGAGCAGCTTGAACGGCAGGATTCGACCCAGGTCGTGGTGCTGACCATTCCCAGCCTGGAGGGCGCGGACCTGGAGGAATTCTGCCTGACTGTGGCCGAGGCCTGGAAAATCGGCCACGAGAACCGGGACAACGGCGCTCTGTTCGTGGTTGTCCAAAACGACCGCAAAATGCGCATCGAAGTCGGCTACGGCCTGGAGGGCCGTCTGACCGATCTCTTGGCCGGGCGCATTCTGGATCAGGAGGTGAGGCCCTTGTTTCGGGCCGGACGTTTCGAGGAGGGAATTGTGGCGGGAACGGTCTCGATCATTCAGGCGGTCCAGGGCGAGTACCAGGCGGGGCCCCACGCCAGTCGGGGGGGGCGGGGCCGGCAGGGGCAGAGCCGGGGAAATGGCGTGGTCGTGCTGCTGTTTTTCGTGATGGTGATCGGGACGGCCAACCGGTTGGCCGGCGGTTTGGCCGGGGCGGTGCTATTGCCACTGGCGTTTGGGTTGCTGTTGGGGCCTGGATTGGTGTTGCTGCTGCTGGTGCCGTTCGGGTTCCTGCTGGGGCTGGGGGCGCCAAGCCTGCTGTTGGGTGCACCTCGGAGAGGCTACTACTATGGGGGGGGCTTCGGGGGCGGTTTTCGTGGTGGTGGAGGCGGTTTGGGTGGCGGCTTCGGGGGCGGTTTTCGTGGTGGTGGCGGCGGCTTCGGAGGCGGTGGCGCCTCCGGTAGCTGGTGATGGTCAGCGGCGCCAGCGGTGTCGGCCGGAAACGACCGGCGAGTCCGCTGGGAGGACAGAACAGGAAACGAGCGGCCATGGATTTTTTGACGGACGAGGAGCAGCAGCAGATTCGCGCGGCGGTCCAGCAAGTCGAGACGGTCACCTCAGGCGAGATTGTGCCGATGGTGGTTCCCTGCAGCTACACCTATGCCCAGGCGGAGGCGCGCGGCAGCATGGCGCTGTCCACCATGGCCGCCTTGCTCCTGACTCTGCTTCCCGGCTGGGGGCATGTGTGGGTCTTTTTGACCCTGCAACTGGCCGGGTTGGTCCTGTTTCGGGAAGTCCTGCGGCGCCTGCCCCGAGTGAAGCGCCTGTTTGTCAGGCAGTCTGAAATCGATGAAGAGGTCGAAGAGGGGGCGCTGAAGGCGTTCTACCGGCACGGCCTCTACAAAACCCGCGACGAAACCGGAATTCTGATCTATGTCTCTCTTTTTGAGCGCAGAGTTTGGGTCCTGGCCGACCGGGGCATCGACAGCCGGGTGGAGGCGGGAACGTGGGACGGGGTGGTGCGTACCATCGCACAGGGGTTGGCAGACAAGACTCCAGGCCAGGCCATCTGCGCCGGAATCATCCAGTGCAAGGAGATCCTGGCCGCACGCTTTCCGGTCCGTCCCGACGACGCCAACGAACTTCAGGATCTGATCCTCGGGGACTGAAGCCGGCGGACACTCAAGGTAACCCGGAAACGCCCAATTATGATATCTCGAGGCCTCGCGAAACAGGCCGCTTACTTCACCGGGTTCACAGTCGTGGGAGTCCCCGTCGCCGTCACCACCCTGGCGGGCGTCCAGAACTGCCGCTTCTCGACCCGGTCTCCCTCCTCCGCGCGCTGGTAAAGCGAAAAGCTGACCTTGCGGCGAAATGGCTTGCCTGCGTCGCTGCGCAGTCCGAGCACGTAGCGGGTGCGCCGCTCGCGCCGGGTGGAGCCGTCGGAACGGGTGGTATGCACCGTTTCGCGGGTCGTGTGCTTGCTTTCCACCACGCCGGCATAGGGGCGCTGGTCGTAGGCCAGAAAACCCAGCGCCAGTAACACGGCCAGGATGCCACCCCCGATTTTCCATTCCCGATAGCCGCTGCCGAATTCTCGGGTCATTGTCGTCTCCTTGCTTCAGATTTCATTGCTCCTAAAACTAGCCTCCCTACCGTGGAATGCACCCCCTTCCCCCCGGCCCGCCGAAAACGAGAAAAAAATACTGATTCGCCTTGACGCGCCGATGCGCGCGGGTACAGTAGGGGAACAACAGAGAATTTCTTCTCGATAAAGACTTCCTCAATGGCCCGGATAGAAAGGAGTGCACGATGGTTAGGACGGTAGAAGAGCTGACCGAAATGGTAAGCCGAGTCAAGGCGGCCCAGACCCAGTACGCCACCTTTTCCCAGGAGAAGGTGGATGAGATCTTCCGCAAGGCGGCGATCGCGGCCAACGGGGCGCGCATCGAGTTGGCCAAGCAGGCCGTGGCGGAGACCGGCATGGGGGTTGTGGAGGACAAGGTGATCAAGAATCACTTTGCCGCCGAGTACATTTTCAACCAATACAAAGACACCAAGACCTGCGGTCTGATCGAGACTGATTCCAGTGGCGGCATCCGCAAGATCGCCGAGCCGATCGGTCTGATCGCCGGCATCGTGCCGACCACCAACCCGACCTCGACGGCCATTTTCAAGGCGCTGCTGGCGCTGAAGACGCGCAACGGCATCATTTTTTCGCCGCACCCGCGGGCCAAGGGCTGCACGGTAAACGCGGCCAGACTGGTGTTGGAGGCCGCCGTGGCCGCCGGCGCTCCCCAAGACATTATCGGCTGGATCGACGAGCCCAGCGTGGCCCTGTCCCAGGCCTTGATGGCCCATCCTGATTTAAATTTAATTCTGGCCACGGGCGGGCCTGGCATGGTCAAGGCGGCCTATTCCTCGGGCAAGCCGGCCATTGGAGTGGGTGCGGGCAATACCCCCGCGGTGATTGACGAAACGGCCGACGTGAAGATGGCCGTCAGCTCGATTCTGATGAGCAAGACCTTCGACAACGGGGTGATCTGCGCCTCCGAGCAGTCGGTGATCGTGGTGGCGGACCAATACGAGGAGGTCAAGCGCGAGTTCATCGAGCGGGGGGCGGTGGTGTTGACCAAAGCCCAGAAGAGCAAAGTGGCCAAGGTTCTGCTGAAGGACGGGCATTTGAATGCGGCCATCGTCGGACAGCCCGCGGTCAAGATCGCGGCGCTGGCCGGGGTGGACGTTCCGGAAAAGACCAAGGTGCTGCTGGGCGAGGCCTCCGGGGTGGGGGTCGAGGAGCCCTTCAGCTTCGAAAAGCTCTCGCCGGTTTTGGGGCTCTACAAGGCCCGGGACTTCGAGGAGGGCATGGCCCTGGCCGTGGCGCTGGTCGCCTTTGGCGGTATCGGGCACACCTCGGTCCTGTACACGGATCCGGCCAACCAGGATCGCATTGCCGAATACGGCCGGCAGCTGAAGACCGGCCGGGTGCTGGTGAACATGCCTAGTTCCCAGGGCGCCATCGGCGATATCTTCAACTTCCGCCTGGAACCCTCGTTGACGCTCGGCTGCGGCAGCTGGGGCGGCAATTCGGTGAGCGAGAACGTGGGCGTCAAGCATCTGATCAACATCAAGACGGTGGCCGAACGGAGAGAAAACATGCTGTGGTTCCAAGTCCCCCCCAAGGTGTACTTCAAGTCGGGGTGCTTGTCGCTGGCTTTGAACGACCTTGCCGACAAGAAGCGCGCCCTGGTCGTGACCGACGGACCGCTATACGAGCTTGGCTATGCCGAGCGGGTGACCCGGGTGCTGGAAGGGATGAACATCGACTGCGAGGTCTTCTACGAGGTCAAGCCGGACCCCGACCTGAGCACCATCCAGCGTGGTCTGGGGATCATGAACGTCTTCAAGCCGGACGTGATCATTGCCCTGGGCGGCGGCAGCCCCATCGATGCCGCCAAGATCATGTGGCTGATGTACGAGAATCCCGAAGTGGCTTTCGAAGGTCTGGCCATGCGCTTCATGGACATCCGGAAACGCATCTATTCCTTCCCCCAGATGGGCCGCAAGGCGCAGCTGGTGGCCATTCCCACGACCTCGGGCACCGGTTCGGAAGTCACCCCCTTCGCCGTGGTCACCGACGACCGCACCGGGCGCAAGTATCCGATCGCGGACTACGCGCTAACCCCCAGCATGGCCATTGTCGATCCGGAGTTGGTGCTGTCCATGCCGAAGGGCCTGACGGCCTGCTCGGGCATCGACGCCCTGACCCATGCCTTGGAGGCCTTCGTCTCGGTCTGTTCCACGGAATATACCAACGGGCTGGCTTTGGAGGCGATCCGCATCCTGTTCAAATACTTGCCCGCCTCCTATCACGAGGGCGGTGCCAATCTGAAGGCCAGGGAACGGGTGCACAATGCCTCCACCATGGCGGGCATGGCCTTTGCCAACGCCTTCCTGGGCGTCTGCCATTCCATGGCGCACAAGCTCGGGGCCATGTTTCATCTGCCCCACGGCATGGCCAATGCGTTGCTGATTTCGCCCGTCATCAAGTACAATGCCACGGACCGGCCCATCAAGCAGGCCACCTTTCCGCAGTACACCTATCCGTCCGCCAAGGAGCGCTACGCCAGGATTGCGGATTATCTGAACCTGGGCGGCAAGACCCTGGACGAAAAAGTCGACTTGCTCATTGGGGCCATCGAGGAGTTGAAGGCCAAGGTGGAGTTGCCCAAATCCATTGCCGGGGCCGGGGTGGACAAGAAGGAGTTCTACGAGAAACTTGACGAGCTTTCCGAGCTGGCCTTCGATGATCAGTGCACCGGCGCCAATCCGCGCTATCCGCTGATCAGCGAGATCAAGGAACTCTACACCAAAGCCTATAACGGCCAGGTCTGATGAATTATGGAGGGGCGGCGGTCGGCCTGGGTCCGGGTGTTTTTCGGCAGACAGCGACCGCCCTCCCGTCCGGCGCCTTCCGATCCGCCCCCGGATTTGACCGCCGCCCCTCCTTCTTCGAAAACACAGTGGAAACCATGAGGTAGCCAGGCACGCTGGAGGATGCTGACAATGAATGCGCAAGCACAAACCGACGACCCGGACCGGATCCGGATCTGTATGGGAAGCTCCTGTTTCTCCCGGGGCAACAACCGGAACTTGCCGCTGATCCAGCAGTTTCTGCAGGAGCGCGGTCTGCAGACCGAGGTGCAG
>JBFJXC010000112.1:0-9886 GCA_041623325.1 Lentisphaeria bacterium | reverse complement strand
GTACCAGGGCGAGAGCAACGGCAGCGAAGGCCAAACCTACTTCCACAAAAAGCGGGCTCTCATCGAAGGCTGGCGAAAACTCTGGAACCAGGGTGACTTCCCCTTCTACTTCGTGCAACTGGCGAACTTTCAAAAATCGTCAGACGCCCCCGCAGGAGGGGACGGCTGGGCCAACCTTCGCGAAGCCCAGCGCCAGACGCTTACAGTCCCCAATACGGGCATGGCCGTCACGATTGACATTGGGGAGGCTAACAACATCCACCCGAAGAACAAACAGGACGTAGGGGCGCGCCTAGCCCTCTGGGCCCTCGCCAAGGAGCATGGCCAAGACATCGTCTTCAGCGGGCCGCTTTACAAAAGCCACAAGGTCGAAGGCAGCACCATCCGTGTGGACTTCGACCACGTGGGCGCCGGCCTCATGGTTGGTAAAAAGGAGGGGCTGGCCCCGACCGCCGAAGTCAAGGACGGCAAACTCAGCCATTTCGCCATCGCCGGCGAAGACAAAGTCTGGCACTGGGCCCAGGCAACCATCCAGGATGGCAGCGTCCTCGTCTCAAGCGACAAGGTGGCCAACCCGGTGGCCGTCCGCTACGCCTACCGCATGAACCCAGTGGGATGCAACCTCTACAACAAGGAGGGGCTGCCCGCCTCCCCCTTCCGCACGGACGCCTGGTAGACAACTTAGCAGCCGCTTCCAAACACAAGGCATCGGGACCCGAATCCGGGGCCCGGTGCCTTTCCAGCTTCTGTGCCAAAGTGAACGGCTCATAAACGTGGGGCCGTTTCGGGGCTTCTTTTACCCACCATGCCCCAGGCTCACAGGCCCATGAACGTCAACACCAGATCGGCCAGCACGGCCAGGAAAGAGAGTACGAAGATGAAGAGGTAGTTGATATTCTCGCGGGATTTCTGA
The DNA here is from genome assembly GCA_041623325.1 of Lentisphaeria bacterium. Taxonomy (GTDB): domain Bacteria; phylum Verrucomicrobiota; class Lentisphaeria; order Oligosphaerales; family JBFJXC01; genus JBFJXC01. The sequence continues at coordinate 8,973 of JBFJXC010000112.1, read as the reverse complement.
AGAGAGGAGAGCAGATAGAGGGTCACGGCCTTGTCCTCGTCGGCCAGATCCGAAGCGTTCCGGATCTTTTCCAACAGGTCGTACCGGCGGATCGCCCGGCGCCGTTTATGGGAGATGTAGTAGCGGTACATGAAAAAGAGGGTGTAGCCAACGGTGCCCACATACCACACCACCCGCACCCCCTCCGGGCGAAGATGCTGCAAAACAATCAAGACACGAAAGCAGAAAGCCGAAAACAGCCCGATCACGAAAAAAAGGTTGATGACAAAGGGCGGGACGGTATGGGGCCGATGGGGCATGGCATTCTCCTCGGCAGGTGGGGGTTTTCTTCTCCCTCGTCAATGGCGGAGAGGCAGGGATTGGCGCTTCACTGCGTTACGCTGCCCTTCGCAGGCTCAGGGCCCGTCTCGCGCCTCGCAAGCTCCGCGCTCGGCTCGAACCCCAGGGTTCTCATCCCTGCCTTACCACGACGAGACAAAAAATGGCGGAGAGGCAGGGATTCGAACCCTGGGTACCCTAAGGTACAATGCATTTCGAGTGCACCGCCTTCGTCCACTCAGCCACCTCTCCGCAAAAGGGCAAGCTTGCAGGATGGCCCGCAAGAAGCCCCCAAAATAACGGCTGAAGCACGTCCAGGCAAGCGCTCGTCTCACATTTACCCCGACAAAACGGCGCGGCCGGGGCCCATCCTCACCACGCGGAAACGACCGTCTTGACACCGAACAAACGCAGCCGGTATGGTATTTTATCAAGCTAGCGGATGGCCCCGATGGATTCCTCTCAACATGACAGCGGACACAATTGCATACGGCTGCATGTCTTCACGGTGTTGCTGGCCGTCGCTTTTTTCGGTTTCGATCTGGTAACTCCCCTGGGCCTTGCCGGCGGCATCCCCTACGTGGCGGTGGTCTTGATGGCCATCAACATGCCCGAACGCAAATGGATTGTCATCTTTGCCCTCGCCTGCTCGATCCTGACCCTATTGGGATTCATCCTTTCCCCCCCGGGGGAAGAAACCTGGCGGGTTATGGCCAACCGCTTCCTGACCCTCTTTGCCATCTGGGTGGCCGCGATTCTGCTGCTGGACCGCAAGAAAGCGGACTTGGAGCAGAAAGCCCTGCTGACCAGCCTTCAAAAGGCCATGGCCGAAATCAAGACCCTGAGCGGGCTTCTGCCGATCTGCGCCCACTGCAAGAAAATCCGGGACGACCAAGGCTATTGGAGCCAGCTGGAAGTGTACATCCGGGATCATTCCAACGCGGACTTCAGCCACTGCATCTGCCCAGCCTGCCTGAGGAAACACTACCCCAAGTACTACAAGAACACCCATGCCCAGAAGCAAAAGAAGAACGACGGCAAGGAGCAAGAGGCGTCCGACAGTGAACCCCGCCAACACGAGCGCTAGCCAAGTCTATGGCGCAAGGCGGTGGGACAACCGGCGGATTTCCCGTTGCCATTCGGCAGGACCAGGCGGGTTTTCGCCGTCCACAGACAAGGTCATAGCCAGTTCGTGCCTAGATAGCGGTTCGGCGTTTTCCATCTGGCCGTGCAGCACGTCCACCCCCGCCTCGCTGGCATCCTCTCCGGTTTCCGCCCGCTGCGCAATGCGCGCCTCCAAGACCCGCTCATCGGCCTGAACGTCGACAAATGAAACCGGCACCTCAAGTTCCCCGGCCAGACTCCGCTGGGCATCCCGCTGCCAACGTTTGAGAAAGGTGGCGTCTACAATGACCGGAAAGCCAGCCCTCAACACGGTCCTGGCCAGTGCGACCAGCCGATTGTATGTGCGATTCGTCGAATGGTCGCTATAGAGATGGCGGCCCAAGGCCGAACCGCTTCTCTGCTCCGGAGCCAATCCGGCCAGGCGCTTGCGTTCGACATCGCTGCGGATCCGCACCCCGCCGCAAGCTTCCAGCAAACTCTGGGATACGGCGGTTTTTCCGGCCCCCGAGAAACCATGCATGACCACCAAAAACACTGGATTTGGGCGAGTGAATTGCTCGGCAAGGGCGGCATAGTGCCGAAAGGTCCCCCTCATATCCCCGGCCTCGGCTGGGGCAAGCCCCCCCTGCCCTGCCCGGATGCAGGCCACCTTGGCCCTCACCAGCGCCCGATAGACCCGGTAGAAATCCAGAAGGGCCAGCCCCGCGTAGTCTCCGCTGACCTCCAGATAGCGGTTCAGGCAGCGCCAGGCCAGCGGCCTCTGCCCCCGAAACTCCAGATCCATCACCAGAAAGGCCAGATCGCTGATCACATCGATCCAGCGCAGAGATGCATTGAACTCGATGCCGTCGTAGATCTGCAGCCTCTTTTCGAATAGCGCCATGTTGGCCAAGTGCAGATCACCGTGACATTCCCGGACAAAGCCAGCCCTCTTGCGCCCGGCCAGGGTCCCCTCCAGCCTGGCGAACACCGTTTCAGACCATTTTTCCAGACGCTTCAGTCGGGGCAGCTCCTCCAGGTCCAGGCCCGGGCGGATCTGGGCGAAATTCTGGGCCATGGGCGCATACGCGGCTTCGGGGGTTCCATAGGGGCTCTCAGCAGGAGCCACCCGGGCCCGGGAGTGGAAAGCCGCCACCTGCCTGGCCATGCGGTCCACCAGCTGGGGCGCGAGCCCTTCCCGGGCCAGCACCCGGTCCAGCTGATCCTCCTGGAAAAACTCGCGCATTCGGACGGCGTACTCGATGGCACCCCCCTCCCCCCCCACCCGAGGGGTGCCCTCACGGCCGGTGACCGACACCACATCCAGGTACAACTCCGGCGCCAGGCAACGGTTCAGGCGTATTTCCTCCTCGCAGAAAAAACGGCGCCGGTCGAGGGTGGAATAATCCAGGAACCCCAGATCCAGCGGTTTCTTGATTTTGTAGGCATAGGGCCCCGTCAGCAACACCCAGGAGACATGGGTTTCGACTAGGGAAACCTTGCCCACCGGATGGGGAAAGCAGTCCGGATTTCCCAGCAGGGCCCCGATCAGCGGCGGTTGATGCTTGGCGGCCATGGCGCTTGCGCTCCCTATTCTCTGGGATCACACTACCACGGAACACCCGCAAAGACACGACGGTCAATCCAACAGCCAACGTCGATGGCAGGGCGGGGCAAACCTGCGGGTGTGACACACATGTCATCGGTTCTTGACTTCTCAGTTGACCACACCACATTTCCATGGAACACCGAAACCAATAGTCCTATCCGTTTAGATTATTAGCAGTTACGACTACCGATTGGGAAAACGCGCGTGAACATTATTATTACACTTCTACTAACCATGGGTGCCGCCAGGGGGGCTGAAAATGTCGGCCGCATTGGCAATCCTGGTATTGAAAACATTGAGGGTGGCCAGACACAGAATTGGGGTAGTTTCGAAAGGGACAAAGGCCGATCTTTCGTCGTTCCGGTTGGCAATGCCGCTACGGGTGCTCAAGCTGCCCAGATTATGCACAACGGGGCCAAGGACTGGACTGAGCGGACCTTCGAAAACCTGGGGCGCGGCGTGGTGGCCCTGCAGTGCGACGACGGCGTCTATGTGGGCTGGCGCCTATTGAAATCCGACCGTCCTGAGGCGGCGTTCGATGTCTATCGTGAGATTGCCGGCCACCGCGTCAAGTGCAATTCATCCCCAATCGTCCAGACCAGCGATTTTGTCGATCGTGACGGCCCGGATCTTGCTGCCGTCTATTCGGTGGAACCCTCCTCCGGTTTTGATGGCCCCTCCGGCAGTGCAAAGGTTATACCGGCCAGCAAGAATGGGGAATCATTCATCCGCATTCCCATTTCCGACCCTGAAGCGGAATCCCACAAAGTTGCCATTGCCGACCTGGATGGCGATGGGAACTATGACTACGTGATCAAACATCCAGCTGGCAACGTGGATCCATGGCACAAATACTGGAAAAGATCTCCCGAGACTTACAAGATAGAAGCACGGCTCGGCGATGGGAAAATGCTCTGGAAGAAGGATCTCGGATGGAATATTGAGCGCGGCACCTGGTACTCTCCCATCATTGCCGCGGATTTGGATGGCGATGGCCGTGCTGAAATTGCCGCCAAATGGGGACCGGATCAGGATAGGCGCGACGAAGAAGGCAAGGTGCAGAGTGGCGAAGAGTGGGTTGTGGTCTTCAACGGAATGACCGGCAAAGAGATCGCCCGGGCCCCGTGGCCTGACCGCCACAAATTCGAAACATACAACCATGCCTCCCGCAACCAGATCGCCGTTGCCTATCTGGACGGAAAAACTCCCTGCCTCATCACGTTGCGCGGAACGTATGGCACGATGCTTGCCCAGGCATGGAAGCTGGACGAGGGCAGACTCAAGCCACTATGGAATTTCGACAACACCGGCCTGCCCAGGCGCTACCGTGGGCAGGGCGCCCATAACTGCATCTGCGCCGATGTTGACCGAGACGGACGCGATGAAATTATCCTAGGCTCAATGACCCTTGATGATGACGGCTCTGTCCTCTGGGCTACCGGCAAAGGCCACCCTGATGCGCATTACTATGGAGACATCGATCCAAAACGTCCCGGCTTGGAGATTGCTTATGTCATCGAAACCCGCCAACGGGAGTCAGGCGGTTTGCACTTGGTGGATGCCGCCAATGGAAATATTCTCTGGCAACTCCAGGAACCTACGGCGCATATGCATAGCCGGGGCATCTGTTCGGACATCGATTGCATGCATATGGGCATGGAGATCTACGGCGCGGATTCCGATGCCCACAAGTTAACCGAGAAAGGCTGGCTCCTGACCGCTGACGGAAAAACCATCGAAAAAGGAGCGAACGCCAACTTCAAGTTTGGCGTGCCCTGTGCCTGGTGGGATTCCGATCTCCAGCGGGAATTGATTCGCGGCAGGGCGGTTAACTACGGGGGCGGCAATGCCAGCCTTCCAATTCGGGGCCGCCTTATGCAGGTGGCAGACGTTATCGGCGACTGGCGCGAAGAGGTGATCTGCACGCACAAGGGCGAAGTGCGTATCTATACCACCCGCATTCCGGCCCTGGACCGCCGCGTTTGCCTGATGCAGGACATTCCCTACCGCATGCGGACATTGACCAACGCCATGGGCTATGAGCAGACCCCCACACTCTCATACCTTCCGGCCGCGGATTCTCTGAATGTCAACCTGACGGTCGTAAAGGAAGATGGCCGGGAAATCTGCCGCGCCGCTGTGCAGGCCCCGCAGGATAAAGGATTTAAGGGAGAGGTCAGGCTGCAACCGCCCATAGGCAGGAAGATTGGACATGACACACTCGCCGTTGACCTCAAAGCCGGCGAGATGCTTGTCAGAAAATACCCGCTACTGAAATGAAGCCATTAGCCATCAAGGAGGGTGGACAGCGAGCTGGCATCGATGGCCCGGTTCGTGATCGGCGCTTGGTTCTCAAAGTAGTCGATGACCATCCGGGCGGCGGTCTCGCCCATTTTCTTGAGGTCATCCTTGAGCAGGCCGACGATCTTTTCCCGTCGATACATTTTCGCGCCCGGGGGGTAGTGAAGGAGGATCTCGGGGTACTCCGAGTCGGAACACTTCTCCAATAGGTCCCGCAGAATGCAATGGACGGTGCCGCTGCCTTCGATGAGCATGAAGGTGGGTTTCAAGATCTCGAATTTGGCCTGGAAGTCGGCCAGCTTGCTGGCGGGGCTGATGAAATGCGCATGCCGGACGGCCAGGCCGTATTCCCTGGCCGTCTTGCGAATGCACTCGTACTCGTGCTTCATTAAGGGGCTTACCAGCATGATTCGCTTGTGCTTGCGTTGGGCCATGCATTTAAACACAAGCCGGTAGTACGCAGCCTTGTCCTGGGAGACGATGGGGAAACAACGGGGAAACTGGGCGGAAAGGTTGAAGGGGATGGAAACGCCAAGGACCGGTGTGGTCCGGTTGATGCGCTTCAATAGCGGAAAAAGTTTGACATCGGGGTCCACGGCAATCAGCAGCTGGATGTCATGCAGAACGATTTTTTCGCACACCCCATCGGATTTTCCCTGGATCAGCTGAACCGAATACCCCGCCGAGCTCAACTGGTCCAGCAAGGCGGCGATGGTCTGGGCGTGCACCAAAAACGGAGAATCGCCCCCGGTCGTGAGAAACAGGCCGACTTTTTTCGGGCGGAACTGGCCAGGGGTGGCGAAGGTACCGCCACGTCCTTTGCTGGTGCGAACCAGTCCGTTCCGGCGAAGCACTTCGATGGCTTTCCCGTAGGTCGCCAAGGTCGTGCCGATTTCCTGGCACATCTCCCGGGAGCTGGGCAGCTTTCCTCCCTCCGGGTAGTTCTTCTCGATCAGGTCGGTGAGCTGGCGGACAATTTCGGTACAGGCCGTTTTTCCGGGTTTCCCCATGATTTGATCCAGTTGTGTCGTTTGGGTACTGAAGCTGATTCAGGCAGGTAGTATTGCAGGCCCGACCTTCAGATGCAACCGGCGGGAAGCTCAATGATGCTCGGTCACCAAGCTGCCTACCTCTGACGCCAGTATCATATCCACCTCGGCACCCTCAGTGGATTCATACCGATGAATCCACGCGCCCACTTGACTGGCTGGAACTACCGCTTTGCCTGCAGCACCTGGGCGACTGTCTTGGCCAGTTTGTCCAGTTCAAAAGGTTTGCCAATAAAGGCCATGACACCGTCGTCAAGAATACGTTGGGCCTTGCCGTTTATGCTGTATCCGGACGAGAGGATGGCCCGAATGTTCGGATTGATCATTTTCATGGCCGCAAAGGTGTCCCTGCCGTCGAGTTCCGGCATGACCATGTCGAGGATCACCAGATCGATGTCCTGCCAATGTTGCTGGTAATGGGCCACCGCTTCCCTGCCGTTACGGCAGGTGGTGACCGTGTAGCCTAGGTCGCCGAGCATGTCGCTGCCGATCTCTCGGACGATCTCCTCGTCGTCCACCAGGAGGATTCGGGCGGAGCCGGTGATCGGCTTGCCGACATCGGCCATGTCATGTTCGTCCTGCGCGGCTTCGGCCAGCGGCAGGTAAAGGCGGAAGGTTGATCCTTGGCCCACCTCGCTGTAGACGTTGACAGCGCCTTTGTGATTGCGGATGGCGCCATAGACGCTGGCCAACCCCATGCCGGTGCCTTTCCCCTCTTTTTTGGTGGTGAAGAACGGTTCGAAGATGTGTTTTTGGGTTTCCGCGTCCATGCCGCAGCCGCTGTCTGTGATGCTGACTTTGAGATAGGTTCCAGGGCTCAGGTCAAGGGAGTTTGCCTTGAGGAATGAATCCGTGAGTGTGACGGTCTCGGTTTCAAAGAGAAGCCCCCCGCCCTCGGGCATGGCATCGCGGGCATTGATGGCAATGTTGAGGAGGGCATTTTGCAGCTGGTCAGGGTCGCCCATGATGGTGGCATTGGTGGCCTTCAGATTCTGCTGGACAGCGATTCGCTTGTCAATGCTGTGTTCGAGGATGTCCGCCACTTCGGCGATCACGTCATGCAGGCAGACCGGAATCGAGAGATTCTTTCCTTTTCGGCTGAACGCCAGCAGCTGCTTAGTCAGCTCGTTCGCCCGGCCTGCGCTCTTCTTGATGTTGGCGGCGAATCGGGATAGTTTCTCATCCTCAAGGCGATTCTTCAGCAGTTCGGCATAGCCAAGAATCCCAGCCAGCTGATTGTTGAAGTCGTGGGCAATGCCGCCGGCCAGTTGGCCGATGGCGGTCATCTTCTCGGATTGGCGCAGCCGTTCCTGCATCTTCCTGTGCGCGGTGAGGTCGTACTCCACCGAAAGAATGAACGGGGGTTCGCCAGCGATGTCAATGCGGGCGGCATTGACGGCGGCAGGGAAGGTGGTGCCGTCCTTGCGAAGATGGATGTTTTCCACATAGAACGGTTTGCCGGTCATGATTTCAGCGGTACGCGTCTTGACCAAACGTTTTCCCTCGTCATCATCGATGTCGGCGACCGGCCTGCCAATGAATTCCTCCCGCGTGTAGCCATGTATTCGGCAGGCTGCTTCATTGGCATCGACAATCACCGGGATTCCATCGGAGGTGTTGGGATCAAGGATCAGACAATAGCCCCCGGCCTGTTCAAACAGAGAGCGGAATTTCCTCTCGCTCTTGCGCAGGGCCGTTTCGATCTTTCGGCGGTTCCTCTCGGCAACCAGCAAGGAAACGATTTTTCTCAGAACATTTTCCGCGTTCGGGGGAATAATAAGCTCATGGCGGGATAGGGCGCATAAGATGCCCCCGGCCTCGCCCTCGCTATCTGGTACGGAAATCGCCACACACCCCTCGGCTCCCAGTTCGACAAGGTGTTGGTCACCGGGGAACCGGTCGGTAACGCCAGTCGGATAGGCGCAATAGCCCTGTTTCAAGGCTTGTTGGCAAGGGCTGCCGGCAAGCTCGAAGGAGAAATCCTGAACCATCTCTGCCTCCACCACCATTGAGACCGCTTCTACCCGACCCCCGGCCGCGACTTCGCTGAAATGGACACACTCGCAGCCAAGCCATTCGGAAATGCAGACCACCACCTTCTGAAAAAAGTCATGACTGGCACTGGATGCCAGAGCCTCAAACAGTTTCTGCAGGGTCTGTTCTGCGCGCTTGTGCTCGGTAATATCGGTGGCTTGGACAACGAGCCCTTCGATGCTCCCACTGTCGCCGCGGTGAGGAGTGAAGACAATGGCCATGTAGCGCGAGCCGCTGACCGGAAACGGTATCCAAGCTTCATAGCGGACCTCCTCTCCGCTTAGGCATCGTTCGGCATTCGGTCGGATGACCGAATCAAAACGCTCCTGGCCAAAAAGCTCTGCCGGGGTATGCCCCAGCACCTCCTGTTTCTGCAGACCCATTACGGCCAGGAAAGCATTGTTGATGGCAGACAGGCAGGAAAAAACGGTTTTCGAAATGATCGGTTACGAGGGCTTCGAGCGGCTGATCGCCGCTTTTTATCGCCGCGTGCCGAATGATGACATTCTGGGCCCGATGTATCCGGCCCATGATATCGCCGGGGCGGCGGAACGGCTG
>JBFJXC010000111.1:0-9932 GCA_041623325.1 Lentisphaeria bacterium | reverse complement strand
TCGTAATCGCGCTCGTAATCGCGCTCGTAATCGCGCTCGTGATCGAATATGGAGTCCTGTGGTTCAGGGTTCTGATGTCGGTTTTCTCTGCACCACCGAGAATTGACCGGCCTCCACATGCCCATCGACCCCGATCACGATTGCGATGACGAGCGCGATTACGATACAGACTCTGACAGCCAACACTTAACAGCAGGGCGTTCCACCATACAGATTTGTTGAGCTCTCGTTTGCAGACCCAGATGGGCGGCGTTGATCAAGAAAGAATCATTCAACCGCGAAAATCACTAATTCTGTTGTCAAGGGCGTGCGGTTCTGGGCCGTCGGTACGCCTGTTATTTCAGGTCAAGAGGAAATCGATCAGGTTGAGGCGTTGAATGCCGGCCTGATCCTCGCCGAAAAAAGAATCCAGGCTGAGAACCAACTTGGGGTAATTGTCGTCAATGCTTCGCAAGACCCCGAATTCGCGTTCAATCGTTTCGGGGGAAGCCAGAAGATAGGCGACTTGAATGTAGATCTTTTCACGCTGCCGGGTGGCGATAAAGTCAATCTCACGTTCTCCGAGTTTGCCGATGGAAACCTGGTAGCCGCGCCGTTTGAGCTCGAGAAAGACCAAATTTTCGAGAATGCCGCCGATGTCCGCTTCCCGATAACCAAGCAACGCATGCCGAATGCCGATTTCATTCAAATAATACTTCTCATGAATTTCGAGCAGTCTTTTGCCTTTGATGTCATAGCGTTGGACTTTGTGGGCCAGCAGGGCTTCGGTGAAGTGGCCCAGATAATTCTGCACCGTGTCGACGCCGACCCTCAGATGCTGTGCGTTCAGGTAATCGGCAATCCGCTTGGCGGACATAATGTTGCCAATGTTCTCGAACAAATAGCGGGCGATCTTTTCCAGCAGGGGGACGTTGCGAACCGCATGGCGTTTTACAATGTCCTTCAGCAAGATCGTGTTGTAGATTGCGCCGATGTACTGATAGGCGACCTCTTCATCCCGGTCGAAATGGTGAAGGCCTGGAAGGCCTCCGTAACGCAGATAGTGGGCAAACTCGGCTTCTTTTTCGCTGGTTTCTTTGTTGGTAAACAGCAAATGTTCGGAAAATCCCAGACTGTAGACCGGGAATTCCACATAGCGTCCGGAAATGAGAGTGGCCAGTTCGGATGAGAGCAGATGCGCATTTGATCCCGAGAGCAGCACATCGATAGTGCCGCGTGCGGCCAGAGAGGCGACCGCTCTCTCCCATTCTTCGATCTCCTGCACTTCGTCAATCAGCAAATAGCATTGGCCTTGCTTGCCGGAAAAGGCGGATACAGCCGTGTCATGCAAATCCCGATACGTTTCGATGTGCTCGTAGTCCAGCGACTCCTTGTCGATGTATAGAATGTTATCCGGACGAACGCCGTCTTCTTCCTGCAATTGCTGAATGACTTGTCGGAGCAGGCAGCTTTTGCCCACCCGCCGCATGCCCGTGATGATCTTGATGACCGGCTTCCCCAGAAACGGCCGAATACGGTTAAGATAAATGTTTCTTTTATACACGACGGTTTCCTTTTTCTAAGAAAGAGTTTTGTCTATATCCATAACTTATCAGAGAAGGAGGAGCCGTGCAATCGCAGTTTTTCACTCTGTATGAGCGCTAATGTATTTCCTGGCCACGGCGACCAGAAGCTGCGAGCGCTTCATGTGGCGGAGCGTCCGGTACTGATCGACGGTCGCCAGCAAACTGGCCGGAAGCATCGTACACCGCGCAAGCCTGTCCTTTGTGCTTATCTGCATAGCAAAAATACGGCAAGCGCCTCCGGCCGTGGTGTGGTGTTCTTGCGGGGCCAAGCAGGAATTCGCGATTACACGCCGTTATTCCTTTGGAACTCCCGCGGCGACAGGCCGGTTTGGCGGTGGAAAAAGTGGGAGAAGTAGTATTCGGAATTGAAGTTGAGCAGCTTGGCAATTTCTCTGACCTTGATGCCTGACCGGCACAGCAGCAGGGATGCCTTGCGGGTCAGGGCCCGGGAGATGAACGTTTTCGGCGCCACGCCCAAATGGCGGGTGAACCTCCGGGAAAAGACATCTTGCCGCATGCCGTGCATTTCCGCCAGCATGCCGACCGTGGTTCGTGCGTCGCCATGTTTTTCGACGAAATCCAACAGGGACGCATACTCGTCGTAGGGGGACGGGTTTTGTCGCAGCAGGTCCGGTTTTTCAGCGAGCCACCGGTAACAAAGCTGGTAGATGAGCTCGTTGATCCGGCACAGAACGGTTGGCGCATCACGTCCCTGAATGAGCTGTTGCGCCTCCTCGATCAGCTCCGGACTGTCGACGATCCGACATTCCGGAAAGGCCGCCATCATGTCAAAACCGTAGAATAAATCGAGATTGAACTGGAAGGAGACGAAATGCAGGTCGTCGGTCTGGTGCTGATCGATCTCGTGCCGGCAGGGAATGAAATACGCATGCCCCCGGCGCATGGGGTGCAGCTGGCCGGTGGCCAGGTCGCGAATATAGCTGTCGTCGCCTCCCGAATCAGCGTAGACCAGTAGCAAGCGGTTGACTGGCAGCGAGGTCCTCTCCGTATGGCAAGGATAGGTGCCAATGGCCGCATGAGCCAGACGCAAATGCAGGTGCGCATGCATGCTCAATAAATCGTTGCGAACCGAGACGGTCATAAAATTGTATCTTTTTGCCTTGTTTTTCCATTCAAATAGCCTGACTCATGCCGTATAATTTATGCATCAAGATGGTAAAGGCCAGTCTTGAGAGATGGGCCAAAGGCATTTTTGATGAGTGCGACCGCCACGAGACAACGGAGTGAGAGCGATGTTATCGGCAACCTTCAAACAGGACCGTGCCTATCTGGAACGCAAATTCAAGCAGCAGGTCTGCGATCCCGATTCCGGGCTCGACAACGAAACCCTCAAGTCGGGTGTGATGGCTTTGGCCGAGGCGCTCGGCGACTTGCCGCATCCGGTCGTCAAAGCCAAAGCATTCGAGTATGTCGCTCGGCATGTGCGGATCGACGTCAGTCCGCACGACTGGTTTGTCGCGTTCGGTTGCTGGGACCGTTATGACCGCCCCTTGAATCCCCTGTTGGTGAAGTGGGATAAGGAGGTCGACGACACCTTGCTGACGAGTTTGCAAACCACCCAGGACCAGAATGATGCGGGCGCTTCGATCATGTGGAAGGATTTCGATCATTCCGTGCCCGACTGGGAGGTGGTTTTCGAGTTGGGTTTTCCCGGTCTGCTGGAGCGCGCCCGGCGTTATCGCCGCGAACGCGAGGAGCGAGGCGAGATGAGCGACGAGGCCCGCGCCTATTTCGACGGCATCGAGATCACCTACGGGGCGATTCTCGAGATGCTCGACCGCTTTCACGGCTGCGCCCTGGAGCATGCCGCCGACCACGAGCGCCTGCCGGCGGTCGCGGCCTGTCTGGACAACCTGCGTCAAGGCACGCCGACCGACACCTACGAGGCGCTTCAGCTGATCTATCTCTTCTTCATGTTCGGCGAACACATCGACCGTTTCCAGGTGCGCTCGTTAAGCAACCTGGACCGCATGCTCCAGCCGTTTTTTCAGCGCGACGTGACGGAGAAACGCTACACGACCGACCAGATCCGCGAGTTTCTCGCCTATTTCCTGATGCAGTGGGCCTCCATCGACAATTACTGGGGACACCCCTTTTACTTGGGCGGCACGATGCCAACCGGACAATGCGTGGTCAACGACCTCTCCTATCTGATTCTGGATGTCTTCGACGAACTGTGCATCCCCACACCAAAAATCCAGATCAAGATTTCCCCCGGCACGCCGGTTGAATTCATCGACAAAGCGCTGGACATGATCCGTCGCGGCAACAGCAGCCTGGTCTTCGTCAGCGAAGCTTCGGTCAAGCGCGCGCTGATGCACGCGGGTGTGCCGGAACAGGACGCCTGCGACTGCGACATCACCGGATGCTACGAATTCATTCCCCGCGGTCGCGGCAACAGCACTGCCGCCGGATACGTCAATATGCTGAAACCGTTCGAACTGATCTTCCACAACGGAGTCGATCCGCGGACCGGCATCGCCTGCGGCTGTCAAACCGGCGACCTGGCCGAGATTCACTCGTTCGACGAGTTTTACGCCGCCTACCTCCAGCAACTCGACCATGTCGTCGAAACCATCATTCGCTGCGTAAACGACTTCGAGCAACACTTGAGCCGCATCAGCCCGGCCCAGGTCTTTTCCGCCACCATTGAAAACAGTCTGAAAACCGCGCGCGATGCCTTCCAGGATGGGTCCGTCTACAATTTGTCGTTGATTTTGGAGGCCGGATTCGCCACGGCCGTCGACGCCCTGATGATCATCAAGGACGTCGTCTTCGAAAAACAGGAGCTCACCTTGGGCGAGTTCCGCGACATTCTGGACGCCGACTGGCACGATCACGACAAGCTGCGCCTGAAAATGCTGCGTCATAAACACAAATTTGGCAACGGCATCGAGCGCGTCGACGCCCTGGCCGAAAACCTCGCCCGCCATCTGGCCGAAACCATCAACCGGCGGCCCAACGCGCGAGGCGGATTCTACATGGCCTCCATGCACTCGGCCCGCATGTTTGTGGTCATGGGCGAAAAAACCGGGGCCACTCCCGACGGCCGGAAAGCCGGCGAAGAAATGTCCAAGAACATCTCGCCGACCATGGGCATGGACACCAACGGTGTGACCGCCCTCGTGAAGTCGGTCACCCGCATCGATTCCGCCCTCTTCCCCGGGGATTTCCCGTTGGACGTGATGATGCATCCGGCCACGGTGAGCGGCGAGGACGGTCTGGCCGCCATGCGGCGGCTGATCGAGGTCTATATGAAAAACCACGGCGTCGCCATTCATTTCAATATCTTCGACGCCAAGGTCTTGATCGAGGCCCAAAAGCATCCGGAAAAATACGAAGGCCTGCAAGTGCGGGTCTGCGGCTGGAACGTGCGCTTCAGCGATATCGCCAAGGCAGAACAGGACGCCTATATCAAACGGGCTCTGAGCATCAGCGAGTAGCGGCATGAGCAGCACTGGAACTTTATTGGAAGTCAAACGCTTTGCGGTCCACGATGGCCCGGGAGTTCGCACCACGCTGTTTTTCAAGGGATGTCCCTTGCATTGTCTCTGGTGCCACAACCCCGAAAGCATCTCGCCGCGACCGCAGTTGGCCTGCTTCAGCCAAAAGTGCCTTGATTGTGCGGAATGCGTGCCGGTCTGTCCGGAAAACGCCCATGCGCTGATTGAGGACAAACACGTTCTCGAGCGCGAGCGCTGCACAGCCTGCGGCGCCTGCGAAACCGTCTGCCTGGGCGGCGCCCTGCGGCTCTACGGCAAAACCATCACCGTTGCCGAGGGGCTCGACTTGGCCCTCGAGGACCGGGAGTATTACGAGCCCGGCGGGGGCGTGACCCTGTCCGGCGGCGAACCCTTGCTCCAAGCCGATTTCTGCCGCGATCTGCTCGCGGGCTTGAAACAGGCAGGCGTCCATACGGCCGTCGACACCTGCGGCTGCGTCAACTGGGCGGCCTTTGAAGCCGTCTTGCCGTTCACCGATCTCTTCCTCGTCGACTTTAAACATGCCGACAGCGCGACTCACCGCCGGTTGACCGGGCAGGGCAACGAGTTGATCGTCGCCAACCTGCGCCGCCTGTCCGCGGCGGGCGCCGACATCGAGATCCGCATGCCCCTGATTCCCGGCTGCAACGATTCGGATGAAAATCTGCGCGCCACCGGCAACCTGCTGGCAGAATTGAATCTATGCCGGGTCAAAGTGCTGCCCTATCACGCCATGGCCCGCAGCAAATACACGGCGCTCGGCCTGCCGGATACCATGCCGACCGTCGACCCCCCGGATAGGCAAACCCTGAACCGGGCCCTCTCGCTGTTTGACCGATAACGGCTACGACATATTCCGCACCGCCGCCGGGGCAGCGGATCTTGGCGCCGATCCCGGCAAAGCAAGAATCTTCCCATTGCGTCCCCGATGACCAGCCGCCAAAATCCATATGGCTCCTCGTAGCCTTCCGGATAGACCCGCTCGAATTCGTCGTAGAACCGGTCGATCCCGCTAAGCTGGACCAAAGTGGCGAGGCAAAAAGGTCCCGCCGATAATCGAACGACACCTCGTCGCTTTTCTGTGAACCTCCCACGGCTGTCCGGTAAAACTCAGACCAGTCCCAAGGTGTGCTTCAATAAGCGCCGGAAAAAAACAGGCAACCGGCACAATTGGCTTGACTGCCCCCCGCCATCCATTACAATAGGGGCTATCAAATCTATCATTGGCCGGGGGCCTGATCCGCATGGCCGCCGCCATGGTCGAGCAGATCCGCCTTCAGAAGAACGGGCAACCCGTTTCGGAATGCATGATTGAGTTCTCCGTCAGCGAATAAGAACGGAACATACTGCGAAAAGAGGTCGTCAATCCATGGTGCGAACCATCTATTTCAACGAAGACAACCATCATTTCTACGGGGCGCATCCAGCCGAGGACATGACCGAGGCGGGCATCCGGCGGTTGGTGGACTACTACGCGGACGGCACCCAGGTGGCCGGCATCCTGTTCTGCGTCAACGTCCAGCGGGCGCTGTTCGACTCGCAGGTCTGGGAGACCTTCTGGGACGGCTATGATCCGGCCTTGGGCGACGACCAGCCGACCCTCAAGCGGGGCCACGGAGTGAAGAACCACCTGCTCCTGCGCGAACGCGGGCTTGATCAGCATGCTATCTGGCTGGAGCGTTGCCGACACCACGGCATCGAAGGCTGGCTGACCATGCGCATGAATGACTGCCACGGCCTCAAGGAAACCTTTCTGCACATGCAGCAAAAGGAGTGCAAGGTCGGCGAGTCGGATTGGGCGATTCACTGGCCGTCCAACCACTGGCGCGAGCATCCGGAACTGCGCCGCGCTCCGTATGGGCTCGAACGCAGTTGGGAAGGCGCCTACGACTACGGCAAGGCCGAGGTGCGCGAGCATCATCTGGCTCTGGTTCGGGAGATCTTCGAACGTTACGACATGGTCGGTTTCGAGATGGACTGGCAGCGCTGGGGCATGTTCTTCGCGCCCGGCCACGAGCAGGCCGGCATGCCGCTGCTCACCGAATTCGTCCGCGAGGTCCGCAAGATCGCCGACGCGGCCGAGCAGCGTCTCGGCCACCCGGTCAAACTGGCGCACCGCCTGCCGCCCAATCCCCAGTCTTGTCGGGCGCTCGGTTTCGATCCGGTCACCTGGGCTCGGGAAGGCATGCTGGACATGATCACCCTCTCCAGCTTCGGCGGCAACGCCGACTTCGACTTTCAAATTTCCCTTTGGAGGGCACTGCTCGGCGACAAGGTGACCATCAACGCCATAGCCAGCGAGGTTGCCAAGCCATACCCCGAAACCGGATTGCTGGAGTATGAGTTCGTTTACGGCAGCGCCGCCGCCGCCCTGCAGCGCGGCGCGGACGGCGTCTATCTGTTCAATCAAAACTATCGCGAAACCGGCGAACCCGAATTGCTCTCCCACATGCTGCGCCATCTCGGCAACCTCGAGACCCTGAACGCGTGCCAACGCCGTCATGCCGTGACCTGCCCGACCGACAATGCGCCTGGCAGACCAATCGGCAATGTGCTGCCGATCCTGCTCAAACTGCCGAAGCTCGGGGCCGATTTCGGACGCATGGAGGAGACCATCACGGTGCGCATCAATGTCGGGAACGCGCCAGCCGCCGGCCGCGCCGTGCTCTGCCTGGGGTTCAGCGGCATGCCGGAGAACGCCGGCGACGATCTCGAAGTGCGTTTGAACACAACCATCGTCATGGCCTGCGACGAGCCGCAGTACGAAAGCGTCTCGAAGACCTTCCGCAAAGCGCCGCGCCATGGCTGGGGCAGCGAGTTTCTGGACCAGGTCCGCTTCTTCGAACTGCCGCTGGAGCTGCTTCACGACGGCGACAACGCCGTGGAAGTGCTGCCCCCGCAAGTCGACGGCCAACTAGCCTGGGCCGAGATTGTGATACTGCCCTAGAACTTCAGCCTCCACTGCCCTTGTGGCAATGGGAGTGAGGATTAAAGCAAAGCGGGGCTCTGCCCCGGACCCCGCCGGGGGAATGATTCCCCCCGGACCCCCGCAAAACGTGGCCATCGCCTTCGGCGAGGATTATATGTTCGCATCAACCCTTTTTTTAAGCCCTAACAACGAGGAGAAGACCATGAGAAAAACACTGGCAATCGCGTTGCTCGCATTCGCAGGCGGGGCCTCGGCCATGACCCACAATCTGGCCTGGCCCTGGGGCGACGCCTGTTCACCGCCGCAGTCTCCCTACCTGAGTTTCAACAGCCCGCAAAGCGAGGATATGATGTTTGACCGCGGACGCACGATCCGGATCACCTGCCAAGCCGGCCTGCGCTCGCTGGGGCTGAGCTGGTCGCTGCACCGCAACGCGGTGGACAAACCCTTCCTCACCGGCGAAGCCGAGGCGTTGTCGGCGAACAAGTTCAAGCTGGAGATCCCGACCAAGGGCCTGATACCCGGTTTCTACGACCTGCGCGTCACGCTCGACACCGGGCTTGTGGTCAAGGAGCGCGACCGTCTCAAGAAACGCCCGGTCACCGGCATCTGCACCTTTGGCTGGAAAGCCGGCAAGATGGCGATCCGCGATTCGCGGCCCGCCGACTTCAAGCAGTTCTGGGCGAAAGCCAAACGCGAGATCGACGCCGTGCCGCTGGATGTCCAATACGAAACGCCGATGCAGACCTACACCGGCAAGCAGATCGACGAGTACAATCTGAACAGCGCCTGCCTGCCCGGCGACTACGATCCGAGCGGCCATAAGGTCGATGAGGTCGAGTCTTGCAAGGTCAGCTTCGCGGGCCCCGACGGCGGCCGCGTCTACGGCTGGCTGGCCAAACCCAAGGGCGACGGCCCCTTTCCGGTGATGCTGGTCCTGCCCGGGGCCGGCTTCGCCGCCCGCCCGCGACCTCTGGAGCACGCCCGCCATGGCTACCTGGCTCTGGATATTCAAATCCATGGTCAGGATGTGGACTTGGAAGGCAAGTATCCACGGCTGCCGGGCTACAACGACACGTTCGTCTATGAGCCTACCGACAAGTACTACTTCTACAACATTCACAAGCGGGTCATGCAGGCGGTGAACGTCCTGATGTCGCGCCCGGATGCCGATCCCAAGCGCGTCGTGGCCGTCGGTGGCAGCCAGGGCGGGCGCTTGGGCATCGTCATCGCAGGTCTCGATCCGCGCATCACCGCCGTGGTCTCCACCATCGCCAACTCGCCCAATCATCCCCATCGCTACTGGTTAGCTCGCTGCAACGGCTTCCAGAAACCGGGGGATCGCTCCTGGACCATCAAATACAAACGCGCCCCCCTACAAGACGGTATGGACCTGAAGGGAGCGCCGCCGGCGGTCGACACGCCGGACGCCGCCTGTTTCGCCTACTACGATCCCATGAACTACGCCCCGGACATCACCTGCCCCGTCCTGATGCTGGGGGGGCTGATCGACCCGGTCTCTCCTCCCTACAGCGTCTGGGCCGTTTTCAATCGCCTCGCGAGCAAATCCAAAGAGATGTTCCCGATCCCGGGGCATGGCCACGACTGGTCCGCCGCCTTCGACCGCTACGCCTGGCAGTGGCTGGAAAAACATCACTAGATCCGGAAAGTGAGCGGGGCGATGAAATTTGATTTTTCCGTTATCGAAGTGCGGTCGCTGACCGCCGAGAATCTCGAGCGCGTCTGCGATGTGGCCGAACGGTTCGGTTTCTCCGGCATCGGCCACATGACGACCGAGTACGACAAGTACCAGTTTCTGGACCATTCGGAGTGGGGCGTGCCGCCGGTGGACGCCGAGGCGCGCGCCTTCATGGTCAACCATCAGGAGGAAGTGCGTCGTGCCTCGGAGTACGTGCATTCGCGGGGACTGCGGTT
>JBFJXC010000110.1:0-9940 GCA_041623325.1 Lentisphaeria bacterium | reverse complement strand
GCTATGGCGACTGCATGCTGGTGGTCTGAGCGACACCAGGCTGCACCGGAGGGTGCCGCCCGTTCCGCAGGAGATGGGGATTCTCTGCAGTCCCCTTTGGCTCTTCCCCTCCGGGCTAAGGCCCGTAGAGGCAAGCGTGCGTTCTAATGCGGTTTGAACCGCTGAGTTCAGCCACGTGTTGCGCAGCGGGTGGAACATGGGGCACTCATGAACCGCTGCGCAACACGCGCTGAAAAACCTCCCTGCGACCGACTCCTTCGCACGGCACGGCCAGGCAAAATCGCCTTCCGGGCTTGTGACTCCAAACCTCAGCGGGATAGGCCCCTGTTGAGGTGCTAGATTAGATAGCCTTCAAACCTTTGTTCCGACACCCAGGAGTCGCTCCATGAAACTGAATATTGTCCGACTGCTGACCCTCCTGCTAGTCAGCCACGCGGCCTGCGCCGAGTTTTCCTTCAAGCTGCCCTTCGGGCAAGCGACCCCCAAGGCGGAGACCGCACCCAAGGCCAAGACCCAGCCCCCAGCGGACCCCTATGCCGCCGTCAGCTACAACAAACTCACCGGCCAGCTTACCAGCCTGCTTCCCGGCAGTGTGACCGAAACGGTCGAACACATCAGGCTGGCCGCCACCCGGGCCCACCTGCGCCTGACAAGCCGGAAAACCGACGGCATCACCGCCGCCATACAGGGAAAGCTGGCGGACGACCGCGTGTTCACCATTGACTTGACCGGCAAAAACTTCCATGACACTCTCATCGACCTGCGGGTCGCCCCCAAAGGATTAGTCGATCCCAAAATCGTCGGCGGAGACGAAGACGCCGCCCTAATGATCCTGCAGTTCATCCGCCGGGAAGCCGGCCTGAAAGCCGACGGCCGGCGCAAACGCTTCTTCTGGTTCTAAGGATACCTGGGCAACACGTCCTCCCAATAACGTTTTCGTCATTCGCAAAACGAACGTGCCGCCACCCTTTTCCCCCATGGGGCAGCCCCCCTATTTACCGAAATAAAGAACCTTGAAACTCTGCACCAGTCCCCGCAATCTGGAGGCGTTTTCCAGATCGGCTGTCTGTTTGCACTTCATGGCATAGACCAGCATCTGGTGAAGCGTCTTGAGCTGATCCTGGTACCGGGCATACTCAGCGCCCCCCTCGGGCACCGCCACAATTCTCTGGGTCAGGAAATACTGGCAGACTAGCTGCTGAATCATGTCGGCGTGCTCTTCCTTGGCGGCGATCCACCTGACCAGCTGATTGTGGTTCCGCTCCCCGTCTCCAGACAGCGTCTTGATCTGCTTCATGGATTTCTCGATCGTGGTGATGTGCTCCTCGATCAGCATGATCCGCATCTCGTCATTGTAGATACCGCAGGGAACCTGACAATGCCCCAAAGCCCGCCCGGCGGCTCCCAGCACCAACAATCCCAGCAGCACACCCCACGCCCGCCACGTCCTCATCTGCGCCTCCTTCCTGCCGCCCCCGTTTCTACAGACCCTGCTCTTTCACAGCCGACCAATTTAAGCAGGGTCCGTGCCAATGGCGTCCGGGGCGGCCAGGCGCCTGCCCGTTGCCGGCATGCAACAGGGAAGACCCGGAAACGGAGAAGCGAAGGGGTGTGCGCGCAAGTGCGGGGGCGGAAGGGAAAACCCCACCGGCTCCGGCCTGATTCAGTCAAGCGCCAATGGTGCCGCAGATGGTTCAGTCCTGCCCATTTGCCTTGATGCGCCGGACCATGTTCTGCCCCAACAGGCGGCACTGCTGCAGATCCTGCTCGCTTGGACTGCAACGTGCCTCCACGATCGGGGTGACCACATCCCACTCCCCCTCCTCGGCGAATGCGGTCAGGGTCTTGACCCCGCCACCGCTCCAGCCGAAGGTGCCGAACAGCCCCAACACCCGCTTGCGCAGCTGCTTGCGCTCCAGGAGGCTGATCAGATTGTGCATCAGCGGGTACAGCCCCAAATCGTAGGTCGGACTTCCCAGCACCAGCCCCCGGAACTGCCAGGCGTCCCGAAGAATATACGACACATGGCTCTGGGAGACGTTGTGGATCCTGATGCGGGACAGATCCTCCTCTGAAAGCCCCGCGGCCACCGATTCCATCATTTTCTCGGTGTTGCCGTACATGGAGGCGTAGACCAGCACCACGCCCTCCTCGGACTCGTGCCGGCTCCAGCGGTCGTATAGTTGCACGATGGTCTGCGGACTCTGCCGCCAGACCGGGCCGTGGGTTGGGCAGATGATGCCGATGTCAAGACCAGCCAGTTTGGCGATGGCCTTCTGGACCATGGGGCTGTATTTGCCGACGATGTTGGAGAAGTAGCGCAGGATCTCGCCCTCGAAGAAATCCACATCCACCTCGTCGTCGAAAAGGCCTCCGGTCAAAGCGCCGAAACCACCGAAGGCGTCGCCGGAAAAAAGGATTTTGTCGACGGTGTCGTAGGTCATCATCGTTTCGGGCCAGTGGACCATGGGGGTCATATGGAAGGTCAGCTTGTGGCGCCCCAGATCCAGACTGTCCCCGTCCTTGATGACCCGGATGTTCTCGGTGATGCCGTAGAAGTCCTGTAGGAAGCGTGCGGTCTGGCGGTTGCCGATGATCTGCAGGCCGGGGAAAATATCCCGAAGCAGGCGTATGGAGCCGGAATGGTCTGGCTCCATATGGTTGATGATCAGATAATCGATGCAGCGATCGCCCTCGGCCAGCAGGCGGCGGATCTTGTCCAGGTAGATTTCCGGTCCGCAGTGCTTGACCGTGTCGACCACGGCGACCTTCTCGTCCCGGATCAAATAGGAATTGTAGCAGACGCCGCGTGGCAAGGGCCAAAGCCCCTCGAAAAGGGAAGTCTCCCGGTCGTTCATGCCAATCCAGAAAACATCGGGGGTAACGGGTATGGGCGTATGCATGGCGGCTCCTCCTGTGGCGACTCTTGGCTTCGAATGAATGCCATATCATACCCGCAGGCCCGCCGGGACGCAATCGGCCAGTCCACTCGAAAGCATCCCTTTCCCAAGGTCTGGCTGCCTTAAGCCGATGGCCCCGGGGAGAGACTACCGCCGCGGTGGAGCAGCAGGAGAAACAGGACTCCAAGAGCCGAGCTGCGGTCATAGGCCACCACCCAGGCCTGGTCGCAGCTGCGCCGAAGCAGCTCGGTCAACGCCGCGTAGTTTTCCTGCCTCAGACAGTCGCGACAACGGTCGATCGAAAGCTCCGGCGGCCAGGCCGCTTCCACGTTGACGGCGATGTAATCCAACCCTTTTCCCGGGTTGCGGGCCTCTTCCGAGAAGACTTCGAACATGGATTCGCGCAGATTGGCCGAAGCGGCGGCAATACCAAAAAGCGCCTGGGTCCAGTAGGGGTCGGGACGATCCAGAAGCTCCTCGGCCAACAGCTGCAGCAGCAGACTGACGCGCCGGGTTACGGCCAGGCCGATCAATATATCCGAGCGGCTGGCGCGGGGACACGATTTCCAGACCTCGAGAATCCGACTATCCGGCAGGTCCTCGCCTAAGCGAAGCAGGGTTTTGACCAGGGCGGCCCGCACATCGGCCGGCGCTCCCTCCCAAAGGCATCGCAGGACCGGAAGCGCCGCTGGCATCCCGAAAAAGCCGACTGCGGTAACCGCCTGGGTCCGCAAGGGGCTGAAAGGGGAGGCCGCCTCGGCCAGCAGAGCGGGCAGCGCGCCCTCGACCGGATACCCCATCAGCACCCGGATGCAACTGCCCCGAGTTCCGGGATCGGGGGAACGCAGATGCTCCAGAATCAGTTCGCGGCTCACCTGATTGGGATTCTGGAGCAAGCCTTCCAGTGCCAGATGGCGCCGCACCACGTTGTCGTCCTGATCCAGTCGGCGTGCCCGGATGATCGTAAAGATGCTCGACGGAAGCAGAGCGGAGAACTCCTGCTTCAACCCGCTGTTGCCCGAGGTGCTCATCCGAAAAGCCAAGGCGCATACAGCCAGACAAGTGACGGTCCAGAGCAAGAAGGTCGGACTGTAGGAGTGCAGCCCAAGGTCCGTGCCGAAGCTTGTTCCGGAGGCGAAGTAAACACAGGCGATGGCAGCAAAGGCCCCAACGACCTGCGCCATGTCGTACACGATGGAATGTTCGACCGAATGCCGGGAGGGCAACCGCCCGGTTCGCAGCTGAAGCGCAACCGTGGCGGAAGCGGTAAGGCCGACCACCGTCAGTGCGTAGAGCACGCAAACCACCCACGAATTGGTTCCGGCCCCGGGTACGAACCCGATCAGAGCCCAAACCAGGCTCAGCACCGCCAATGCCGAGTGGCTTGCCAACAGCATGACCCGCTCCCGGATATGGCTGCCGATCATCCGCTGCATGTTGGAGATGAAGATCGCCCCCAGCAGCCCGGTCACCGTGAACAGAAAAATCATGCCGCTGCTGTAGCCTGCGACCTGGCGCAGATAGCTGATCAGATATCCGGCAAAGACCGACATGGCCGCTTGGAAGGCCGTCACCAGAGCCACTTCGTGGTACTCGCGGCGGTGCAGGATTTGGCCCGCAACCCGGGAGAGGCTCCCCATGCTGCCTTCCTCCAGGTAGCCGGTCTTGGGCAACCGGCCGATCAACCCAGCCGTTACGGCGTTGAAAAAGATGCCAATGGCCAGCAGCAGATACAGCCCCTTCTCCTCGGAGCCGCCGACATGGAAGGTCAGGACCGCGAACGCGATTGCCTGGGCCAGTAACACGCCGAACTGTCCGCAAAGCAGAGTCCGGGCCATCAACGAGGCGTTTTCCCGAGGAGTTGCCAAGGCCTTGACCACGGTAAAATAGCTGGCCATGCCAAACGAACGGGTCGTCATAAACAGATAGTACAACAGGATAAAAATCCAGATGCGGCCCTTGGCAAAGTCAAGGTAAGGGAGGGCGAAATAGCCCAGGCAAAGCAGCGTGCGCAGCCCCCAGGAGCGCGCCCAGATAGAGGTGGTTTCCTGTCCGTTCAAGAGCATGGGCACAAACAGTGCCGCCAGCGCCGTGACGAAGGGGGCCGCATAGAGCAAGCCCATCTGGGTGTCAGAGGCCCCATACATCAGAGCAATCAGGTAGATTGTCTGACCGGTGATGAAGCCAAACCCCATGGCGTTGGTGAAACTCAGCTGCACCAGCTGCTTCTGCGCCAGTCGCTGAACCCGGCGCGACAGGGAAAGAATCATGGCCTCGCGCTCACCTTTCCTGTCTCCCTTCTCTTTTCGCCGCCCCGGCGCGACCTGTCGGCCGCCCGGCATGCTTGAGCAGCGGCAAGGCCTTCAGATTTGAGGGGCGAGGAGCTCACGCAAACACAACGCATCATCCACCAAGGCAGCCGGATCGTCCTCACGCACGAACTCCAGAAGCAGGTTCGGATCACACCCGAGGCGACGAAGCTCGGCCACGTAGGCACTCCAGCGCTCGGCACCTGCCCGCAAGGGAAACCGATGTCCTGAGTCCGGCCACCAGTGGAAGGTGTGGATATGGTGCACCCTTGGCGCCAAAGTCCGGAGTTCGGCCAGACACTTCTCCAGTGGAATTCCATGAGGGGGTTGCCAGAGCGTCTTGATGAACGGGTGCTCCGTGGCCGCCAGAAGCTCGCAGGCCGATTCCAGGTTGTCCGTGAGAGTGCCGCCATGATACTCGTAGCAAATGGCGACTCCATGCTCGGCCGCCAGATCCGCGCATCGCCAGGCGTCGTCCACCACCGCCTGCCTCCATCCGGCATCGGACTCGGCCGAACTCCGGTTTCCCGCCCAGACACGGATGGCCGGGGAGCCCAGCGCGACCGCGCTGGCCAGCACATCGGCAAAATCCAGGCCCGTTCCGGGACTGGCCGCCAGCCGATAGTAGGAACCGTAGGCGGCCACCGCGATGCCGCTTTCGCGGGTGAGCTTACCAACCTCCAAGGCCACCGCCTTATCCCCATGTGGCACGTGCACATCGCCCCCCCACTCGATCACTTCCAGTCGATTCGCCCGGCACAAGTCCAGGATCTGGCGGGGAGACAATTTGCGGAATGTAATGGAAACAAGACCGGGACGCATGAGTGGCAATTCCTTCCAATAATAACAGCCGACCCACAAGGAAGTCCTCTTCACGGAAAACCTGGACGGCACTCGGCATACTTTCATCAAATCTCACGACAGCAACCCAACAGTGCCGCTATGCCGACCATCAATTTACCGTCCAGACGCGGATTGTCGATCCAATCTTCCCAAACCTCAGCGCTGAAGAAGTGGAGTGCTGGGTGGGCGCTTGGGAGCGCTTGGGTGCGAGCAAGAGGCTCCCTTTGTGTGATGGACATCTATTATCACTGAAGGAGAAGGACGCCTCGAATGAACCGCTTTGCATTTGATTCAGTTGTTCAAGGTCAGTTCTGGACCTTGGTAAACACTATGGCTTCTCGGAACAGATTTGGCTTCGCTCGGTTCAACGAGATGGACTTGGCCAGTTCCTCCGAGGAGGCGATGTCCTTCTTTACAACGTCGCGGTTGAGCAGACGAACGCTGATCCGATCCCCCTCAACCGTATACATGACGAATTGAAAGGTTCTGTTGTCGTCTGGAAGTATAGCCTGGGCGGTTCCGAACCATTCCAACTGAGCCAGTGTCACATTGCCACCACGCCAGAGGCACCCCCGGGCGAACATGGCGTCCTTTGACCCGGCAGGATAAGACACCATGTATTCGCGATTGTTGAGGGGCAGAATCAGCAGACTCTCAGTCTGTCCGTCGTTCTTTGACCTTTCCCACAAGCCCACCACCGATTTGTCGATGTCGATGGCCGGGGTCTTCATCAGCGGGACCGTATAATCGCATCCCGCCAGCATCACAGAGACAACCACAAGCATTGCCTTCTTCATCGCCCATCTCCTCTCCTCAAACGTTCACGATCCGTTGCAAGGAATGGTGTGAATCGCACGACATCCCCCGGAAGACTCCGTCCAGCCGCCGCTTTGACCCCGCCTTGTCTTGTGCGGGCGGCTTCACCCTTGGTTTTTACGGTAACGCCCGGGTGACGAGCCGACCCGCTTGTGGAACAGGGCGCACAAGTGGCGGTCGGTTCCAAAACCGCACAGCGAGGCAATCGCCTTCAGAGGCAGGGCCGAATGATGCAGGAGCTCCTTGGCCCGCTCCAGACGGGTGCGGATCAACCATTCCTGAAGGGTCATGCCGTAGCGCTCGCGGAAGACATGGCGCAGATGGTCGTAGCTGATGCCCACGACCTCGGCCAGATCGGCGACGCTACGGAGCGTGGCGTAGCGCTCGCGGACCAGGCGAAACGCCATATCCGCATAGGCCTCTCCAACCGGCAGCGTCTCCACGGTCTCGGTCTGAAAATAGGAGTTAAGCAAGGCGCAAAGAAGCGCCCCGGCCCGATGATCAAAGCACGACTGCTGCAGCGGCGTCCTGCCACCCGGCGGCGAAGACAGGATATTCAAGTCCCAGCGCAAGTGCTCTTCCCGAAGACAGGGTATTAGAAGCGCCCGGTTGAACAGCTCCGGCAACGGATCCACCTCCAACTTTACCACCACATCCTCGCCAGGCTCGGTCATGGTCTGGGTATGGGCAACCCCTGGCGGATACATCACCACGGAACCCGGACCAAACTTAATCTTGGCCCCGTCCTTTGCCGCGGTCCAACCCCGTCCCGTCGGGTGGTAGACGATCTCCACCCAGCGATGGTCGTGCAAAGGACAGAAGCCGGGCTCCAGCCAAGTTCGCCAGCCACTCACAAAATGGGCACGCGTCACTTCGGGGATCCGGCCGACCATCCGCTCTCTCACCTCCTTGAAGGAACCCACTACGCCAACAATCGCCATCCAGACATTGCCTGGGTCATCCCCGCAACACGGGACCAGCAAGCCGAATCAGGCCATATCCAGACAAGGATAACCCTTATAATCCCCGTTTCAATCAATCCGGACTCCCGTTCCGGCTTCTTGCCGATTCCGGGCAATCCCCAATTTATGGAAATAATAGCCAATTCCGATAATTGGCATTCCAGGCCCGAACCCTAGAGTGAAAACGCCCTGGCATTCACCCAACCATTAGGATCTGCATCATGTCCAAACACGTTGTATTTACAGGCAAGAACGAATGTGTGGTCACCGAGCGTGCCGACCAGGCCCTGCCCCCCGGCTCCGTTAGGATCAGAACGCTGAACTCGCTGGTCAGCACCGGCACCGAGACCATCGTGCTGGGGCGCAAGTTCGCCCCCGGCACTCACTGGGACACTTGGATCCAATATCCCTTCTTCCCTGGATACGCCGTTGTGGGCGAGGTCGTGGAGGCTGGTGCCGAGGTAGAGGATTTGAAGCAAGGCATGAGAGTCGTATCGCGCCAGGGGCACGGCTCGGAGCATGTCGTGGCGCAGGCCGACTGCTATCCGGTTCCCGGGCCAATCGATCAAGCCCAGGCGGTCTGGTTCGCGTTGGCCAAGATTGCCTTTATGGGGGTTAAAGCCGGGCGGGTTGGCCTGGGCTCCCGCGTGCTCATTATCGGCGGCGGCCCGATCGGACAGATGGCCTTGCGCTGGTGCAAGGCGGCCGGGGCGGAGCGGATCGTGCTGGTCGACCTGCTGGAGGAACGTCTGGAGCTAGCCAGGAAAGGCGGGGCTACGGGCACGGTCGCCAAACCGGTAGACCAGGCGGAGGAGGAGATCCAGGCAGCCTGCGGGGGTCAGCCCCCGATCGTGATCGACTCGACCGGCAATGCCGCGGTCTTCGCCTCGGCCTTGGGCATTGCCGCCCCCAGGGGCACCGTCGTGGTGCTCGGCGACACCGGCACACCCGCGGACCAGCACCTTACCGGGGATGTCATCATGAAGGGACTGACCGTGGTCGGCGCCCATGACGGACACTGCGACCAGGAATGGACCGAACGCCGAATCGTGGGCCTTTTCTTTGCCCTGCTCGAGTCGGGGCGCATTTCCATGAAAGGGATGAACACGCATACCTTCAAACCCGAGGACGCCGCCAAGGCCTACCGCACCGCCGAGACCGAACGAGCCCGCACCATGGGCCTGTTGTTTGACTGGACCCGGGCGTGACCGCCGCCCAAACATGAAAGCGAAAGGATCAGACATGACCACTCACGCCATGCGTTTCAGCGCTCCGGACTGGTGTTTTTTTCCCAAGGGCTCCGAACCTGCCGCCTACTATGGCGCCCTCAAGGCCATGGGTTACGAGGCTGTGGAGATGGTGCCTCGCCCGCGCCGTGCGGCCGCACGCAAAGCCGGGCTTTCGATCCTGAACCATGGAGCACCCGGCATGGAGGCCGGCCTCAACAACCGCGCCAACCATGCCGAACTGATCCCCGGGATTCGCCAGGCAATCCGAGAGGCTGGCGAAGACGACATTCCCCATGTCATCATCTTCAGCGGCAACCGGGTCAGCGGAATCGAGGACGGTCCCGCCGCCTGCGCCGAAGCGATCGAGCAAGTTCTGCCAGATGCTGAGAAAGCAGGACGGGTCCTGATCTTCGAAATGCTGAATTCCTACGACCATCCCGGCTACGAGGCGGACAGCAGCGCCTACGGCTTCGATCTGGCACAGCGCTTTGATTCGCCACACCTGAAGGTGCTGTTGGACTTGTATCACATGCACCGCATGGCCGAGAACCCGGCCGCCTTGATCCGCAAGCATATCAAGCACATCGCCCATCTGCACGTGGCCGGCAGCCCGAAGCGGGACTTCCCAGGCGAAAAACAGCACATTGACTACAAGGCCTGCATTCACGCCGCCCAAATGTCCGGATACGCTGGTTTCTGGGGCATGGAGTTCGTGCCAGGCAACGACCGCATGAAGGAACTCGCCCAAGCGGTTGAACTCTTTCGGAGCTGACCTTGCATGACCAACGGCAATTCCGCAACGGGTGGTTTGTCGTGACCCTACTGGACGGAATCGGTGTGATGACGTTGCGCGCCGGGCGGTCCCTGCTTTCGCAGGGATG
>JBFJXC010000109.1:0-9974 GCA_041623325.1 Lentisphaeria bacterium | reverse complement strand
CGTGTTGGCTGTCAGAGTCTGTATCGTAATCGCGCTCGTCATCGCCATCGTGATCGGGGTCGATAGGCCTCCTGTGGAGGCCGGTCAACTCGCCGTGGTGCAGAGAAAACCGACATCCGAACCCTGAACCACAGGACTCCACTATTCAATCACGAGCGCGGCTAGCTCTGCTAGTCCCGCTAAGCCGGAAGCCCGATTACGAAGGTTCCGGAACCCGAAACCGATGGCGTTCAATTTTACAGCGACGCAAGCTTGCAGCACTGAGCTCTGGTACACGATTACGGGGCACGATTACACTAGACGAACCATCTTTATTCTTAAGTCAATGACATTAGACGGCGGTCTCCAGGCCTAGCGATTTTGGTGGCACCTCCTCAAGCCGGAACAGCCGGGGCCCAAACTAAAGGGATCGATCACGAGCGCGATGACGATTTCCCTGAACCCTGAGTCCCGCACAACTCACAACTCACAACTCACAACTCAATACCAACCCGGCCAACTCCCTGGCGGCCTGCCGCAGATAGACTTCGGCCTGGGGACGGATCTGCTCGAAAGGCAAATCCGGGGAGGTCGGCAGAGCCAGGCTCACCCCTTCCGAACGCCAGGTTTTCTCCGGCAGCTCAATGCGCCCGGCCAGCACGGCCACCTTCGTCCCGCTCTTGGCAGCGGCATCCAGCACCCCGCAGACAACCTTGCCCTGCAGTGACTGGCAATCGAACTTCCCCTCGCCTGTGACCACCCAGTCCGCATCCGCCAAATGTGCTTCAAGCCCGCAGGTTTCGGAGACCGCCGTCACGCCGCGCACCAGCCTGGCATTGAAGAACGCCACCGCCCCGGCCCCAAACCCGCCTGCGGCCCCCGCTCCGGGCAGATCCCGGATGTCCTTGCCCAGGCACACCAGACAGCGCTCCGCCAGGTTCGACAGCCCCTCCTCCAGCTCCACGACCATCTCCGGCGTCGCCCCTTTCTGCGGTCCGTACACCGCCGCGGCCCCGTTGGGGCCGCACAAGGGATTGGTCACATCGCACAAGGCATCCACTTCGGGCAGATTCAGACCGACCGGCGGCACGATCTCGCGGACAGCCTTCAGCCCCCCTCCCCCCTGCCGCACCGGCTTGCCGGCGGCATCCAGAAACTGCCAGCCCAGCGCCCGGGCCGCGCCTGTGCCGCCATCGACCGTGGCGCTGCCGCCCAGGGTCAGCAGAATACGCTCCGGCTTCATCTCGGCAGCGAGGGCAATTAACTCCCCTGTCCCGAAGGTGGTGGTCAGCAAAGGGTTGCGCTGGCTCTCCGAAAGAAGCGGCAGGCCACTGGCCCTGGCCATCTCCACCACCGCCACCCGGCTCTCCGCCAGCCAGCCGAAGGACGCCTGGCAGCGCAC
The DNA here is from genome assembly GCA_041623325.1 of Lentisphaeria bacterium. Taxonomy (GTDB): domain Bacteria; phylum Verrucomicrobiota; class Lentisphaeria; order Oligosphaerales; family JBFJXC01; genus JBFJXC01. Next base: position 8,593 of record JBFJXC010000109.1, on the reverse strand, counting down.
ATCCGGCAACGGACCCGTCACATCCGGCACGCAGGCCACCCGCCCGTGGCAGGACGCCACCAGCGCCTCGATCGTCCCCTCCCCCCCATCCGCCATGGGAACCTTCTCGACCACCGCCGACGGCAGGCATCGCCCCAACTCCTCAGACACCGCCGCGCAGGCCGCGTCCGCCGACAAGGATCCCTTGAACGAATCCAACGCCACCACAATCTTCACGGCACGTCCTCCGGTTCAACAATGGGTTCAGGTAGGTAGCCTAAGTTCACCCCTAAAACACTTGAGACAAGCGGACACGACTGGGACAAGCCGCAACAGTCCTGTCAATCGTACTTCATCCGTTCGAGAATTCGTCCAGACAGCGGTAGAGATCGCTGAAAATGCCGTCCCGATTCAGCGCGGTGATGACCCGGATCGGATGCCGGGCAGAATCCATGCTCCAGCTTTTGTCGTCGTTCAGGATGGGAGCGGGGACTACGGCGGAACTGAAGCAGTGCGGCAAGGTAATGACCGCCGGAGCCGTCAGGTCCCAGATAACCTTGCTCAAGCTGTTTCCTTTTCGGATGTACTCCACGGAAAATTCATGGAGATAATCACCGATCTTTCCACGCCCCTTGATGTAATAATCCAGGTCGGGAATGCTCATAACCAAATGCTCGGCCACCTTCACGCAAGGGATGTGAACAAGCGGGACAGCGGAATCAAACACAACCTGCGCGGCCGGAACATCCTGTGCCAAGTTGAATTCGTTATTGTTTTCCCAGTAGTAGGGGTGGCCTCCCAACCAGATTACAACCATATGCTTGACAATCTCCGGGCACAGCAGAATTGCCGAGGCGACATTGGTTATGGCGCCGATGGCCATGACATACAAAACCTCGCCCTTGCGCCCCGCTGCGAGAGCCTTTTCGACCAGGGAGGCCGCAGCCGGAGACTCAACCGGCGTGCCACGATCCGGCAAATAGATTTTCGAGCCGCGAAAAACCCGCCCGGCCATTGAAACATCCATGCGTTTCAATAGTTCCAGGATCTCATTATAGCTGAGCTCCATGCCCTCTTCCGGCGAGCTCGAGCGGTCATTGAAAAAAGGGGCGGCATAGATGGCCTGAAGCTTGATCCGATCGCTTCTGAGCAGCGAATACACCAAGGCATACTGGTCGTCGATCTCGTTATACGTATCGGTATCAAGTACGGCATTGATCCTGCCATCGGGTATCTCAAGCCGTTGGCGGATAAGGTCATGGTCGAGTCGCGAGAATGTCATCTTACGTTTCCTGTAGTTATAATGTTCAGTTCGTTCACGTATGGAATCGAATCGGCCGCCCCCGGGCGGCTCACGGCAACCGCAGCGGCGGCGCACGCCTCCCGACAGCACCGTTCAAGGCTCTCCCCCCGCAGGCAGGCGGCAAGAAAATAACCGATAAACGTGTCACCGGCCGAGGTTGTATCCACGACGTCGGCCGGAGGTGACGGAACCCGTACAACCTCTCCGTTGCTTATGGCTGCCACCCCTTCCGGACCAAGCGTCAGAATAATAGCGGTTTCGGGGTACCTTTCGGCGAGAATGTTCAGGATACCGTCGGTTTCGGAACAACCCGCGAGCCCAGCCCCCTCCGTTTCATTGACAATCAGATAATCCAGCAGATGCAGCGGCAGACTTTTCGCCATGCCGCTATCGAAAGGCGCGAAGTTGAAGCACAGTTTCAGGCCGGCCGCCGCGGCTTTTTCCATGATCGTGCCGATATCATTGATCTCGTTCTGCAACAGAATGAGATCACCCGGTTCCGCATTCTTCAGAACACGGTCAACCATGTCCGGCTCAAACGCGTGGTTGGCGCCCGCATAAAGGAATATGGCGTTTTCCCCGCTGGAATCGACCTGGATTACGGCATGCCCCGATGGGACATGAAGCTCCATCACATGCCGGGTATCGACACCATTGTTCTTGAGATTGTCTAGAAGGATCCTGCCGTCGGCACGCCCGATGCAGCCGGCGTGAATCACCGGCGCCCCGGCCCGGGCAAGCGCAAGCGACTGATTGCCTCCCTTGCCCCCGCAGTAGACGTGGTAGCTTTCGCTGCCGAGGGTCTCTCCGGGACGTACGATATGATCGACCTTGTAGACGTGATCAATGTTGAGCGAACCGAAATTAATCGCTTTGGTCATGGAGGCCATTCCTCTGCTTGATTTGGCCTTACAATAAAAACTGCGTTGCATTAAACAACTAGAAAAAGCCACTGTTTATAGCATATAACGATGCTATAGTTGCACGAATCGATTACAAGCGAGATGCAATCAACATGTCCCCTGAATTCATCGGATACGGTCATTCACATTTTCCGGGCGACATTCTGGCCCACCGGCACCAGGATTCGGAGATCGTATTCCTGGTCCGGGGGGACTGCACGCACCGGATCGAGAATGTCGACTACCCGGCCTCCCCTGGAAGCATCATGTTTATCCCGGCCAACACAAACCACCAGGAACAGCGAACAGGAGCGGTCGAAACACGATATGTGATATTCCGCAACACCGATATGATCACTCCCGAAAAACCGGTGCTGATCGATACCGTCGGCGACCGGCTGATCGAAAGCTGGCTGAAGGACTTGGAAACGATGCAGTCAGAGCGGGAACAGGAACAGCGGAATGCCCTGCTTGCCGCCCTGTTGAACCGGATAGTACTGGTGCAAGAGCAAACCACGGCCGCGCGGCACCGCCATCCCGCTCTGAACAAGGCCATAGCGTTGCTGGAACAAAAACTTGCCCAGCCGATTACGGTCGCGCAACTTTCCCGACTCAGCCACGTCAGCACCAGCTACCTGAACGCGTTGTTCAACCATGAATTCGGCTTCGGCCCCAGCAAATACCTGTTGCGCCTGCGCATGGCCAAAGCACGCCTGCTTCTGGGTGATCCTTATTTGAGCGTGGCGGAAATCAGCGTCCAATGCGGCTTAGACCAACCTGCTTATTTTTGCCGGATATTCAAGAAGTTCCACCGCCGCACTCCGGGCCAGTTCAGGAAACAGATCTTTTCACAGCGGTCAGAACAATACTGAGAGCAACATGATCAAGAAATGGAGAGTATGATTCGATGACCCAAAAGGCTACACAAGCCCCCCCCCCAATCCTCCCCTCCTTCCGGGAATGGCTGGATCGCAATGGCCATGATATCGACGCGATCGTCTTCGACGTGGACGGAGTGCTGGTCAAAGGCCGCATCCCCGTGCCCGGCGCCGACTCCATGATTCGCCTTTTGCACCAGCGGAACCTACCCTTTGCCCTGCTCACCAACGACGGCTGCCACTCTCCGCAGGAAAAGGCCGACCACCTGGCCAAAGGGGGGATCCCGGTCCGTCCGGAGGAGCTGGCATCATGCTCCCACGGGTTGATCGAACTGGTGGACCGGTACAACTGGCAGGGTAAGCGCTTCTTCGTGATGGGCAGCCTCGGCGACCCCTGCTATGCACAGCTGGCGGGGCTGCAGACAACCCGGGATGTGGCCGAGCTGCCGACCTGCGCCGGGGTCATCGTGGGGGAGAAAGACTACGATTGGTGTGGGCAGATCACCGCTGTGTTCAACCTGCTCATGCAGCACCCCGACACCCCCCTGATCGTGCCCAACCCCGACGAGTACTTCCCCAGCAAGCCAGGTCAGTTCGGCATCGGCTCCGGCGCCGTCGGCCTCTTCCTCCAGCGCTTGTGCCAGAAAGCGGGCAATCCCATCCAAGCCATCTTTCTGGGCAAGCCCTTCGAGCCCATCTTCCTCTACAACCACCACCGCTTCGAGATGCGCCTGGGCCGGGCCCTTCCCCGAAATCGCGTGGTGATGGTTGGCGACTCCCTTGCCTCCGACATACCCGGAGGCAACGACTTCGGCTACCGCACCGCCCTGATGCTCACCGGCATCACCACAGTCGACATGCTGCGCGCCTCCAACATCCAGCCCGACCTGGTTTTCCAGCGGCTTTAAGACCTGCTTCGCCCTTCGAGTAGGCACTGGCGCACCGGTGCGCTAGTGCCGGCGGACACCCTATTTAAAGATGACCGGTGTCTGTTTCGTGATCGCGCTCGTATTCGCGCTCATAATCGAATTCGTTGTCAATTCGGGACACGATGGCGGTGTACGACAACGGGACTCGACATCTCTTTCCGTTCGCGAGGTGAAACTCGCTCCTACGCTGGACCCATGTGAGGACGACGGTGTAGTCAGGGCATGCACGCTGAGAGTCGACTGACAATGGCCGGAGCATCCTGCCCCTGGACAGACGACCGGGTGCTGGAAGCTCCCGCCAATGCGTCGCCCACCAATAAAAAACCCCCAGCCGTACGGCTGGGGGTGGGATTCCTGGTGGAGCATATCGGATTCGAACCGATGACCTCTACACTGCCAGTGTAGCGCTCTAGCCAACTGAGCTAATGCCCCATGCCGTTCATTTTAAACAGCGGATAAATTAGCGGCCGGACCGATCTTTACAATCTCAGTCGCCCACTTTTTGATCTAAATTCCGCCCAGTCCCGTTTTTTCAGGGCGCAAGCAGACTGCGGGCGAGCTGGCGCCGGAAGGACACGAGCTTGTCCCGCATCTTCCGGGCGTGTTCCGACCCGGCTTCGTCCTGCGCCGCACCGGCCTCGGCCGCCAAAGTCCGCCAGGTCAGCGCCGCCAAATCGTGCGTTATGCACAACCTCTGCAAGCGCACGGCCGCCCCCTCCGGCAAGGGGTGTTCGAAGCCACCGTGCAACATGGCGGCCGCCCGCCTGAAATCCTCCTCGGAGTAGTAGGTAGACAAGGCCTGCACCTTGTCCGCCGCCCCCGGGGCCGCCGCGAGCGCCCGCAGGGCCCCCGCCGCACCGCCTCTCCCGTGCCGGCGCCAATAGCGGAAGTAATCCCCCACCTGACCGCGCGCGGGACCGCACTCGGCCAGCTCCGCGCGATTCAAACCCGCCTGCAACCAGGCGAAAACCGCCGCCTCCCCCAGGTTGGCTGCGGCAACCGGACGCGGCCGGACCGACACACAGCCGGAATTCAGGCAGAGGCCCAACAATAGCAAAGCCGCAGATTTTAGCATGTCAGCTCCCTTTTGAAATTTCAGCTGATGAGCAAATAGCCGATGTCGAACTTGTGACCATGGCTGTCGGGATGAGTATCGTCGAGAAGCCGAATGGTCAGCGTGTGGGTGTGAACGTCGGCCGTGTCCAGCAATCGGACCAATACCGTATGCCCCCCGGCCCACGCCTGGATCGGAGGCCGCTGATAGTAGCCCTCCAGCAAGACCGGCGCCCCGCCATCCAAAACGGCCTCGGCCCGTCCAAAGTCGCCCGCGTATTGTTGCCAGCCAATAAACGCCACCTTCCCTTTGAAACGAACCGTGACCTCGGATCCAGGCATCTGACTTTGCAATCCGGTATAGCCCCCTTTATGAGGGCCAGTCGTCCACCCTTTCTGCGAGATAATGTCCAGATGGTTTGCATCGCACACCCTTCCGCCCAGAAACTTGTTGCATGGCGGATGGAGGGCCGGAGGCAGGGCGGCTTCCGGGTCAGCGCCGGCCTGGGCTTGACTTGCCAGCCGTGCCAGCATGTCCGCGATAAAAGCGTGCCCGTCGTTGTTGGGGTGCACATCATCCGGGGAAACGTCCTCCCAACGCAGCTGCCCGCTTTGAATGTCTGGATAAATCGCATCCCGGTACGAGAGCATCGGCAGATTGTAATGCCGGCCGATGGCTTGATGCCGGGACTGATCGTTGCGGCCGTCCCGTTTCATGGTGAAGATCAGAATTACCGCGGGCCGGTTTTTCTGCGCCAGGCACTGGCGGACCAGACTTTCGTAGCTGGCTTCCACCTCCGGGTTGGTGATGTCGTTCACCGCATATTCGATAGTGATGATGTCGGGCTGGTGGGAGAGCAAATCCTGCTGAGCCCTGTAGGTGCCGAACAGGCTGTTGCTGGCCCCGAGACCGGCGTTGACCAGCGTGCAGCCGGATTGGCAATGCCGATCAAGCCAGGCGGCAAAACGGTGGGCGTAGCCGTTTTCCCGAGGGGTGGCCGACGCTCCCGCGGTAATCGATCCACCGATGGCGCCGTAGACAAGCGGTGGCGCCCCGGCGGACGCGGCCAGCAAAGTTCCCAGGCGGTTCGCGTTTCCTGCTGACACCAGCCCTCGTCCATAGCGTGTATCGGTCAACTCCAAATGCTTGCTGGCTCCTTGCGACGGCCTTTGGCCAATCGGCCAATGCCGGGTTCTTTCGTTTGACTTCATCCGGACGGCTCAAGTGAGGGCACTATACGGCAGCGTCCTTCACAGGAGTCCACCCACAAAGCCTGGCAAACAGTAAACGTCATGCCCGAAATTTGAAGTCCCCAAGCTCCAAGAAAGCGACTTTTCCCCGCCAGAGAATAGCCGATCCTTGCCCCAACGCAACAGAAACCCGAACAGATGACAGTGAGGAGTGATGCAGCAGCATGGCTCCCAACAAGGGAATCCGAGGTGAGTTCAAGCCTGCAGTTCCTCCACGGCCTTGCCGATGATGCCGACAATGGCGTCAGCTTCGGCACGCCCGGGAATCATGGTCCCGCAGACTGTGCTGGCAGTGGCATCACCAAAGCGGAACGTGAGTCGATAGAACTGCTTGCCGCCGACGGTGCAGCCGAGAGAGGCTGCCACGTTCTCCAAAGCGACCAGCGGGGCCGTGACGGTTTTGGTTCCGAAACAGCCCGACTTGCGCAGAATGAGGGTCTCCCGGGTTATTTCGATGGCGGCTTTGCCAATCCACATGTTGATTGTGGCGATCAGCAGGATCACCGCAACACCACCAAAGGCCAGGATAAAGATCGGCGGAGCGTCTGAATAACCAATGCCCACGGCGAACCCGCCGAAGACCAACATCAGAAGAGTGACCGTAATATTGGCCCACACGAAGCGGGCGGCCGGGAAAAGAACGCGAAAACCTCCAGCCCGTTTCTGCACAATGATTTTCGAACTGCGAATCATGTCGCCCTCATCCCGATGCCGGGCATGAGGAGACTCCGCGGCCACAGAACCTTCTGATTCTTTCGTAATGCGTTCCGGAATCTCAAAAACAGGCACGGCAAACGTGGCCTTGTAGTCGATTCCCGGAGTTTCGGCGGAGACAGTCAGGCGCCAGCTAACCGTGTTGTGGCTGGGCTCCAGATCAGAAGGCTTGGCCTCCGGCGGTATCCGGAAGAACACGGGCAACTCGGTAACCCCGCGCCCCCGGTCTGACTGGGAATCAAGAATCAATTCATCTTCCCACAGGCTGTGTTCGCTCACGTGGCGATGCTTGCCCGAACCCGTGACGACCCGACGAACGTTCTCCAATTTGATCTTAAATTCTCTGGCCCCCACGATCTTGCGTGACGAGCAGATTATACCTTCCAGGCGGCACCCCAACGCTCCCGGAAATTCCCTGAGCTCTAAACGGGTACTGCCGTATTTGATGTTTCTCAGCTCCTTGTAAGCCGCTGCGGCCAAGAGCCCAAGTCCGACAGCGGGAAACAGCAATACGGCAAGAACGGCCTTGTTGCGGGCCAGTTCTTCCTGCCATGGCAGCATCACCACGATAGGCCAGGAAATGGCATTCCAGGCCAGAGCCATGAACATCACCGCGCCACTCCCCTGCCCCAGATTGCTCTGCAAGACAGGACCTTGCCAATCCTTGCGTTTCAGCCAGGGCTTCGGCCCCAAATCCGAAGCAGTCTTGGGCGAGGGCTTTCGCCAGATCGCCCATAGAAAAAGCAGCGATAATCCGCCAAATACCACAACGAAAATGAGAGGAAAAAGAATGCCACCGGCGGTTGGGTCCCGCAGCAGTGCGGCCTCAGCCGGTTGCTCGGGGTTGACATAGCAGATTATGTGTGGGCCGCTACGCCGCTTCTGAATCTGCCGATGGGCTGAGCCGTCATTGGCCGCCATGACCAACGAGCAAGCCGCGGTCTCTCCTTGATAGATTACCCCCCCGTACTCATAGGTGTACGACAGCCTCAGGTCGTGGGAAGTGCCATCGGACGTTCGCTGCTTATGCAGATCACATTTCGCGATGGTTGCCGTGGCAGTCGGCCAACTTTGCATCTGAGACGACAACAGCAGGCCTTTGACCAGCATGACCCCCATAAAAACGCCGAAACCTAAAAATGGAAGGCAGAAGAGTGACCCGGCAATCTTGCCCGGAAGTTTGGTTTCGCTCATAGAAATCACGCCCCAGCGGCTGATGCAGCTTCTCTCGCAAAGATAAGTCGGCGCTCAGGCACCGCAGTGCCCTATCATAGCGAACCGGCGTAATAACGTCAACACGAAAAAAACTCTGCCAGTTATTTCCGACAGGGAGCGACTCGCCTGCTGACTAAATTCTGATCCCTGCATTGGCTATTTCTTTGCCGTGTTTTGAGCTGGGATTGAATTGCATAGAGCAGAAACCAACAGCGTAATGGCCATGGCAAAGATCAGCAAATGTTCGGCTTTCTTGCTGCCTTTCCTCATTTTTCCCTGGTTTAGTTTCGGCCCGCGACCGGGGTACCAGGCCTCAGTGAAACGGTAAAATGGGACGCCCGCATGTTCCCGGCCGAGGACGACCGGGAT
>JBFJXC010000108.1:0-10160 GCA_041623325.1 Lentisphaeria bacterium | reverse complement strand
CTGGTCCAGGCTCTGATCGCCGCCGGCAAGCAAGCAGTCGGCTACCTGCAGGCCCCGCCGCCGTCGCGCTATCGGAAGCTCCTGGCCGACGACACTCCGATCCTGACCGGGCAGCAAGTGGACCTGAGTCCATACAGCCTGGATGGAGTGGTCTGCGTGGACACGACCGGCATGGACCGCCTGGACGCCCCCTGCCCGGTTCAGGAGCTTCTGAACCGGGATATCTGCAACCTCGACCATCATCTGGACAACCACCGCTTCGGCAACGCCGTCTGGATCGCCGAAGCCGCCGCCACGGCACAAATGCTGGCGGTGCAACTGGACCACCTGAACTGGCTAACCCCGGCCGCCGCCACCGCCCTCATGACCGGGCTGGTCATGGATACCGGCGGCTTTCGTTTTCCCAACACCAGTGCCGACGCCCTGCGCACCGCCGCCCTGCTTATGGACGCGGGTGCCGACTTCGACCGCGTCATGGACCACATGTTCTTCCGCGAAAAGTTTGCCCGCCGCCTGCTGGAGGCCGAAGTGCTCAAGCAAACCAGCTTCGCCTACGACGGCAGGCTGGCCTACGCCGTGCTGCGCCCCGAGCGCGTGGAAGCCTTGGGGCTGGACCCGGCCGAGCTGGAGGGCCTGATCGACCTGCTCCGAAGCATCGACGGCGTCGAGATCGCCTGCCTGCTCCAGCCCCAGCCGGACTGCATGCGCTTCTCCCTGCGCGCCCGCTCCGGCCGGTTCCCGGTCAACGGCATCGCCCACGACATCGGCGGGGGCGGCCACCTGCTGGCCGCCGGTGCCAAGAGAGCCAACCTGACTCTCGCCGAAGCCGAGCAACTGCTTCTTCAGCTAGCTGGAAAGGTATTTCCTGATCATGAATCCCAATGACTTCCGGGACAGCGGCATTCTGCTGGTCGACAAGCCCAAGGAGTGGACCAGCCACGATGTCGTCAACTGCATTAGGCGGCGCTTTCGCCTCAAGAAAGTCGGTCATGCCGGCACCCTGGACCCCGCCGCCACCGGGCTGCTGGTGATCCTGCTCGGCAAAGCCACCAAACTCTCCGCCCGACTGACTGGCGACGACAAAGTCTATAGCGGCACCATGCGCCTGGGGGTGGAAACCCACTCGCAGGACGCCGAAGGGGAGATCACGGCCACCTCCAGCACCGACGGGATCACACCCGAAGCGGTCCAGAAAGTCGCCGCCGAGTTCGTCGGGGACATCAGCCAGATCCCTCCCATGGTCTCCGCCATCAAAAAGGATGGCCAACCCCTCTACAAACTTGCCCGCAAGGGCCAGACCGTCGAACGCGAACCGCGCCTGATCACCATCCACTCCCTGGAGATCACCCGCATCGAGATCCCCCAGGTGGATTTTCAAGTCCACTGCTCCAAAGGCACCTACGTGCGCACCCTGTGCGCGGATATCGGCGCGAAGCTGGGCTGCGGCGCCCACCTGTCGGACCTAAGGCGCCTCTCCAGCGGCCCGTTCAACGTCAAAGATGCCCACAGCCTGGAGGCCATCAAAACCTGGGAACAGGAGGAACTTTTGCAGGCCCGGCTCTCGCTGGCCGACATCCTGCCGCTCATCTCATGAAAACCGCCCATTCCATAGCCGGCCTCCAACACTTCGGCATTTCCGAGGTGGTCATCGCCTGCGGTGTCTTCGATGGCGTCCATCGCGGGCATCGGCACCTGATCGCCACCCTGTTGGAGCAAGCCAAGGCCAGCGGTGCCACGCCCGTGGTTGTCACCTTCGATCCACATCCCCGATCCGTCCTGCAACCGCAAACACCGCCTCAGCACCTGACCAGCGTCGGACAAAAACTGCGACTGCTCAAGGAACTCGGAATAGAAGCCACGGTGCTGTTGCCCTTCTCCGAAAGCATGGCCGTCATGTCCGCCGAAGATTTTGTGGAGCGGGAACTGCTCAGGTCGCCCATCAGAGTCCGGGGCATCTGCGTAGGCAGCCAATGGCGCTTCGGCTGCGACGGGCACGGCGACATTGCCTTCCTGCAGCACAAAGCTCGGGATCATCACTTCAGCCTTTATCCGGTTCCGGAAGTCATCTGGCACCGGCGTCCCGTCAGCAGCACCCGGATCCGCCAGGCCATCCAGCAGGGTCGGCTTCGCCACGCCGCCCGCATGTTGACGCGCCCCTACTGCGTCAGCGGCAAGGTGGTCGCCGGCAAAGGCATCGGCGGCCGGCAAGTGCACGTCCCAACCGCCAACCTGGCAGACCCCAGAATCCTGCTCCCCCCCTGCGGCGTCTACGCCGCCCGCGGACTGCTCAACCCCCAGCTCGACCACGCCCCCCGCATCTGCCAGGGCATCGTCTACATCGGACACGCCCCAACCTTCCTGACCGACCAAGCCGACCTGCTCAAGCCTCCCGTCCTTGAACTCCACCTCTTCGATTTCACCGAAGACATCTACGGCATGACCATCGATGTGGAATTCCACGATTACATCCGCCCCGACCAGACCTTCCCCTCCGTCGAAGCCCTCCGCGGCCAAATCCGCCGCGACATCGACCGGGCCAAGCACATCCTCGGCCTGAACTAGCCCCCTCTGGCTTCCTCACCCCAGGGCGCTACATTACGGAATGACCCAAACCCAACGACCCCCTTCCCTCCATGGATTACGAAAACAAAATTATTGAATTCATCAGCGGCGACGAACTCAAGCTCGCCTTCGTCACCCGCCAGCAAACCAACAAACTTCAGGCTGTCGGCCAGGGCGGACGCAGCGAGAAGGTCACCACCAAACAGATCCTGCTCGTTCACGGCGCCGGCACCGTCGCAGATTTTCCCAGCCGCGCCGCCGACCTGCAGGAGCGCATCATCGCCATTTCGGACGATATCGATACGGAACTGCTTTGGGAAAGCGTCTGCGACAGCGGCCGGGATTTCTCGGTCCAGGAGCTTGCTGGCGACTATTTCGGGGACTGTTCCGCCCTGGAAGAATCCGCCCTGGCGCGGCAGCTCTTTGGCGATCCTCTCCACTTCCGCCGCAAGGGACTGGCGTTCTCGCCCCGCACCGCCGACGATGTCCAGAACCAGCTCAACAAGCAACAGCGCGCCCTCGAGCGGGCCGCCATTCTGGAGCAGGCCGGGCACTGGATCCAGCAGACTCTCCAATCCGGGGCGGGTCCAGTCTCCGTGCCCGAGGAACTCGAGGATCTCATGGGCAAGGTGGCCAGCTTCATCCTGCAGAGCCACCGCAACGAGTCGGTCCGCCTGTTGGAGGAACTCTTTCCGCGCACCGACCCCCGCCGGATCGGGGTCGACCTGCTCCGCCAAACCGGGCGCTTGCCAGCCGACGCCGACACCTTCCTGCTGCTCAACGGCGTGGTCGCCGGCTTCTCCGAGGCCGCGGAGACCCATGCCGCCTCCCTGCCCGCCTTCTGCCAGGAAAGCGACCGCATGGATTTCACCGGCCTGATGACGTGCAGCATCGACGACGACGACACCTGCGAAGTCGACGATGCCCTGACCTTTCAGCAGGACGGCGACAGGCGGATCGTCGGCATACACATTGCAGATCCGGCCGTTTTCGTGGAGCGGGACGACCCCCTGGACCGGGTGGCCGCCGACCGCCCCCTGACCCTCTACCTGCCAACGACCACCGTGACCATGCTGCCAGCCTGCATCGGTTGCAACCTGGCCAGTCTTAACCAGGACGAGCTTCGCCCCACGCTCAGCTTTCGGGTCGTTTTCAACGGCGAAGGACGACTTCTGGACTGGTCCCTGCATCGAGGCCAAGTCCGGGTGACCCACCGCCTGAGCTACGATCAAGCCGAAGACTTGATGGCCTCTGCCCAGGAAACCGTGGGCGCCATGCTCGCTCAGCTGCACGACATCGCCTGCAACCTGGAGAGTCAACGCCTGGCTAACGGTGCTTTGCAAATCAAGCGCCCCGAACTGAAAGTCCGGGTTAGCAACGGCCAGATCGAGGTCACTCCACTGAAGACCGACAGCCCGGCACGCCTGCTGGTCAGCGAACTGATGATTCTGGCCAACCGCCTGGCCGCCGAGTTCGCCCTCTCCCACGACGTACCCATTATCTACCGCACCCAGCCTCCGCCTCACCAGGCGGTCAAACCCATGGAATCGTACGATCCGGTCGTCTTCAGCCGCACCGTGCGCAACCTCAAGCGCACCCGTTTGACGACTCATCCGGAACCCCATGCCGGCCTCGGACTCGACCTTTACACCCAAGTCAGCTCCCCTATCCGGCGCTTCGCGGACCTGGTCATCCAGCGACAACTCGCCGCCCACTTGGCCGGCGAGCCCTACCCATACGAGGCCGCGGAAATCATCGAGGTGCTCACCACCGCCGACGCGGTCGAAGGCCAGAACCGCAAACTGGAGCGCACCGCCACCCGCTACTGGCTGCTGGAGCATCTGCGCCGGGACCGTGCCGGCCAAACCTTACGCGCCACCGTTCTGGACGAGGCCGGTGGACTCTGCCTGGCCGAGTTGGACGACCTCTGCCTACAGGGCAGACTCAACGCCAACAGCCGCCACAGTCCAGGAAGCCGAATTAGCGTGCGCATCAAGCATGTCGACCCTGAGAAGGACCTGTTGGTTCTGGAAACGGTGGAGTGAGAACGGGATCATGGATCCACGGTCCGCCCGGCTCGGCCGATTCCGTATAGCGCCTGGGCGTCATCTAGCCGCAGAGTTTGGGTTTGCTACTGGACACCCCGTCCAAGGATGGCGGGACAGGTCCCGCCTTTGGAAAGCTCAAGCAGGCTTGAGCACTCCAAAGCGGCAAAGCCGCAAGGGGGGCTGCCTGCAAAGCAATATCACACTCAACCCCTGAACCACTGAAAACTCCACACCAGTTTCAAATTTAAAATGAACTCCTTCACCTTCACCTTCCTGGGTAGCGGCACCAGCACCGGCATTCCCATGCTGGCCTGCGACTGCGAAACCTGCACCTCCTCCGATCCGCGCGACCAACGCTACCGGTCCAGCGCCCTCATCAGCTGGGCCGGAAAAAACATCGTCATCGACACCACCCCAGAATTCCGCCTCCAGATGCTCCGCGCCAAAGCCCGCACCCTCGACGCCGTCCTGCTCACCCACAGCCACGCAGACCACATCAACGGCCTGGACGACCTCCGCCAGTTTACCTTCGGCTCCTCCCGACGCATCCCAGTGTACGGCAACCCGGAGACCATGGACTGGATACGCCAGCACTACAATTACATCTGGGAGCCCAGGCAGGTCGGTGGTGGCCTGCCCAAGATCACCCTCAACCCCGTACACAGCCCCTTCGAGTGTGCCGGCTTGACCGTCACCCCCATCCCGGTCCTGCACGGCATCATCACCATCTACGGCTACCGGATCGGCAACCTCGCCTACATCAGCGATGTCTCCGCCATACCCGAGGACAGCATGGAACAGCTCCGCGGCATCGACATCCTCGTCCTCGACGCCGTCCGCTATCGCCGACACGCCACCCACTTCCACCTGGAAGCCGCCATTCAGGCCGCCCAAGCCATCGGCCCCAAGCAGACCGTCTTCACCCATCTCAATCACGACTTCCGGCACCGTCGGCTGGTGGACGAACTGCCAGATGGCATGACCGCCGCCTACGACGGCATGCAACTGGAAGGCCGGCTGGACTGAAAAATCCCCGACATGCGCTAAATTGCTGCCATTTAACTGGCCAGAGGAGTCTCCGCCATGACCGTTGCCCAATATGCCCTCTTAGGCTGGCCGGTAAAGCACTCGGTTTCGCCGCCCATGCAGGAAGCCGCTTTCCGGAATGCCGGGATTGCGGCCAGCTACGAACTGATCTCCACCCCCCCGGAAGAGCTTGGCCAGGCCGTCTGCCGGCTGGTTCGCGACGGTTTTGCGGGTTGGAACATCACCGTCCCCCACAAGGAAGCCATCGGCCAATTCCTGGACGAGATCGACGAAGGGGCCGCCTTGACCGGCAGTGTCAACACCGTGGTCAACCGCGACGGCCACCTGACCGGATACAGCACGGATGGCTACGGTCTGACCACGGCTCTTCACGAACATTTCGCCCTGGCAGTGCCCGGCAGCCGCATTGTCTTTATCGGCAGCGGTGGAGCAGCAAGAGCCTGCGCCATCTACCTGGCCAGCCAAGGGGCCGCCAGCATTGTGCTGACCAACCGAACCCTGGCCCGGGCCCAGGCCGTGATCCGGGCCATCAAGCAGGCCATACCCGCTTGCAGAGCGATCGCCCTGCCCCTTGGCGAGCACACGGACATCGAACGGGAGATCGCACAGGCGGACATGGTCATCCAATCCACCTCGCTGGGATTGAAACCCGGAGACGCTCTGCCCCTGCCGGCCTCCCTGCTGAGTTCAAAACCCGACGTACTCGACATGATCTATAGCAATACCCCGTTCCTACAGGCAGCCGCCGCCCAAGGCTGCCGCACGGCCGACGGCCGCAGCATGCTTCTGCACCAAGGGGCGCGCAGCTTTGAACTATGGACCGGGCAACCCGCCCCGGTGGAGATCATGAGGCAGGCCCTCAACAAGGCTCTTGACGCACGACTGCAGACACCATCGCAATCCAGCTGACACCCAAGCCCAAAAAGTCCCGGCACCATGAACACTCACCTTTTTTTCCTGACCAGCGCCTTCGCCTTCGCTTTTGGTGCCTGCGTCGGCAGTTTCCTGAATGTGGTCATCTGGCGCCTTCCCCGCAACGAATCCCTGATTTCGCCACCAAGCCATTGCCCCAAGTGCAATCACCGCATCAGCGCATGGGAAAACATTCCCCTGATCAGCTACCTGCTGCTCAGGGGCCGATGCCACCAGTGCGCTCTTCACATTTCCGCACGCTATCCGATCATTGAGCTGACCACCGCCATCCTGTTCGTCGGCGTCTGGGGGCGCATCTGGAACCAACAGTTGCCGATCGACACCGGCATCGCCTTTTTCTACTTGGCAAGCGCGGCCGTGGCCATCGCCCTGATCGACTGGGAAAACCTGATCATTCCCGACGAAATCACCTACACCGGCATCCTTTTGGCCTTCATCCTGGCTGTGGCCGTGGTTCCGGAGGCATCCGGGCCTGAAACAACCATTGGGGGGGAGGCTATTCAGATGTTTTGGGTCGACATTCTAGCCAAGAGACTGCCAAGACTGGCCGGCATGCCCCGCCTCGTCCGGGTTCTCAGCGCCCTGCTTAGCCTAAGCGTAGCCATGGGATTTCTCTGGTCGATGGTCGAGGTCGGCAAACGCCTTTGGGGGCGCCTGGTACGGCGTTCGGACAAACCCCTGCCTCTCGAATTCACCGACCAATGGATCGAGATTCCCCAATTCGGCCGCGAAGACTGGATCGACTTGCTGTACCGCCGCAGCGACTGCTTCAAGGCCACGGTCGCCGAAGTGGAAAGCCTGGATATCGACCTGCCCGAGCCCAGCCAAGCCGCCTTTCCCGTAGTAACCCCGATTGCCCTGGCCGTGCGCGGCAACGAACTCTCGCTGAATGGGCAAACCCTGCCGTTGGCGAACCTGCGGCATTTCCGGGGAAGCGTCACCGAATGGGAAATCCCCCGTGAAGTCATGGGGTTTGGCGACGTCAAGATGATGGCCATGCTGGGGGCTCTTCTTGGCCTGAAGGCGGCCATTTTCATCCTCATGCTGGCGGCCTTGGGAGGCTGCTTTACCGGGCTGGTGCGCCTTGTGCTCAACCCGGAAAGCCGGCACCGCCCTATCCCCTTCGGCCCCTTTCTATCACTGGGAACCTTGGTCTGGATCTTCATGGGGCCCGAACTGGTCCAATGGTACGGCTCCTTGCTGCTGAGCCATGGTCTGCTCAATATTCCCACATAGACATTTGAAAAACCCCGAGCCCAAGGGTACGTTGCGTCCTTAATTTTCGCGCTCATCCCCAAAGCATGGACACCCAAGTCCCGAGCAGAGCTTTTCGTCAGACAGGAGTGAGACATTTTTATGGCGATCCTCATCCGCATCCTCAACGTCCTCATCTTACTGGGTGCCATTGCGGCGGCCGTCTTCAGCTACCTGCTCTTCGAGCGTCGCGGCGAATTCCGAGGCCGGGCCGACAAACTGGCCGAAACTCTGGCTGAGGTCACCGCCACTCTCGACACCAAAGCCAGCGAAAAAATCAGCTTCACACCGGCCACTGCCGACACCCCCGAAAGCGGCTCGCTTGGCTGGAAAGCCTATCACGAAGCCAAGGGCGCCGACAAAACATACGCTGACTTCAACACTCCTCTCGAGGCCGCCAAAAAGATCGCAACCGAGGTCGGGGCCCAGCGCGAAACCTTGGTCGACAGCCTTGTGGATGTCGGCACCACCCTTGGCATTCCACAGGGACAGATCGAGCCCGAGGCCATCAAAAGCCACGACGAGCCCGAGGCCTACAAAAAAGCCACCGAAACAATCGTCGGTGAAGCCAAAAGAACGGCGGCCCGCGACAGCAGCATGATCCAAACGCTGACCGCCTGCGCCCGGACCATCGGCCAGCCACTCAGCGAAAACGACCTCAAGCAGGCCACCGAGCCGACCCTTTCCAAGTTCGCAAACGAAGTGACCCAGCTCAACACGCGAAGCAACGACTATGGCAAACTTCTGACGGACGCCATCCGCAACACCAAACAGCACAAGTGGAAGACCAACCCGGCGGCGGTTACCGACCCCAAAACCTACAAAACGGCCATGAAGACGCTGGAACAGGATTTTGGCGACATCAACAACAAGCTCGTGCAACTCTCCAAAACGCAGGCGGAAATCAGTGCTCTCAAGTCCAAGCTCGAGGATCTAAGCGATGAACTCAAGATGACCCAGGAGGATCTACAGAAGGAGAAGCACCGCGTCACCCAGCTTCAGGGGGCCACGGGCAGTGCGACCACTGGGCCAACGGGCGTGCAAATCCAGCGTCCCCGAGTGGAGGAGCCCCTCAAGCCGGTCGATGTTGTGTCACCCACTCTGGAGGGCAAGGTCCTTCAAGTCAACAAGGACTGGAACTTCGTGATTCTGGATTTGGGTTACGACAAGCTGAAAGAAGGCACGGACATGCTAGTGGCCCGCGAAGAGGATTTCATCGCCCGTGTGAAGATTACCAAGGTCCTGCGCAAGATCAGTATCGCCGAGGTCCTTCCGGAATTGCAGACTGGCGGCATCAAAGTCGACGACCGGGTGATCATGCCGAGGGAAGACTAAACCATGACTGGCAAACTGGCCTCTTTCAGCACGTTTGTGATCTTTATCTGCCTCGGGGCGATTATCGCCATGCAAGTCATCGAGGCCAAACTCTTTTCCCTGTTTTAGGTCGATACTACGCACCATGCGCAAGCCCCGTTCCAAAGCCTGCCTGCTTCCACTCCTGTGCTCAGCCTTGATCGCACTCGTGCTGACTTGCAGTGGTTGCCTGAGCACTCCGCCCGGGGATGGCGGCAAAGACAGCCAGACTCCCCTCCCCTGGAACAGTCCCGCAGCCTGGGAAGGCCAGGTCATCGGCCTTCCTTACTGACCCGCATCCTGACTTTTCCTCTTCTTCAACCCATAAACAGCCGGACACCGTTCGTCCGCGTCTGCCCGCTCTCAACGCGTCAGGCCAAAACGAACACCCTCATCGCCCCCCCCGAAACCAAGACAGGCCCCTCCCCTTTCTCCTGGCCATTCAGGCAGGCCAACCGTTGCCCTTTCACCATGGGCATGACCACCTCTTGTTCGACGGTGCCGAAATTGGCCGCAATCAGATAGGTCTTTCCATCCGCACCCTGCACACGGACCGCCTTCAGATCGTCGCTGCGGCTCTCCAGAGGCTGGGTTAACAAGGCCCTGTCGGTGTTCCCCACCCGAAAGACGAACCCGGAATCGAACAGCAGGGTATCGGCCTCGTAGGCCCGTCTGTCGGTGATGCACGGCGAACAGATCTCGTCGCAGTACAGACTGCCGCCTGCCCGTTCGCCGGCCGCGTCTGAACCCTTGAACATGATGATCTGCCGCCGACCCGGGCGCCGGATGGCCAGATGGTCCGAGCCGTAAATTTTCCGAACCCCCAGGCGATTTTCGACGTTGATCCAGTCGCCCTCGAGCATCACAGTCTCCTCCTTGGAGGCGCAGCCTTCCAGGCAGACCTGACCGGAGCCGGTATGATAGATGCGCTGCCGGCCATTGAAGAGATCGTTGGGAATGTTG
>JBFJXC010000107.1:0-10160 GCA_041623325.1 Lentisphaeria bacterium | reverse complement strand
GAACACCGTCACGTCCTGGCCGGGGACTACCGATGTGCGGGCCTGCGTGATGGTGATGGCATCGGCAGGTTTCTCAGCCGTTATGAGTTCGGCGCTCAACAACGCTTTGGTTTCCGCTGCCGGGGCCGTGGACGGTTTCGGCGAATCGTCTCCGCAACCTGCCAATAACAGGGCGGGACCGGCGAGAAGCGCGGCGATTTTCGAGGATTTGATCATGGTGTGTCTCCTTTTTGGGTTTCTGTTTTTCCCAGAATGGCCCTTTTGTCTTTCAGGTACCCCGGTTAACGTTTTGCACTTTCGGCGGCAAAGTCCGTGAGGGGTTTCCCGCAAAGCGCTTCCAATTCGGCCTGCTGTTGCCAAAGCTGGATCATGCCTTCGGAGGACTTGAGCTGCTGCTCGATGCAGTCTTCCTCGAAATCCCAGTATCTAAGCAACGTGATCTGGTCGGTTTTGAACGAGTCCCGGGCCAGGTCGCGGGATCTTAGCGCCTGTTTCACGACTGAATTGTCCAGGTGCTTCTGGCGTTGCTTTTCGGTCTGATATTGCTTAAAAAGGGAGTCAGCCGAGATCAGTGCGTTTGCGACCTCCTTTTCGTACTGGGCGAACACTTCATCCCGGGCTCCGGCGGCCTCGGCGATCCTGACCTGGTTCCGGTCGAAAACCGGAAGATTCACGCCAATGGCCAGACCATAGAACACCTTGTTCTCGCCGGGTTCCCGGTTGTGGTTCCCGCCGATTTGCAGATCCGGAAATTGTTTGGCGATTTCAAGTCTCAACCGCTTTTCGGCCACCTCGTACCGGGCTCGCAGATTGGCCAGGTCCAGATGGTTTTCCAACAAATCGCCCTGCGAAAGGATCGGTTCTTTTCCTTCGAAAACCGAGGGCTTTTCATAGTGTTTCCCGTGGAAAAACTGCATTGGCATGTCGAGCATGGCAGCCAGTTTGCCGCTTGCCTTCAGAATCCGGGTCTGCAACTCCAGGTTCTGCTGTTCCACCAAATGGCGCTGCTGGGTGACCACGGCACGGTCCAAAGGGGAATAAACCCCCGAGTCGACCAGGCTCCGGGTTTCGTCCAATTTCCACTGTACAAAGTCTGTCAGGATTTGCAGGGTTTCCCTTTTTTGCTGCAGGAAATAGAGCGTTCCATACACCTGCCTCAGCTTGAGAAACAGCCGACGGTGTTCGGTTTTCAATTCCGTGGCTTTTTGGTGGGACAACGTTGAATTCAGGTCGTCCTGGCGGCTGAGCCGTGACGTCAATGGCACGGCGAAACCCAGCGACACGAACGGCTGAGTGGAGGCTGAGTGGCCGTTGGGCAGGTGAACCCCGTGTTTGAACCCCGTTGAAATTGACGGATTGGGCCATGGGGTCGGAATGTCCGCCACATTCTGCATGGTTTGATAGGCTTGTCTTATCTCTTTCAGGCGGCGATTGTTGCGATCCATCAAGGCTTGCGCCTCGGCGAAGGTCAGCACGGCTTCCCCCGCCTCCTGGTCGTCGGTCCTCAAACGTTCGTAACGGGCCACTACGTCCCGATGCGACAACGGTTGAGGCCGGTAGTGCACACAGCCCGAAACCATCAGGCCCAATAACAAAATTGGCGGCAGTTGCTTGGACATTTCAAGACCTCAATGTCGACGTTAAAGGCGGGTAAAGGGCATGCCAGGCCGGCACGATAATGCCGACGAAACTGATGATGCCGGCCGAAAGCATGGCCAGACCGATGGAGACGTTGTCTATCTGCAAGGCGAAAACGCCGCTGGCGAAGGCAATTTCAAAGCCGTTCAGAAAGACTATTGCCAAGGTCAATGCCACCAGGGCCGAAAGCAGGTTCAGGAAGATTGACTCCTGCCACATGGTTAGCAATAGCGACCAGCGGCCATAGCCGACAGCCTGCAATGTCGCCAGTTCCTGCCTCCGGCTGATAAACGCGGCGTACATGGTGTTGAGACCTCCGAATACGGCGCCGGATGTAATCAGCAGAGCCGTGACCCAGACCATGATCTGAATCGGCATGTAGAAGCGGCTGAGCTTGTTGTAGTATTCGCTTTCCAGGACAGCGCTCAGCTCCAGGTCGAGCCGTTGTTTGCAGAACAGATCAATATCGGCAAATTCAGCCTGGTCCATGGTCACGACTGCACAGGACAGAGCGTCGCGCTGGGAGACGGTCATCATGTCCGAAAGGTTCATCCATATCTCGGCTTCGAAGACGCTGCCCGGGGCCTCGAAAATGCCGGCCACGGTGAACGTCTCCTTGTCGATGTAAATGGTCGAACCGATCGCCAGAGCCTCCTGAGCCCATTGCAGTTGACTGCCGGCCAGGCGTCCCACCAGAACTTCCCCGGCACGCGGGAAACGGCCCTGGCTAATGGCGACTTGGGAATGCACCTGCAAAGCGGAAAGCTCGATCCCCCGCATCAAGGCTTCGGCAGACTGCTTCTGCTGGTTTTCGATCACTCCCATGTAATAGATTTCGCCGGACACTGCCGTCTGCCCGAATCTCTGCTGCAGCCCCCGGATGGAAGCGCCAACGATACCCGGCACGGTGGCGGATATTTCGCTGCGTTCGACACTGTCTTCGCTTCCGGCTCCGATCAGCATGACATTGTTGCTGCTGCCGCTGGCGCCCAACGTCGCCAGCATGGCCTTGTTGAAGGCCGCGGCCGCAATAATGACAAAGATGGTCAGGGTGGACCCCAGGGCCACCTGCACGGTTTTCCCCCAGGATCGGCTCAGGTTTCTGACTGCGTAAGTCACTGGTAGCATGTCAGCCCTCCAGTCTCAGTGAGTTTACAATGTGCTGACGGCACGCCATCCAGGCAGGAATGATTCCGGCGAAGAGGCCGATCAGCAGCGAAATGATCATGCCGGTGGCAATGACGGTATGGCTGGTATGGAATACAATGCTCAGACCCTCGCCCGAAAGGGCCAACCCGCTCAAGTTGATCAACGCCGACGCCGAAAAGATGCCGGCAACCCCGCCAATCAGGCCCAGAATCACCCCTTCGATTATCACCAGAAAACCGATGTTCCGATCGCTGTAGCCGATGGTTTGCAAAATCGCGTTTTCCTTGACGCGGCCCCTGACGGTGAGCAGAATCGTGTTGCTGACCAGTCCGGCCACGGCCAAAACGGCGGCCAGACCGACCAGTCTGGTGAACGCGATCAGTTTCAGAAGATTACCTGCGGTTTGGGCGACAAAAGCCTTTTCGGGCCGGGTGACGGTCGGATCCTGATCCGCCTTGAATTCGGCGTCGATCCGCCGGGCAACCTCCGGCATCATGCCGCTTTCCTGCACCCTCACATTGAACTGCGTGACACTGCCCAGCCCCGAGCCTGACGCTTGCTGGACAAAATCCAGGTGGACGTAGGCCACGTTGCGGTGCTGGGGATTGTCGGAATCGATAATGCCCGCGACCGTGGCCGCGATGCCGGCGGCATCGAACTTGTCGCCCGCCTTCAGGTTCCGCCGCGTCGCCAGGGCTTGGCCGAGAATGGCCGCATCGCTGCGGCGTTTCCAGTCGGCAAGACTGCCGGCGACAA
Source organism: Lentisphaeria bacterium (assembly GCA_041623325.1). GTDB lineage: Bacteria > Verrucomicrobiota > Lentisphaeria > Oligosphaerales > JBFJXC01 > JBFJXC01. The sequence continues at coordinate 6,617 of JBFJXC010000107.1, read as the reverse complement.
ACCGGAAGTCGTCCTTAAACGACCCGATTTTGTCCGCTGGCACCCCGCGGAAGGTCACCACATCCAGGCTGGTTCCGCAATTGCTGACCACCACTTTTACCGGAATTACCTCGGTGACGCCCGGGATTGCTTGGATTCTGCGCACATAGCTTTGCGGCAAGCGGGAGGTGAAGGGGCAGAAACGGTTTTCGCGGTAGACAACCAGCACGTTGTCCAGCGCCGAAATTTCCGTGGCCTGCCTCATGCTTTCGCGCATGCTTTCGACACTGGCAAACAGGAACATACCCATTCCCACGCCAAGTATAGTCAGCAGGCTTCTGACGGGATGGCGCCACAGCTGTTTCAAAGCCAGTTGGGTTAGATTGACCATCCACATACTCAACCTCCATGAATGTCTGCGGACAGGTTTTCGACAAGCTGCCCTTTTTCCAGGTGCAGAATCTGGTCCGCATAGGCGGCGGCTTTGGGATCGTGGGTGACCATGACAATGGTTTTGCCGTGTTCGTGGCTCAACTCCTTCAGCAGGTTAAGAATCTTGGCGGCTGCAGCGGCGTCCAGGTCGCCCGTCGGTTCGTCGGCGACCAGCAATGGGGGATCGACAACCAAGGCGCGGGCGATGGCCACCCGCTGCTCCTGGCCGCCTGACAACTGGCGGGGGTAGTGGTCGTAGCGGTCATGCAGGTGCACCAATTTAAGGGCGGTGGACACGCGGATATGGCGCTCGCGGCGGCTCATGCGCGAGGTAAGCAGAGGCAGCTCAATATTTTCGTAGGCGGTCAGCACCGGGATCAGGTGGTAGAGCTGGAAAATGTAGCCGACATTCAGGGCGCGCCATTTGGTAAGCTGGCCCCGCTTCAAATGAGCAATGTCCCAGCCCTGAATCTTCAGTGAACCGGCAGTGGGCGAATCGATGCCGGCCAACAGGTTCAGCAGGGTTGTCTTGCCGCTGCCGGACGGTCCCATCAGAGCCAGGAATTTACCGCGTTCCAGATCCAGCGACAGTTCCTTTAAGGGGGTGACCAGGTTGTCCCCCTTCTGGTATGATTTTGTCAGTTGCCGGCATTCGATGATGATGTCGTTTTCCATAATAGATTTCTCCAAACGGCCTGTTTCGGCGGCAAATAGTGTTTACTGGGTGAGCACCCTGACCTTCTGGTCGCTCTCGAATTCTGCGGAGGGGTTTACTGCCACCCATTCGCCCGGATTGACACCATCCAGAATCTCGATCCAGTTGTTTTCCCGGCTTCCACCCAGTTTGACTTCGCGAAGCTGCAGGGTGCTGCGACGGCGGGATACCACCCACAGTTTGGCCTGGTTGCCAGTTTGATTGACCAGTGTGGTGGCGGGAACCAGGGTTGTGATGGATTCGGTCGGCCCATCAGGCGGGGGGATCTCGGCGACCGGGGTTGACATAAACTGCACCCGGGCCAGCATTTCCGGACGCAGAAGCGGATCCGGATCGAAAATCTTCACTTTTGCCTGAATGGTGTTGCGTTGCAGATCCGCCTGTCCAACGATGGAGGTGACGAGGCCGTTGAGCTTGCGATCGGCTAGAGCGTCGAATTTTATCTCGACCTTCTGATTAAGCTGCAAAGCGGGGGCGTCGGCAAAAAGCACATCCACCCTCACCTGCAGAGAGGCCGGATCGAAGATCTGCATCAGTTCCCGGCCAGGTCCTTCGGCTTTGCCCGGCTGGGTCTGCAGGCCCATGACAACTCCGGGCACGGGCGCCTTGATCTGGCAACGGTCAAGATCCAATTTGAGGCGTTTGGCCTTCAGAGTGCTGATTTTTAGCTCGCTTTCTGCCAGCAACACTTCCTGCCTTTTTAGCTTCAAATCCTCCCGAAACTGAACAATCTCGTTTTCCGTCTGCTTCTGAGCGGCCAGGGATCGTTCGTAGTCAAGCCGTGCCTGCTCGACTTTCAGTTCGGATAATGTCCGGCGGTTTTTGAGATATGTGTCGTAGACATTCTTCAGTTTGGCTGCGTTGGCTTTGGCTGTCTCGATTCGTTTGTCCAAATGCCCTATTTCCGCCTTGGTTCGGTCCACGCGGGCTTCGGCCATGCTCAGTCGAATGTTTTGTTGACGGGTCTCCTGGATGGCGCGGTCATACTCAATGGCGAGTTCTTCGTTGTTGATGAGGGCAAGGGTTTGGCCTTTGGCGACCTTCTGGCCGTCAATCACATTGACCTGTTCAATGATGCCGTCCACATATGAGGTGACTTTGGTAGGGAACGGGTCGGCTTCAACCCAGCCGGCAGCCTGGAAGACCACAGTGCCTGCGGGAAGCTGGCTGCCGCCGGTAGATTTGACGGCAATGGCGGATTCCACCCGCACGGTCTTGGTCCTGCGCAGCAAATCGCGATTGTGCCAGGCAAAAAACAGTCCGAAAACCAGCACAAGCAGCGGAAATAAAAGGTAGACTTTGCTGCTGCATGGATGAATAGGCTCATCTTGGCCGCGCTCCAAGGCAGCAAGCTTTTCATTCAAATTGTCGAGGGTCATACTGAATTCCTTCGAAACAAACGGTGTCATCGAAACAGGCGGCGCCGTTTCTGGCCGTAAAAGCACCCAGGCAGATACGGCCGAATGATCAAGGGTTTATTTCAAGGGAATCAAATAAGGAAGGTCTGCTTAAGCAGATAGATGGGCGGACTGGTTCGCGAAAGGATCTGGTTAGGTAGATCCGGGCAACGCGGCAATGCCGCTGATGCTTCCCGCCAACAAACACCATTGTCGTGGGTCAGAGCAGAAAGGGCGAATCTTAAGCTCTGGCTTTGGCCGAGGTCAATCAGCTTAATGTCAATTTCATGGCAACATTCGGCATTGACGGAAGCCGACGGGAGGGTCGGGGGTTTGGCGGCAACAGCATCGCTACCGAATTTTTGGCAACAGGAGCAGGCGCCCGATGTTGTGTTGTCCGCTGGTTTTGAGTGAGAAAAACTGACGATGCCGTTTTCCGTGCACTGGTAGATGGGGACCTGGGCCGCGAAGGTAGCCGCAAGCAATAAAACGCCCGCCAGCAGGCAGAGCAGTTTTTGGATGGTGTTGCGGCAGTTGTTCATCGTTGATCCACTTTACCTTTCTCCCGTGCCGAAAAATAATGGCCTCTGAAAACATTACTACAGACCTTGTCGGCAAAAAAAGGTTCCTTCGTAATTGGGGTCTGTGATTGCATGGCCACAGCGACCTGAAGCAGGAATAAAGGGGAGAGACGCTTTCTCGTCATCTCAAATTATTGGGCTGTGCGGAAGGGAGAGACTCCGCCGAGCCGAGCATTGGCCCTGTCTTCCTCTGAGTTATTCGGTTTGAGGGACTATTGGCCAAGATGTTCAGATAGACCATGAAGTGGCTTGGCGACATTTTGCTCCAGAGCGGTAAATTGGTGATGGGTTGGCCTGGCGGCCCCCTTTGTTTCAACCGGGTGGGATATGCATGCGACCATGCCGATTGCCGTCCGACGTTTCAGGTCGAGACATCTCCTTAGGGATGGCGGCGGCGCGATGTCCATTCCGACCCAAAAGCGGGAAGCTGGCCGCGTGTTATTTCGTACAAGACTGCTGTTAATCGGTGCCTTATGGGGCCTCTTTCCCGTGGCGTTTGTTGCAGGGGGGGAAGCGCCTCGCCTGCTGGTGCAATGGGATAACGATCTGCTGGCCGGCTCTGACCGCGACTACACCAACGGGGTCCGGGTGGCCTGGGTTCAGGATCTGGATCCCGACGAGGCCACTCATAACTGGCTGCAAAAAGCCCTGTATCGATTCTCCGGGGTCGAGGACGATGCCTTCCTGGGCCGGTACCGCTATCAAAATGAGGGGCCCGACCGCTTCTCTTGGGGCCTGGGGATTAGCCAACTGATGTTCACGCCGGACGATCCGACCGCCTTGGCCGCGCCAAACGGCCAGCGACCGTACGCCGGCTGGTTGGGGCTGGAGGTTTCCCTGCACGTGAAGAATGCGGCCTCGGCCAACAGCGTCACTCTTTCGCTTGGCACCACTGGGGCGAACAGCTATGGCGAGGATGCCCAGACGTGGATTCATGAGCATGTGTCGGACAGCCCCGTCTTTCAAGGCTGGAGCAGTCAGGTGCCGGGCGAAATGACCCTTAATCTGCACCTCGACCACAAGCAGCGTCTCGGCTGGCCCAACTTGTGCGATGGGTGGCCTGTGGAGATCGACGGCTACACCGAATGGGGCGGGGCCTTGGGAAACTTGCGCACCGCGGCCTACGTGGGCGGGCTGCTGCGGGCCGGCTACAATCTGTCGGCGGCCTATACGACCCCGCGCGTCCAAATCGGCAGCTACGGGCATGCCCTCTTTGAAGAGGAGGACACCCAGTGCTGCCCCGTTTCCATCTTTTGTTTTGCCGGCATTCGCGCCGCCGCCGTGCTGCACGACATCACCCTGGATGGCCCCGTCTTCCGAGAGTTCGATACGGGGGTGGACCGCGAGCCGCTGGTCGGCGAACTTCTCGCCGGCGTCGGCGTCCGCTGGGGGCATGTCGACCTGAGCCTGTCCCGCACCTTCCGAACCAATGAATTCAAAGGTCAAAACGAGAATCAGCAGTTCGCCTCCGTGCGCCTGCGCTTTCGGTGGCCGTTCTGATAGGCGCGGCAGCAATAAAGGGCCCTCGGATTTGCTCCTATGAAGTCGCGGCCTGCCTTGCTTTGGCGGCTGGAAGCAATCGTAGATGCCGGCCATTCGCCTCGGGGAGGCTAAATCTTGACTTTCCCGTTACCTACGCCACCTTGCTGGAGGCAGTCAAGAATAAGCCCGTTTTGCAATGTCCTTTGGTGGGGGGGGGACGGACCATGCTGGATGCAGGGGCGCTTGGCGACCGTAACGTGTGGAGTCAACAACAGGAGGTGAATGATGGGCCTTTTTGACAAACTTCGTGGCGAGCTGATCGATATTGTCGAGTGGCGGCAGCAGGAGCCGGGCATTCTGGTACACCGCTTTGAACGCTATGACCACGAGATCAAGATGGGCGCTCAGCTGACGGTGCGCCCCGGCCAGCGGGCGGTCTTTGTGAACGAAGGCCAGGTGGCGGACGTTTTCGAACCGGGTCGGCATCGGCTGGAGACCGAGAACCTGCCGATCCTGGCGACCCTCAAGGGCTGGAAGTACGGGTTCCACTCCCCGTTCAAGGCCGAAGTCTATTTTCTGAACACGACCGAGCAGCTAGACCGCAAGTGGGGCACCGCCACCCCGGTGATTCTGCGGGACGCGGATTTCGGCATGGTGCGGCTGCGTGCCAGGGGCAACTTTTCCTACAAGCTGAGTGGGGACCGGGAGTTGATCGCCCGGCTGGTGGGTGCCCGGGAAGCCTATCGCGCCGATGATATCGAGGGGCAGCTGCGGGCCAAGAGCGTCTCGTCGTTCACCGATGCCCTGGGAGAGTTGAAGGTTCCCATGCTGGATCTGCAGGCGCAATACGACGAGATCGGCGCGGCCATGAAGGCCAAGCTGGTGGTGTTTTTCGAGAATCTGGGCCTGGAGCTACTGGGGTTCGTGTTGGAGAACATCACGGTTCCGGAGGAGGTCGAGAAGGCGATGGATCAGCGCGCTTCCATGGGCGCGGTGGGGAATCTGAACCAGTTTTCCCAGTATCAGGCCGCGCAGGCTCTGCGGGATGCGGCGGATAACCCGGGCATGGCCGGCAATATGATGGGCATGATGGTGGGCGGCCAGCTCGCCTCCGGCCTGGGCAATGTTCTGAAACAGGAACAACCCGCCGCGGCGCCGGCCGGAAAGCCCTGTGCCAAGTGTTCGGCCACGCTGGCGGAGGGTGCCAAGTTCTGCGCAGCCTGCGGAACCCCGGTTGCAACGGGTGGGGGGCGGTGCATCAAATGCCAGGCGCCCCTGGCCGAGGGCGCCAAATTCTGCAGCGACTGCGGAGCGGCTCAGCAGGCGACCTGCGCTAAGTGCGGTGCGGACCTGGCTGCGGGGGCGAAGTTTTGCGGATCCTGCGGGGCGGCCCAGGGTGCCGGGCAATGACGCGGCGGAACCGTAGCGCGCTGATTGGGATGGTGGTGACGGCCGCGGTGCTGCTGGTCTGCGACGCGGCCCTGGCCCGAGCCGGCGGTGGCGGCGGCTATTCCGGAGGAAGCCGTGGCAACGGCGGTTTTTCCGGCGGTGGTGGCGGCGGCGATGGCGGGGCCATGGTCTATCTGCTGATCCGGCTGGTGATCCAGTATCCCCTGATCGGCATTCCGGCGGTGGTGGTAGTGGCCGGCTTCTTCTACTACTCTTCGAAGAACGGCTACTCCGCCCACATGTCCCACACGATCCGGCGCAGCCACGCCATCAACTCCACCATGCGCATTGAAAATGGCCTGGAAGGCATCCGGCAGCGAGACCCCGAGTTCGACGCCGCCGCCTTTCTGGCCCGGTGCCGCGATCTGCTTCCGGCCGTGCAGGCCGCCTGGAGCCAGCAGGACATGACCCCCGTCCGGCACTTTCTCTCCGATGGGGTCTTCGACCGTTTCTCCCTGCAGATTGAGATGCAGAAGGGCAGTGGAATCCGCAATGACATGCGCGAGGTCAGGGTGCTGAATTCGCGGCTTGTCGGCTCGGCCTCCGACCGGTTTTTCGACACCCTGCACCTGGCGATTTCCG
>JBFJXC010000106.1:0-10179 GCA_041623325.1 Lentisphaeria bacterium | reverse complement strand
TTGGCCGGAAATCAAGCAATGGCAGAGCCAGACCCTGCGGCAAAAAGCCATCCTCCTGGGCCTGGCGGCCGTTCTGCTCCTAGCCTTCCGCAGCCATCAGGCCGCCAGCGGCTACCCCGGCCTGCTGCGCGCCCATCATGCGGACGCCCCCCCGGCCCAACTGGCCACCTTGGCCTATCCCACCAAGGCGGCCGACTATCTCAAACACCACCACTGGCAGGGGCGCCTCTTCAACGACTTCAATTGGGGCGGTTACCTCATCCATTCCCTTTACCCCGGCACCAAAGTTTTCATCGACCCCCGCCTGGAAGTTCACAGCCAGGAGCACTTCGCCCGGTACGTGGGCATGACCAAAGACCCCTCCACGTTCCCCCAACTCGACCGGGACTACAACTTCGACCTGGCCTTCTTCTGCGCCGCCCCCTGCCGCGGAATGCCCAGACTTTTCCAAGTTCTCCATGCCGATCCAGCCTGGCATCTGGTCTATGCAGACGATGTCGCGGTCATTTTCTGCAAAGACACTCCCCCAAACCGCAATCTGCTGCAAAACCCTAGGATCGACATCCCCTCCGCTCCCGATTTCAACACCCTGCGCCAAACCTATCTGCAAAACCATCTGGCGTGGCGGCAAACATGGCTGAAACCCTCCATCACCCAGGCCAGCCGGGACATCGGATACGCCCATCTCTGCCTCTACACCGGTAGACAGCAAGATGGACTGGCCTTCCTCCTCCGGGCCGCCAACCGCATCCCCCAAGTCGGCGATGCACACTTCTTCCTCGCCGCCGCCGCCAAGGCCGCAGGCGATGTCCAACTCTTCCAGACTGCCGCCCAGGCCACCGACCTTGTCCAGCCCCGGCATCCGGAGCTGCCCCAGCTGATCCGCAGCACGGCTTCAGCACCGTGAGCCGCGGCCCGGCCGGCTAGGGGACGGCCCTAGGCCCTTTGGGAGGACCGCCCCTATTGCGGGTCTGGAGGGCTGGGCTGTATACTAGGGACAGGTTCTCAAATGGAACAGCGCCCGAACAATCTGAGGGGGGGAGTCCGAAGGCGCTGTTGCGAGGGACGCATCGGGAGAGGAGGTTGAGAGCTGACGATGGCGGGAGCGGCCACAGCCGCCCCCGCCTCTCTTTTTGAACGATTCCGACTTCCCTTCGGGGCTCTAGTCGGCAGCGCCCTGCTTTTCGGCCGGGAAAGCCGAGCGAATATGAAGCTCCTTTATCTGGACCTCATCGACCGTACTAGGCGAATTGGTCATCAGACAGGCGGCCTTGGTGGTTTTTGGGAAGGCGATCACATCCCGTATGGAATCGGCCCCGGCCAGCAGCATCACGAAACGATCCAGCCCCAGGGCAATCCCCCCATGTGGTGGCGCCCCAAAGGTCAGCGCTTCCAGCAGATGTCCAAAACGGGCCCTGGCCTCCTGACGGTTGATGCCCAGGGTCATGAACATGGCCTCCTGCAGATCCTCCTCGTGAATTCGAATGCTGCCCCCGCCCAGTTCCACGCCGTTCATGACAACGTCGTAGGCCATCGCCCGCACCCGGGCGGGATCGCTTTCCAGAAGATCCAGATCCTCATCCAGCGGGCGGGTGAACGGATGATGGACCGCCACGTAGCGCTGTTCCTCCTCGCTCCAGTCCAGTAGCGGGAAATCCACGACCCAGAGGAACGCGTCCTTATCGGCTGGGATGCGATCCGCAAACTGGGCCACGTCCAAACGCAGGCGACCCAAGGCCGTGTTGGCCGTATCCGGCTTGTCGGCCACAATCAGTAGCAGGTCGCCTGCCCTGGCTCCGCAGCGCTCCAGCACAGCCGCCTGCTCGGCCTGGCTCAAGAATTTGGCCGCAGGGCCGCTCAAGTCCTCATGAGAACCGACCTTCAGCCAAGCCAGGCCCTTGGCACCGAAAAGCTTGACCACATCGGTCCACTCGTCGATCTGCCTACGGGAGGCCGTGTTCAACCCTTCCGCATTAATGGCTTTGACCACTCCCCCGGCTTCCAGCACCGATTTGAAGACACTAAAGGTGGTGTCGGCGAAGACCACACTCAGATCGACCAGTTCCATCCCGAAACGAGTATCCGGCTTGTCCGAGCCGTAGCGGGCCATGGCTTGCTCATGGGTCAGTCTGGCAAACGGCACGGCCAGCTCAACCCCCTTGACCTCCTTCATGACCTTGACCAGCATGCCCTCCACCAAAGTCAGAATATCGTCCCGGCTTACAAAGGACATTTCCATGTCCACCTGAGTGAACTCTGGCTGGCGATCGGCACGCAAATCCTCGTCCCGAAAGCAGCGGGCAATCTGGAAGTAGCGTTCAATGCCGCCCACCATCAGCAGCTGCTTGTACTGCTGCGGTGCCTGGGGCAACGCAAAAAACTTGCCTGGGTGCACCCGGCTCGGAATAAGATAGTCGCGGGCTCCCTCCGGGGTACTTTTGCTGAGGATCGGCGTCTCCACCTCAATGAAATTCTCCTGGTCGAGATAGTCGCGCACGACCTTGGCCACCCGGTGCCGCAGGCGCAGGTTGCGGCCCAATGCCGAGCGGCGCATGTCCAGGTAGCGGTACTTGAGGCGCAATTCCTCGCCCACAGCCGGGTCTTCCAAGTTGAACGGCATGGGAGCGGCCGAGTTCTCCACCCACAGCATGTCCACGTCCACCTCGATTTCGCCGGTGGGGATTTTCCGATTGACCATGTTGTCCGGCCGGCTCTGAACCTTGCCCCGGACGCTGATGACCCACTCCTCGCGCAGCTGGCGAACGGTATCGGCCAACCTCGGCAAGACCGCCGGGTTGACCACCACCTGGGTGACCCCTTCACGATCGCGAAGATCGATAAAGACCAACCCGCCCAGATTGCGGCAACGGTTAATCCAACCGCTGAGAACGACCTGACTGCCCCCGTGCTTCCGATTCAGCTCTCCACAATGATGCGTGCGCTTCGCTTTCATATTTTCCTTCTCCGCCCTTCAAACCGGGGCCGGCGCTTCCAAACTTTTGCGGATCCAGGCCACGACTTGGTCACGACCGCACTCTTCCTGAACGGAGGTTGCCAGGTTCTTGCACATGACCAGGCCCGACTCGATTTCCGCCTCCCCCTGAATCACCACCAGCTTGACTCCCAACTTGTTGGCCGCACGCAGTTGCGATTTCATGCTGCGCTCTTCGGTCTGAGCCACCGTGACAATCCCCTCGCGCCGCAGCTCCTGGGCCAGCTGCAGCCCCGGGAGCAGCGCCCCGGCTCCCAGACTGGCCACGAAGACGTCCGGAGCATGGTTGTGTCCCGTGCTTAACTGCAGGCTTTCGCGGGCCATCAGCAGGCGTTCCATCCCGGCGGCGAATCCCACCCCGGATACCGGCTTTTTGCTGCCGGGCACATAGATGCTGTAGCGCCCCCCGCCTGCCAAGGCGTTCTGGGCACCCAATCCATCGTGGACAATTTCAAAGACCGTGTGCTCGTAGTAATCCAGCCCCCGTACCAAACGGGGATCGATTTCATAGGCCACATCCAGAGCGTCCAGCGTTTCGCAAACCTGCTGAAAAAACCTCTGGCTGCTTTGGGACAATAGGTCCACCATGCTGGGCGCCTGGCTGATAATCCCCTGACAGACATCTTGCTTGCAGTCCAGAATGCGCCAGACATTGGTTGCCAGGCGCCGCTGGCAGTCGGGACACATGGTTTCAATGGCGGGCTGGAAATGGTTGACCATCGCCTCGCTCACGGCTGGACGGTCCTCGGCAGTTCCGCGGGAGTTGATCAGTAACCGGGCGCCCTCAAGCCCCAGGGCCTCCAGATAATGCATGACCATGGCCATGCATTCGGCATCCTGGGCCGGAGCCAGACCGCCCACGTTCTCCACCCCGACCTGATGAAACTGCCGACGGCGCCCCGCCGCCGGGCGCTCCCCGCGAAACATCGGTCCCAAATAGAAGACGCGGCATTCCTCCCCCTGCCCCAGGCCGCGATTGGCGATGGCCCTCATCACCCCGGCAGTGCCCTCCGGACGAAGAGTCAGACTACGCCCCCCGCGGTCTTCAAAGGTGTACATTTCCTTCTGGACAACCTCGGTCTCGTCCCCGATTCCGCGCACAAAGACCTCCGTGCGCTCAAAGACGGGGGTGCGCAGCTCGCCATAGCCATAGCGGCTGAATACCTCCTGGGCCGTGCGTTCCAACAACACCCATTCGGACACCTCCGGCTGCCAAATGTCTCCGGTACCCGGAAGCGGTTCTAGTTTGCCTGCCATCTTTTCAATCCCGATTTAAGAAAAAAAGGAAGCCGGCATCGGTCCGCCGGCTTCCAAAACTGCCCGAAAAACATACCTGCTCCGCCAACGGCAGGGCAAACTAGACAATCTGGATGTGCTTGGGATCCAGCTTGAGGGCGCGCTCGGCCATGACCTTGCCGGGCTTGAACTTCACTACGACACGCTCGGGAATGTCGACGGTCGCCTTCGGCGAGTTCGGATTGCGTCCAACCCGGGGTTTGCGCACCTTGAGCTCAAATACGCCAAACTTGCGGAACTCCACTCCCCGACCTGCCGCCAGCTCGTTGGTAATCGTATCCAAGGACCGCTGAAGCACTTCCATTACATCACGCTGGTTCAGCCCAGTCTGCCTGGCAATACGAACCACCAAGTCCCGCTTTGTCATCGTCGCATTCTCCTCACGTTTCATTTATTATGAATAATGTCTGAAATTTCATGCCGGGTAAACCCGTTGCGATTGAGCCCCTTAACGTAGTTCGACAATGCCCCCCCACAAGCCTGACATCCAAATTTTCCCATTCCCTCCGATGCCACGGATCGCTCCGGCCGCGCCACGCCAGCCCCTCCCCAAAGGCCTGTTCACGTGAATGCGCCCCGCCGGGAGCACCAACCAATAAAAAAAGGCGCCGGAAGCATGCTTCCGGCGCCTTGTAGTTATTCGGTCTTACCAGCGTTCGCGCCGGCCACCGCCACCGAAACCACCACGTCCACCGCCATCGCGGGACTTTTCCTGGGCCTCGTTGACGCGGATCGTGCGACCGTCCAGATCGGCACCATCCATCTTGCTCTGAGCCGCTTCGGCATCCGAGTCGTTCTCGAAGGTCACGAAACCGAACCCGCGGGAGCGGCCGGTGTCGCGGTCGGTGATGACCTTAGCTTCCGTCACCGCGCCAAAGCGTTCGAACGCTTCGCGCATGGTGTCGTCGGTGGTGTTCCAGCTCAGGCCGCCACAAAATAGTTTCTTCGCCATTCTCTCTACTCTCTCACTTCGGCACCGCACTTCGCCATGCCATCTTCTCTTCGCGGGCCAATTCACCCGCAGATCCAGACGGCCCCATCGGCCATCCTTCACTTTGCCCGAACTTCCCTGCCAACCCGTCGGGCTGACCGAAAGGTTGAATGAGAAAACCCCTTCAACCCCTCTTTCAAGAAGTGCAAACTAATCTTAACCTAGCACACATGTTCACAATAAAAACTGCGCAAGGCGTTTTTTTTAATTTTTTTCCGAACCAGTCCCCAGCCCCGCCGCGGCCATCCTCCGCAGGGAGACGCGACACGCGGCGCTGCCAAGCCACAGAAACTACTCGACCTCGCGGAACTTGCTGGCGGGCACGCCACAAACCGGACACCGGTCGGGAACGCTGCCACTGACCGTGTTGCCGCAGACCGTACATACGAAGATCGGGGCCGCCGGCAAATCCGCACCGCCGCGCAGCTGCTCTAAGGCTTCTGAATAAAGACGATGGTGGATTTCCTCGACCGCCAAGGCGTTCTTGAACGAAACCAGCGCCGCGCGATCGCCTTCGGCCTCAGCCTCGGCCACGAATTTCGGATACATCTGCTGAAACTCGAAGCCCTCGCCGTTAATGGCTTCCTCCAGATTGGCGGCCGTGTCGTTCACACCGGCCATGGCCCGAAGGTGGGCATGGGCGTGCACGGTTTCCGCCTCGGCCGCGGCACGGAACAGCTTGCCTATCTGAGCATAGCCTTCCTTATCCGCCTTGTCCGCAAAGGCCAAATAGGTGCGATTGGCCTGACTTTCCCCCGCGAACGCCTCCTTGAGATTGTCCCGTGTCGCCATAATGATTGCTCCTTCCTAGTCTCTACCTGCTCATTGTCTAGACCTGCCGGCTTCCGGAGGACGGACCGCCCCCCGGAGTCGCCCAAGAAAGCTATACTCGCAGACCACCCCGCATCTGTCAAACTGGAATTCATTCAAAAAACGTTAGCCGCCGAGCAGTCTTCGACGGTCCGGCCCAACATTACCCAGTTCGCGAACCGACCGCTCTCCCGGGTCGGAAATTCGCCCAGCCAATTTCACGCCGCCGGCTGGCGTGCCGAAGCCATGACTGAGACGTACTCGTCCACCAGAAAAACCATGGCCCGGGCGCGACATAGGCCCGGGCCATGGGGCATCGCCTCCTCGATCCGACTAGCGGACCGCCTGACCGTGGCCGATTTCCTCTAGCAACTTCATGAAACGTTGACCATACTCGACATAGTTGGCGTATTTCACCGCCTCCTCGGATTGAACCGAGTCGTCATGGAAAACCGCCGCCAAATGCGGCTCCATCGAGATACCGCCGTCGTAGCCACTGTCCAGAAGATCCTTCACGATCCGCTTTACATCCCCTTGGCCCTCGCCGGCATGGGTGAACCGCGTCTTAAACTCGCCGTCGGGCCCCTTCTCGAACACGCCATCCTTGATGTGGATGTAGGCGATATGCTCCTTGACCTGACTGTAGAATTCCCACGCGGACTGCTTGGGATAGGGAGCGGGCTTGGAGCGGTCATCGCTGAAGACCGGATTGCCGGTATCGAAGACCAGCTTCAATCCGGGCACATTCTCGACCAGCTCCAAGGTATGCTGGTACGACATGCCGCCATAGTTCATGCAATTTTCATGCACCGGAGTGATGCCGGCCGCGTTGAACAACCGTACAATCTCCCGAACCCGGCGGAATCGCTCCTCCTTCTGTTGGTCGGCAACAGGATTGCCCTGCTCGTCCTTGAGCACGGCATAGCTCATCATGCGGACCATCTTGCTGCCCAACCGCCGCATCCGCGGGATGGCCCGCTCAATCTGGTCGAGCGTTTGCTGGAATGGGCTGGTGATTTGCGCCTGCCAGTTGGCGATGGCCGATCCGAAGCAATTGACCCTGACACCCGAAGCCTCCAGCTTGCCAGCCACCACATCGAACGCGTCCGCGGACAAATCGTGAATGTTCACCCCGTCGATATTGCGTGACTCGATATTGGTCCACCCCAGTTCCTGGGTGGCCTTGATCTGCACGTCGATACTCGCGCCGGCTTCGTCGGCAAAACCTGTCAAATACATGATCACTTCTCCTGCTTGTTTGAGTTACAAAGCTACCCAGCCATTTTGGCGATGAGACCGGTAAATCGCCAATACCACGTCCACAGCATGGCGGGCGGAAGCCGCGGTGACATAGGGCTGCCTCTGCTCCCGAGCGGCCTCCACGAAATCCGCAATCTGGGCAGCATGTCCCTTGCCATAGTAAGTCTTTCCGGCCTGTACCCCCGGACCGTCGGCCGCCGCGTCCAGCTCGGCTTGAACCTGCCGGCCCAGCGCTTCATCCTCGAAAACCGCCTTCACACAACGGCCGTTGCGCACATCCACCGAACCGACCGTGCCATGAATGGAAAGGGTGGGCTCCCAGGACAAATGACTGGAGCAGGTGGCCTCGAGCGTTCCCAACGCCCCATTGGCGAAACGCAGGCTGGCCACGGCAGTGTCCTCAGTTTCGATACTGCCGCCGTGGGTCAGATTATCGTACGTGCCGCACAAGCGGGTCACCCCGCCCATCAGCCAAGCCAGCAAGTCGATGAAATGGATCGCCTGATTAATCAGGACGGATCCACCCTCCTCGGCCCAGGTGCCCCGCCAGCGATCCGCCTCGTAGTACCCGGGCGTGCGCAGGCATCTCACCTGCACCCCACCCGTCAGGATCGTGCCGAAAAGACCCTCGTCGACCTGGCGCTTCAGCAAACGGCTGACCGCGTCGAAACGATGCTGGAAGACCCCCGCAAAGACCCGCCCCGGGTGCCGTCCATGGGCGGCCAGCACCGCATCCAAGCCCTCCGCAGTGGCCGCCAGGGCCTTTTCGCACAGCACGTGCTTGCCCGCCTCCAAAGCAGCCACACAAATGGGGGCGTGGGAGGCGTGGTCGGTACAGACGCTGACGCAGTCCACCTCGGCATCGGCGAGCACCTGCCGATAATCCGTGGCCACATTGGCAACCCCGTACTTCTCGGCCAAGCCCCTGGCCTTCTGCTCCACAAGATCGCAGAGCCACGCCACTTCCACCTGATCCTGTGCCAGATAGCTTTCAATATGGGTGGGCGCGATCACTCCGCAGCCGATCACCGCAACCTTAATGCGCTTACTCATGAGAATTCTCGCTTCGCCTCGCCAAAAAGGACATAACCTAGTTGAACGTATTGCTGACGTCCACCGTCTGCGCGGCATCCACGGCCTTCTTCACATACCGGGACGTTTTGATCCGTTCCTGAAGCTTCTCGTAATACAGATCCTCGTCCACCGGCAGGGTGACCCAGTCGTCCGTCCAAGCCGACAACAACATGGCGTTGGACAACTCCAGACTGCGGATGCCTTCCGGACCCGGCGACTGAAGCGTCTCGCCTTTCAGGATCGCGTTTGTCCAGTTTTTCAGGACGCCCAGATGCTCCTCCCCTTCCCCATTCACGGGAATGTCGCACGTCCAGCACTCGGGCTTGGCGAACCCTTCCTTGGTCTCGCGCGAATGCTGAGCCACCCCGATGCGAGTCCGCCAAAACGTCAGCTTCCCATTTTCCATGACCACCTTGCCCCGGTCGCCAACCACTTCCAGACGGTTGGTCCCAGGCGCCTCACCGGTAGTGGTCACAAACAATCCCGTCGCCCCGTTTTCGTATTCGACGAAGGCGGTGACATCGTCCTCGACCTCGATGTCGTGATACTTGCCGAACGCACAAAACGCGCGAACGCGCTTGGGCATGCCGCAGATCCACTGCCAGAGGTCCAGATTGTGAGGGCATTGGTTGAGCAGCACGCCGCCGCCCTCCCCCCGCCAACTGGCGCGCCAGTCGCCCGAGTCGTAGTAGGACTGAGACCGAAACCAGTCGCTGATGATCCAGTTCGTCCGCATGATCTGGCCCAATTCCCCGGACTCGACCAAGTCTTTGAACTTCTGGTGCAAGGGTCGCTGGCGCTGGTTGAACATCATGCTGAACACCAGACCACTTTTCTCGGCGGCCTCGTTCATCTCGCGCACCTGCTTGGTGTAGACACCGGCCGGCTTCTCGCACAGCACGTGCAGCCCCCGGGCAAAGCCTTCCATGGCCAACGGAGGATGATCGTAGTGGGGAGTGGCCACCACCACCGCATCGATCGCCCCGGATGCAAAAAGCTCCTCGGGCGTCTCAAAGGTGAGGACCTGGTCTCCCAACGTCTCGACCGCCCACTTGCGCCGTTCGGCCTTGCGGTCGCAAATCGCCGCCAAAGTTGCCCCAGGAACCTTGCCTTCGGCCAACTGCTTGGCGTGGCTGCTACCCATGTTGCCAATGCCGATAATGCCGATTCGAACCTTTTCCATGCTCATGGACTCCTATTGATAAACAACCACTCAATGAACGTGAAGAGGGCCGTCCGCCACCGCGGACGGCCTCTAATGGTCGGACCTTATCCGCCTACAGCCCCTTGCCACGCAGAAAATCGTAACTGGACTTCAGACAGTCGAACGGATCGCGGCGGCAGACATCCTGCTCGATGGCGTACCAGCGCACCCCGGCGGCCTCGCAGGCAGGGATGATGCCGTCCCAGTCCATGTTGCCCTCGCCAATCGGCGCGATCACCGGTCCATCGTCGGGCACCACTTCCTTATCCTTCAGGTGAATGACCGGCACCCGGCCATGGCAGCGCTCCAGAACCCGCACACAGTTGAAACCCGCGTGCTCGATCCAGTACAGATCCAACTCCAGCATCAGGTCGGGACCGCCTTCCTCGATCAAGATATCCTCCAACGACATCCCCTCGGCCGTGCGGACGAACTCGTGACTGTGATTGTGATGCCCGAAACGGATGCCGGCGGCCTTGTACTGCGGAATGACCTTGGCGGCATCGGCCACGAACTGGCGATAGGCGGCCGGATTGGTTCGATCCTCCCCGA
>JBFJXC010000105.1:0-10190 GCA_041623325.1 Lentisphaeria bacterium | reverse complement strand
CGGTGTAGGTGGCCGCGCCGCCGGCCGGCATCATGGCCGCCGCCAGCATCAGGACAGCCGTCCGCAGCGATTCGCGGACGGCGCAAGCATGCAAATTGATTCTCATCGGAAGGGCTCCCTGTGGTGCTGCCCTCCCTCCCACTCGTTCAATACGATCTGCCTCGGCAGAATGAATCCATTCTAATCTTGGGAATCGATAAGGCAAGCCTCTGCACTCGCCCAGGCCGCCCCGGCGGGCAAAAATAGTGGTTTCCCCCATGGGGGGCGGGGGGAGTCAGGCGGCCACCGGTCCTTCATGGTGGTGGCCGGGGGTGTCGTAATGGCCTTGCAGAATGGGCTCCAGGGCGTCCAGGGCCTGGGCCTCGTCTTCGCCTTCGGCCGAAACGGTCACGGCCGAGCCTTTGTCGACCCCGAGGTAGAGGATGGAAAGCAGACTCTTGCCGTTGCAGACGCGGTCTCCGCAGGTCACGGTGATTTCCGATTCGAACTCCATGGCCGTCTTGACAAAACAGGCGGCGGGTCGGGCATGCAGCCCATGCGGATTGGTGACCGTAACGGTGCGCTCCATGACGACGGACCTCCGGTGGTGTCTTCCTGAGCCCTCTGGCTTCGGTATAAAGTAATGGTGCAAAAGCGTATGCTTCAAGTAACCATGAACGGCGCGTGGGTGCATGGCAATGGGGGAATCCCCTGCCCCGGCCTGAAAACGGCCGTTTCCAAGCTCGCCCATACCGGCATGGTTCGGTCTGGGGACAGACTGGACTGTCTGCGGCTTGTTGACGGGGCCGCTTCGGCCTCTATGCTATGGCTCCGCATTTAAGGCAAACGAGACAGGACGCAACATGTCGCAGACAGCATTGGTAACGGGGGGCGGGGGATTTCTGGGGGGGCGCATCGTGGAGATGCTGCTGGCCCAGGGCGTGCGCGTCCGGGTGCTGGGAAGGGGATCGTATCCGGACATCGCCCGTCTGGGGGCGGAGTGTGTGCGCGGGGATCTTCGCGACGGTGCCGCGGTCCGGAAGGCGGCCGAGGGTGTGGATACGGTCTACCATGTGGCGGCCAAGGCGGGCGTCTGGGGGCGACGGCAGGAGTACTTCGGCATCAACGTGACCGGCACCGAAAACGTCATCCGGGCCTGCCGTCAGAACGGGGTGTCGCGCCTGGTGTACACCAGTTCCCCCAGCGTGGTGTTCGGGGAGGAAAGCATCGCGGGGGGGGACGAAACCCTGCCCTATCCCGACCGCTACCTGGCCCACTACCCGGCTTCCAAGGCCGTGGCCGAGCAGGCGGTGCTGCAGGCCAACGGTCCGGATCTGGCCACCTGCGCCTTGCGCCCCCATCTGATCTGGGGTCCCAAGGACAACCACCTGATTCCCAGGCTGATCGAGGTGGCTGGGCAGGGGCGTCTGATCCGGGTCGGAGACGGAACCAACAAGGTGGACCTGACCTATGTGGACAACGCGGCCACCGCCCATGTTCAGGCGGCCGGACAGTTGAGTCCGGGCTCGGCCGTGGCTGGTCAGGCGTACTTTATCGGCGATCCGGAACCGGTCGTGCTGTGGGACTGGATCGACCAGCTTCTGGTCCGACTCGGCATGGAACCCGTCAAGAAGCGCATCGGCTACCGCACCGCCCGCACTCTCGGGGGGCTGATGGAAGTCGCCTATCGGCTGCTGCCTCTCAAGGGCGAGCCGCCCATGACCCGCTTCGTGGCCGCCCAGTTCGCCAAATCCCACTTCTTCAGCCATGCCAAGGCCGCCCGAGATTTCGGCTACGCCCCCTCCGTGGACAACGCCACCGGCCTGGACCGGCTGCTGGAATGGCTTAAGCAAGCCTGAGTGGCCAGGTGGGAACTCGTCGACCGCTGTCGGGGTTATTCATGCCCGGCGGCGCTGGCCAATCCAGAACCAAGCCATTAGGTTTCCCCGCGTTCGTTCCGATTCCCGAACCCTAGATTGCGAGTGCTGTAACATGGATAAGAAACCGCTGACCTTGTTGCCTACCGATCGTATTCTGGTGGCCCCCTCCATCCTGGCCGCGGACTTCGCCGACTTGGGTCACGACATCCGCCGCGTGGAAGCCGCCGGGGCGGACATCATCCATGTGGACGTGATGGACGGGCATTTTGTGCCCAACATCTCGTTGGGACCGCCGGTGATCCAGTCCATCCGCAAATCCAGCGCCCTACCCTATGATGTGCACCTGATGATTTCCGAGCCGGGGCGCTATGTTGAAACGTTCGCGGCCGCCGGCGCGGATCAGCTGACCATCCATGTGGAGGTTGACGAGGATATCGGCCAGACGCTGGCCGCCATTGGCCGGCTGGGTTGCTCGGCGGGGCTGAGTCTTCGCCCAGGAACCGATGCCGAAGCCCTGGTACCGTACTTGGATCTGCTCGATCTGATCCTGGTCATGACGGTCGAACCCGGCTTTGGTGGGCAAGCCTTCCGACCGGAGATGCTGCCGAAAATCCGGCGGATCCGCCAGATGATCGACCAGAGCGGGCGGGCCATACACTTGGAGGTGGATGGAGGCATCGACGCGCGCACGGCTCCGGCGGTACTGGAGGCCGGCGCCAACATGCTGGTGGCCGGGACCAGTGTCTTCAAGGCGCCCGAGGGCATGGCCGCGGCCATCCGCACCCTGCGCGGCGAGTAGGGCGCGGCCCCATTGTCCGGGAACGGAGCCGGGCTGCGACTGGCCTCATTCCGAAGCATCCGGACACCGTAGCCGTCGAAACCTGGAAGGGCATCTTGTCAAGCTTGTTTTCCCCCTGTATCTTAGGCGCCCTTTAGACTTCGGGACAGAGGCGAGGTGCCTCGGCATATCTTGGCAAATCAGCGATAAGGGGTTGCGTTCATGATTATTACCCAGTTCAACCGATTCTGCGAAAAACACGGCAAGCTGGCTTTTCTGGTTATCGCCCTGGTCATCGTCATTCCCTTTGTCTTCATGTACGGTCCGGTCGGCAGCGGCGGAGGCGGTTCCCAAACTCGGGAAATCGGCCGCATGTACGGCAAGCGCATCAATCCCGACCGCTTCATGGAGGCGATGACCGCCACCGAAATCACCTTTCTGCTGCGCTCGGGCCAGCTTTTGAGCCGGGAGAGCCGCATGTTCAGTTTCTGGGTGGACCAGACTCTGAGGCGGATCCGGGGGCTGAAGGAAGCCCGCCGGCAGAAGCTGGACAAGGTCGACGACCAAGAGGTCATGAAGGTGATCAGCGGGTTGTGGATTTTCCAGGACGACGGCAAGTTCAGTGCCGACGCCTACAAGGGTTTTGCGGAGAACTTTCTGAAGTCGCGGCGCATGAACGGCCAGCAGTTCGACCAGATCATCCGCGAGAACATCGCCCTTGAGCGCCTGGAGTCCAAGGCCAGCGCCGGTGTGGCGGTGTCGGAAGAGGAGATCCGCGACGAGTTCGAGCGCCAGGAGGAGAAGCTGAATCTGAAGCATGCCTCCTTCAACTACTATGACTATCTGAAGGCCGCCAAGGTCGTCCCGACGGACGAGCAGATTCAGGCCTATTTCCAGGAGCACAAGGGTGAGTTGCTCACGGCGGAAAAGCGGCGGATCCGGGTGGCGACCTTCGCCGCCAAGGAGTACCTGGAAAAGGCGGTTGTGGCTCCGGCCGCGGTCCAGGCCGATTTCGAGAAGAACCAGGCCGCCTACAAGGGCAGAAGCTTCGAGCAGGTCAAGGACACGATCGCGGCCCGCCTGCAGCAAGAAGCCGCTGAAAAGCTGGCCGCCACCAGCGCCCGGGCCTTCCAGGCCGGTCTGAAGACCCAGCAGGCCAAGCAGCCCGACGTTCCCGCCGCCGAGCTCTTCACCACCGCGGCCAAGGCCGCCGGGGCCACCGTGGCCGACAGCGGACCCTTTTCCGGCGATGCCCCCGCCATCCCCAACATCGGCAAGCGACCCAACCTGCAGCGCCGCGCCTACGCCCTAAACCAGAACGCCCTCTTCACCAGTCCGGTGCGCGACGGCAGCGACTACGCCGTGGCCTGTTTCCTGGAAACGCTTCCCGGACAGGCCCCCGAAGCCTTGGACGACGACATCCGCAAGCAGATCACCGCCTTGCTGGAAACCCAGATGGCCCGCGACTTCTACACCCGCCATGTCGAATCCTACCGGGACGACCTGGCCCTGGCCGGAACCCCGGCCAAGCTGAAAGTCATGCAGGCGGCCGGACCCGACGCCCAACTGATCCAGAGCAAGATCGACCAGTATCTGATGCCTTACTTCGTTCCCGAACAGAAGAAAGCCCTGGTGGCCCAGTTCAAGACGGACGACTTCAAGGCGAGCGTTTCCATCACCGACGACGACATCAAGGCCTACTACGACGACAATCAGGAAACCTACCAACGCGAGGAGGTTCAGGCCAGCCATATCCTGCTGCTCTCCAAGAGCGGCGATAGCGACGAGGCTCGCGCCAAGGTCAGGGCCAAGCTGGAAGGCATCCGCAAGCAGATTGCCGAGGGGCAGGATTTTGCCAAGCTGGCCCGTCAGCATTCCGAGGATCCCGGCAGCAAGACCAAGGGCGGCGATCTGGGCTATTTCCCGCGCGGCATGATGGTCAAGCCCTTCGAGGAGGCGGCCTTCGCCCTCAAGAAGGGCGAAGTCAGTGAGCTGGTGGAGACCTCCTACGGCTATCATCTGATCAAACTCGACAACCGCCGCGACGGCCGCACCCTGGCGGAGGTGTCTGCCGAGATTCGACAGAACCTCTTGGATGAAAAGGCCGAGGCCTTGGCCGAAGCCGCCGCTGCGGCCTTTGCCGACACGGCCTTCAAGGCCGTGGAAGCCAAGGGCGAGCGTTCCGCCGCCGATGCCTTCAGGGAGGCGGCGGCGGATCAGAAGGTGACCGTCACCGAGACCCAGTGGTTCAAGGACAGCGGCGCCATTCAGCCTCTGGGCTACGAGCGTGAGCTGTTAGCGGCCGCCTACAAGTTGAATGCCCAGGAGCCCCTGGCCGATGTTGTAAAGGGCCGCAGCGCCTTCTTCGTGAGCTGCTGGCTGGACACCAAGGCCGCCTACCTGCCTGCCTTCGATGAAGAGCCGGGCCTGAGCAATCGCGTCAGCTTTCAGATGAACCGCGAGCGCGCCACCGAAATGGCCCGTCAGAAGGCGGCCGAAGCCGTCGAGGCCCTGCGCGTGGGGTTGGAGGCCGACAAGGCCTTTGCCGAGCTGGCCAAGGCCTATGCGTTCCAGGCCGTCGAGGACCTTAACCGCAGTCGCCCGCCCCGCACCCTGCCGGAGGCCGAGAAGGTGCTCGAGGCGGTTTCCGAAGCCAAGGCGAACACGGTGATCGATCCCATCCAGACCGACAGCGGGGCGCTGGTGGTTTACTTGGAGTCCCGGACTTTGCCCGACGCGGCGGAGTTCGAAAAGCAGCGCGAGGCCATTGCCAAACGCCTGGAGAACCAGAAGAAGAGCGAGGCCGTGGGTGCCCTCTACGAGCGTTTGGAATTGGAGTCGGAGACGGTCCTGAACGAGCGCTGGCGCCGCTAGGCGGTCGCCAGCGGCGGGCACTAGTGCAGCCCGACTATGACAATCCCGGACACGATCCAGCCAGTGGAACGGTCCGGGATTTTTGTTGGGAAGGGCCGCGGAGGAGGGCTCAATGGCCGTGATGGCCGATCAGCAGGCGCAGCATCCGGCACAGGGTCGGAAAATACTTCTGGAGATGGGGATGCGACGCCTCCGCATGCTGGCCCCGGCAGGCGGCCGCGGCCACGTGACTGAGCACCTGGCCGTATTCCTGGCGGGATTCGATGATCTCCGCGGTCATGTCGATGGCCGCCTGGTCCAGAGCGCTGCCGATGGACTTGGTGCTTGCCTCCAGCACGGTGTTTCCCAGCCGAATATGGGCCCCCATCTTAAAGGGGACACATTCGGCAATGCGCTTGCCGTTGAGGTAGGTGCCGTTGTGGCTGTCCAGATCTTCCACCGAATACCGTTTGCCGCTCTTGTGGATACGGCAGTGGTGGCGGGAGCAGGAGTGGTCGAACAGCACAAAGTTGCAATCCTGGCTGCGGCCGATGGTCGAGGCGCCTTCAGGGATGGGGAATTCGTCGCCCTTGTTGTCTCCGTGGATGCACACCAGTTTCGACATGGCTCTTTACCCTTCGGCTGCGCTCGTGTTCGGCGGGGGCTGCCTCCGCTTTGCCCCATAAGATAGGGGATTGTCCCAGAAAGCGCAATAAAAGGCCGGGAGCGAAGGCGGCCGCGGAGTGCCCGGACACGGCAACCTGGGCGCGAAAACCCGGGCGTTCAACTGTGCCCACGCCAGCCTAGCGGCAACAAGTGAGGTGTGAGCCGCCGAGGTGATCTGGCCTATTGTTGCCAAGGGTTGCCGCGGTCTCAGTGCGCGGCACCCGGTCATGGCTTTTCCGGCCCGACTGGCGGTATTATCGGTTCAAGGCCCGATAGGCGATGTCGCGCCGGCAGAAGGCGCCGGTCCAGCTGATGGCGTCTACACCCCGGTAGGCATTCTGGACCGCCTGGGCAATGCTGCCGCCCCGGGCGGTGACGCCCAGAACCCGGCCGCCGGTGTTGACGAACGAGGTGCCGTCGTGTCCCGTTCCCGCATGGAAGACGAGGGCGCCGGTCTGGGCGGCCGCTTCCAGGCCGCTGATGGCAAAGCCCTTGGCGTAGTTGCCGGGGTAGCCTCCGGAGGCCATGACCACGCAGACGGCGGGCTCGTCGGACCAGTCCAGCGAAACGTCGGCCAGTTTGCCGTCGGCGGTGGCGACCATCGCCTCCAGCAGGTCGCTTTCCAGGCGCGGCAATACCGCCTGAGTCTCGGGATCGCCGAAGCGCACATTGAACTCGAGCACCTTCAGGCCTTGGGCCGTGAGCATGACGCCCGCGTAGATCACGCCGCGGTAGTCCAGGCCCTCCTGCTGGCACCCCGTCAGGAAGCGGTCCAGCACCTGCTCCTGCACGGCGCTCCAGACTTCAGCGGTCACCACCGGGGCCGGCGAGTAGGCTCCCATGCCGCCGGTGTTCAGGCCAGTGTCGCCCTCCCCGACCCGCTTGTGGTCCTGCGAGCTGGCCAGGGGTACGATCGTGCGGCCGTCGCAGAAGGCCAGGATGGAGGCCTCCTCGCCGATCAGGCATTCCTCGATGACCACCCGGCTGCCGGCCGCTCCGAACGCGCCCTCGAAGCAGCTCCGGGCCGCCTCCACGGCCTCGGCCTCGGTCTGGGCCACGATCACGCCCTTGCCGGCGGCCAGCCCGTCCGCCTTCACCACGATGGGCGCCCCTTTTTCCCGGACGTAGGCGACCGCGTCCGCCGCATTGGTAAAGCAGGCGGCCTCGGCGGTGGGAATGCCGTACTTGGACATGAATTCCTTGGCGAACGTCTTGCTGCCCTCCAGCTGGGCCGCTGCCCGGCTGGGGCCGAAGATGCGCAGACCCCGCGCCTTGAAGACATCCACGATGCCCTCGCAAAGCGGCACTTCCGGCCCCACCACGGTCAGGCCAACCCGGTGGCTGGCCGCGAAGTCGGCCAGCTCGGCATGGTCCGTGAGCGCGATGCATTCAATGCCGGACATTCCGGGGCTTCCGGGGGCGCAGTAGACGGTTTCCGCCTGCGGGCTCTGGGCCAATTTCCAGGCCAGGGCATGCTCCCGGCCGCCGCTGCCGATGACAAGGACGTTCATAGAATAATTCCTTCGAAGTTACCGGTTCAATGAAAGCGCTTAATCTAGTGCCCCCGATGGCAAATGAAACCAAGCGGGCTGAAGAGGCGCTGGGGAGGCTGCGGTGGCCCCTGCATCAGTGGGTGGCGGCGTAGACGAGGATGTTGATGCCGAGCCGGGTGTAGAAGACGTGGGCGAAGTCGCTGATCTCGCGGCTTTGGTAGTAGCGGAAGACGCGCCAGTGGCCGTCGGGTTCCTGGACCCAGGCGGGCAGGGCCTTCTTCTGGCAGTAGATGATGTCCTTGCGGGTGTCCTCGCGGACGGTCTCGAAGCGCTCGCCGGAGTAGGCCGCGGTCTCGAGCCGCTCGGAGAGCCCCTCGGCGCTTTCGCGGATTCGGAAGCTGATGGTGGAGGCCCAGTTGCCGAACGGATCCTTGCCCCAGCCCATGGAGATGATGGGCATGGCCAGCACCGCGATGCGGCCGTCCAGATGCAGGGCCACGGCCGAGTAGGTGCCGTCGGGCCATTTCTCGTTGACCACGAAATCGCGCACGGTGTCGGGCAAGTTTCCCGAATCAGGCAGGCCTTTGTAGAAGCATCGGAACAAAGGGTGGGAGCGTTTAAGCGGCTGGAAGGGCTTGCCGGGGAAGACGGTGGCGAAGGCCTCCTTGAGCTGGGGGGCGGCATCCCATTCGGCGAAACTGTGGTGCTGGCCGTGGCGCGTATCGCCGCGCAGGAACTCGGCACTGATGCCGGCATCCACGAAGATGAACCCGCCGCCTTCCAGATAGGCCTTCAGGTTCTGGCGCTCAAGCGGGGAGAAGGTCCAGTCCTGACGGTCGGCGAAATTCACGAAGATGAAGGGGGCTTGGAAGATGGCCTCGTCCTCGAAGGAGCTGATGATGGCCGGCTGCTCGTCCATGTGCAGGGTGGTGCGCTCGTTGACGGCTTTGAGCAGCGTGGGCAGCGCGTAGGGGTAGCGGCGCCGGATGGCCTGGCCGTCGACCAGGCGCAAGAGGCGGGTGGCTGGCGGCTTGGCAGCACTCGGCGTGGCGTCGGCAGGGAGGACCGGCCCTTCCTGGGCCCGCGCGGCGGGCAGATGCAGGCTGGCCAAGAGCAGGGCGCTGACGAGTTTCATCGGGCTCTCCCGGGTTTGCGGCGCAGGTAGGCCTGGATCAGCCGGAGCAGTTCGGGATCCCGAGTGGCGTGGGCGAAGGTGGCCAGGGCGGTCCGCGCGGCGGGATCGGGGGCAGCGCCCAGAGCGCGCACGGCGGCCAGGCGGACATCGCGGTCGTCGTCCTGCAGGGAGACGGTCAGGATCTCCAGCCAGCCATCCCCGCGCCGGCGGGCGATTTCCGGCAGGACCCGGGCCCGGATGGCGTCGTCCTCGTCCAGCAGGAGTTCCTCCAGGATCTCCCCGGCCAGGTCGGCTGGGGCCGTGCGGCTGAGGGACACAGCGAGCCCGCGCACATCGGCATTGGGATTCTGCAGGAGAAGGCGAAACTGCTCGGCAGAGAGCCTGGTGCCCAGCAAGACATTGCCGGCGGCCTGCCGAACCGCCCGGCTGGAATCCTCCAGCATGGGCAGGTATTGCGCAGGATCCGCATCCTGGGCGGAAACGGCCGCACTGGCCCGAATGGCCGCGGCCCGAACCTCGCTGCTGGTGTGTTCGGTCAGGCTAAGCAGCATCGGGCCGAAGATTTCCTCCGATTGCCGCCCCAGCAGGCCGATCAGGCGCGCGGCGGATGCGGACGGCAGCGCGGGGGCGACCAGCAGCGCCTGGAGGCGGGCCGGATCCACGGGCTGCGTGAGCTTAAGCAGGCCGCAGTATGCCTCGGCTGCGATCTCCGGATCGTCGGCTTGTGCGAGCCGGTTCAGTATCGGCACCGCGGCCGGCACGGGTCTGGAGGCGAGGCTGCTGGCCAGGAACAGCCGGATCAGGCGGTCGGGGTCGGTAGCCAGCGGCAGAACCGCCTCCGCGAAGGCATCCGGACCCAGGGCCTGATGACAGGCCTGGACAGCCAGCATGCGGTTGTCCCGATCCGCATCCTGCAGCAGGGGTGTCAGGACCTCGTGGCCCACCACGTCGGCCACGAGCTGGTGGATGCTGAGCATGTTCTGGCGAACCGTGGCATCCCCGTCGGCGAAGGCCTTGGTTATGGCCTGGACCACGGCGGAGGGATAGGCCGGCGGCGCCACTTTCACGAGCTTGCCATCCTGCCGGATCAAGATTGGCCGGCGGCGGGTGATGATGCGCGGCAGCATGGAGGAGACAATGCGACGGACATGCACGTCGGCATCGCCAAGCCGGCAGAGCAGCGGGTTGACGGCCTGAGGGGGCGGCGGCAGCCGTTCCCCGATGGAGACCACGGCCGCCCGCCGAACCGCCGCGTCGGGATCGTCCAAGGCCTGGATGACGGTGCCCTGGGCGCTGGGGACGGCGTACTTGCCCAGGATGAGGATCGCCCGGCGACGCACTTCCGGATCCTGGCTGGCGTAGTCGGCCTGGCTGGTGGCGATGGTCTGCCGCTCGGTCTCGTGGTT